>NZ_JBHXNY010000013.1:0-145166 GCF_042719275.1 Nocardioides sp. NPDC058538 | reverse complement strand
CGAAGCGTCACCCCCGTCGGCCGAGTTGGCACCACGGTGACGTCTCGGCCGACGGGATTGACGTCTCGACCGACGTCGCTGACGTCTCGTCAGAGGGCAGCGGCGACCAGCTCGGCGAGCTGGACGGTGTTCAGCGCGGCGCCCTTACGGAGGTTGTCGTTGGAGATGAACAGGGCGAGGCCGCGGTTGTCGGGCACGCCCTCGTCCTGGCGGATGCGGCCCACGTAGGAGGGGTCCTTGCCGGCGGCGTACAGAGGCGTGGGTACGTCGCGGAGCTCGACGCCCGGGGCGTCCGAGAGGATCTCGGTGGCGCGCTCGGGGGTCAGCGACGAGGAGAACTCGGCGTTGACCGCGAGCGAGTGACCGGTGACGACCGGGACGCGGACGCAGATGCCGGAGACACGCAGGTCGGGCAGGTCGAGGATCTTGCGGGACTCGTTGCGGAGCTTCTGCTCCTCGTCGGTCTCGTTGAGCCCGTCCTCGACCAGCGAACCGGCGTAGGGAAGGACATTGTAGGCGATCGTCTCGACGTACTTGTCCGGCTCCGGGAACGTGATGGCGGACCCGTCGTAGGCCAGCTCACGGGCCTTGTCGCCGGCAGCCGCAACCTCGCTGACCAGCTCCTCGACGCCGGCGACGCCGGAGCCCGAGACCGCCTGGTAGGTCGATACGACGAGCCGCTCGAGTCCGGCTTCGTCGTGGAGCGCCTTGAGGACCGGCATCGCGGCCATCGTGGTGCAGTTGGGGTTGGCGATGATGCCCTGGCGGGCCTCGATGACTCCGTCCATCGCCGAGGGGTTGACCTCGGAGACGACCAGCGGGATCGACGGGTCCTTGCGCCAGGCCGAGGAGTTGTCGATGACGATCACGCCGGCCTCGGCGAACTTCGGCGCCAGCGCCTTCGACGTGGCGCCACCGGCGGAGAAGATCGCGATGTCGAGGCCCGACGGGTCAGCGGTGGCGGCGTCCTCGACGACGACCGAACGGCCACCGAACTCGATGGTCTTGCCCGCCGATCGCGCCGAGGCGAAGAAACGGACCTCGCCGAGCGGGAAGCCGCGCTCGAGCAGGATCTGGCGTACGGCGACGCCCACCTGTCCGGTCGCTCCCACGATTCCCAGGTTGACGCTCATCGGCCGGTCCCTCCATAGACGATGGCCTCTACGTCGCTGTCGAGGCCGAATGCTTTGTGTGTGGCGCGCACGGCGCGGTCGAGGTCGTCGGCGCTGACGAGCACCGAGACCCTGATCTCCGAGGTCGACACCATCCGGATGAAGACTCCCTCAGCGGCCAGCGCGGCGAAGAATCGCGAGGTGATCCCCGGATGCGTACGCATCCCCGCGCCGACGATGGAGAGCTTGCCGATCTGCTCGTCGGCGATCGGGTCGGCGAAGCCGATCTCGCTCTGGATGTCGCCGAGAGCCGCGCGCGCGAGCTTGACGTCGCTGCGCGGGAGTGTGAACGAGATGTCCGTACGCCGCGTCTCCTCGGCCGACACGTTCTGGACGATCATGTCGATGTTGATGCCGGCATCGGCGAGGGTGTCGAAGACGCGGGCAGCCTCGCCCGGCTCGTCGGTGACCCCGACCAGAGTGATCTTGGCTTCGCTGCGGTCGTGAGCGATCCCGACGATCTCGGGGACGTCCCCGTTGGGCTCGGCACCGTAGGAGACCTTCTCGACCTCCACGTCGCTGAACTTCTCCGCCGCGGCCTCCACGGCCCGGTCGACCTCGTCGTCGGCGACGACGACCGAGACCCGCACCTCGGAGGTGGAGATCATCTGGATGTTGACCCCGGCCTGTGCGATCGCGGAGAAGAAGTCGGCGATCTTCTTCGGCTGTGTGCGCAGCCCGGCACCGATCAACGAGACCTTGCCCATCAGCGGCTCGCTGCTGACTCGCTCGAAGCCGAGCTCGGCCTGCGCCGGCTCCAGCGCCTTCACGGCACGCTCGACGTCGTCGCGGGGCAGGGTGAAGGTGATGTCCGTGCGCTCCGTCCCCGACGGTGACGCGTCCTGCACCACCATGTCGACGTTGATCCCGACGCCGGCGATGATCTCGAAGACCTTCGCGGCCGCGCCGATCTTGTCGGGCGCGTTGACGACGGTGATCTTGGCCTGGCTGCGGTCGGAGGCGATGGCGGCGACGATCGGCGCCTCCATGCCGACGCCCTCACCAGGCTCGTCGACCGTCGGCGAGACCGGGTCGATGCTGCCCTTGACCACGGTGCCGGTGAGGGTGGAGAAGGAGGAGCGTACGTGGATCGGGAGGCTGTGACGCCGGGCGAACTCCACCGAGCGCAGGTGGAGCACCTTCGCCCCGGAGGCCGCCAGCTCGAGCATCTCCTCGAAGGCGACCGAGCTCAGCTTGCGGGCGGTCGGCACGATCCGCGGGTCGGCGGTGAAGACGCCGTCGACGTCGGTGTAGATCTCGCAGACGTCGGCGTCCAGCGCCACCGCCAGCGCGACCGCGGTGGTGTCGGTGCCGCCACGGCCCAGCGTGGTGATGTCCTTGGTGTCCCTGGAGACGCCCTGGAACCCGGCCACGATCGCGATCGCACCGTCGCCGAGCGCTGCCTGGATCCGCTCCGGGGTGATACTGAGGATCTTGGCGCGCCCATGCTGCGCGTCGGTGATCAGGCCGGCCTGCGACCCGGTGAAGGACCGAGCCTCGTACGCCAGCCCGCGCTCGTTCGCGACATCGTTGATCGCCATCGCGAGCAGCGCCATCGACTGCCGCTCGCCGGAGGTGAGGAGCATGTCGAACTCACGCGCGTGCGCGGTCGCGTCGGGCGAGACCTTGTTGGCCAGGTCGATCAGCTCATCGGTGGTGTCGCCCATGGCAGAGACGGCCACGACCACGTCGTGGCCCTGCTCTTTGGTCGCGACCACTCGCTGAGCGACGCGCTTGATGCCTGCAGCGTCCGCGACCGAGCTGCCACCGTACTTCTGAACGACGATTCCCACGCCGGGAGAGTCTACGTTGCCGGTGCGGCCGTCTTCTCCAGCATCTCATCAGCGGCAGCCAGGTCCTCGTCCTCACCGGTGAACGGCTCGGAGTCGAGGCGGTCGTGAGCGACCACGGTGAGCAGTGCGTTGAGCACGGCACCGGCCAGGTTGCCCCAGTTGTTGACGTAGCTGAACTGCCACCACCACAGCGCCTCGTCGACGTCGCCGAGACGGTAGTGACGCAAGCCGTACTCCAGGTCGGTCACGAGGCTGGCGACGTCGTCGGAGATCTGGCTGTCGACCACATCCGGGCTGTACGGATCGAAGACGAAGCTGTAGGTGTCGATGTCCCCGAACATCTCGGCGAGCCCCATCCGGAGCTCGTCGACGTCGGCTTCCATGCCGACGTCGGGCTGGAACTCCTCACGAGGCTCGAAGTCCTGCTGGGCGCCCAGTCGCGCGCCCGCCAGCAGGATCTGGCTCACCTCCAGCAGCAGCATCGGGACAGCGCTGCCACCATCGCCGTCCGCAGCGATCGCACGCACCGAGAGCAGAAAGCTCTCCACCGAGTCGGCGATGCTGGTGGCGAAGTCCTTGCCGGTCAAGTCGTTCGTCATGACGGCCCCCTTCCCGAGGTCCCTTGAATCGTCAGGCTACCGCCGAAGTGGCGGCCTGACGAGGGTGAAAAGTTGGCTCTTAGGGATCGCACAGGTAACGGCTACTCAGCCGCGCGGCGTCCGGCGAAGGCTCGACCGAGGGTGACCTCGTCGGCGTACTCCAGATCGCCACCGACCGGGAGACCGCTGGCCAGACGGGTGACCTTCAGCCCGAGCGGGCTCAGCTGACGGGTCAGATAGGTCGCCGTCGCCTCGCCCTCGAGGTTGGGGTCCGTGGCGAGGATCACCTCGGTGATCCCGGGGTCGTTGAGCCGCTGGACGAGCTCACGGATGCGCAGCTGGTCGGGACCGATCCCGTCGATCGGGCTGATCGCGCCACCGAGCACGTGATAGCGGCCGCGGAACTCGCGGGTGCGCTCGATCGCGACGACGTCCTTGTACTCCTCGACCACGCACAGCACCGACTGCTCGCGACGCGGGTCGCGACAGATCCGGCAGGTCTCCTCCTCGGAGACGTTGAAGCAGACCGAGCAGAACTTCACCTTGGCCTTGACCTCGTTGAGGATCGAGGCCAGCCGATGTACGTCGGCGGGATCAGCCTGGAGCAGATGGAACGCGATCCGCTGGGCGCTCTTCGGACCTACGCCCGGCAGCCGTCCCAGCTCGTCGATGAGGTCTTGGACCACACCCTCGTACAACTTGGTTATCGCCTGTCTCTAGCTGTGCTGGTTTCAACTGTGTCTGTTTCAGAAGCCGAGCTTGAACGGCGGCTCGCCGCCGCCGGGGGCACCACCGAGGCCGCCCGCGAGCGGGCCCATCGCCTCACCGGCGAGAGCGTCGGCCTTGCCCTTGGCCTCGCGGTAGGCGGCGACGATCACGGCGCCGAGGTCCTCGAGGTCGTCGGGGTTGCTGCCGTCGAACTCGCCCTGCTTGATCTCCACGCCGACCAGTTCGCCGGCGCCGGTGAGCTTGACCGTCACCGCACCGCCCGCGACGGTGCCGTCGACGATCGTCTCGGCGAGCTTCTCCTGGGCGTCGACGATCTGGCTCTGCAGCGCCTGGGCCTGCTGCATGATCGCGTTGAGGTCGAAGCCGCCCTCGCCGCCGAGGCCTTCGAGTGGGTTCGTCATCTGTGCCGTCCTAGTTGTGAGGAATCTCTTCGATCATCGTTGCACCCAGCTCCTGAGCGAGCAGCGCCTCGGCCCCCATCGCGGCCGGCCCGTCGTAGGCCTGGTCATCAGGGTTGACCGCGGCATCCGCCTCCGCCAGGCGAGCCACGGTGTCGTCGACAGGGGGCTCGTAGTCGGCCGCACGCGTCGGACGGATCGCCTCCCGCGCCAGCGCGATGGATCCCGGGTCGGTCTGCTGCGTCCCGGGCGGCTCCGGCGGGGGCGGCGGCTGGTCGGCGGGCGGCGGCTCGGCGGCCCAGTCGGGCGGTGGCGCCTGCTCGTTCCAGGATGCCTCCGGCTGCTGGTGCGGCTGGGCGGGCTCCTGGGGCTGGCTCGGCTGCGGCGTCGGCGGCGCCTGCCGCTGCGGGGCACCTTGCCCACCGCCGGCGACGATCGCCTCGATCTTCGGCTGGATACCGATCACGTTGACCAGCGCCTGCCCGAGGATCGGTTCGTGCCCGCCGGTCGCGAACCGGTCACGGAGCCCCGGTGAGGCGAACCCGAGGGTGAGCACGCCGTCGCGGAAGTCGACCACCTGCGCGTTCTGGCCCACCAGCGACCAGGTCGCCCGGCGCAGGCCCTTGGTCTGGGCGATCACGTCGTCCCACAGACGTCGGACGTCCACGTTGCCCATCCCGCCCGGCGACTGCGCCTGAGGCTGGGTCGGAGGCTGGGTCTGGCTCGGCGGCTCGGGAGCGGCCGGCGCCTGCTGGAGAGGTGCCTCCGCGGCCGGAGCGGGCTCACGGTCCGGCTCGGGGGTCGAGGCGTACGTCTGGACAGGCTCGGGCTGCGGCATCGCGGGCGCGACCGCCTCGTGTCCCGGCGCACCGACGGACGGCTTGAGCACCGGCCGGTCCTGGGCGGGGGCAGCCGCCGCCGGAGGAGCGGTCACGGTCGGCGTACCGCTGATCTCGATCCGCCTCTCCAGACGGTCCAGCCGGGCCGCGAGACCGTCGGCACCGTCGGCCGCGGGCAGCAGCACCCGGGCACAGATCAGCTCGAGCAGAAGTCGGGGGGCGGTGGCGCCGCGCATCTCGGTCAGACCGGTCGCGACCGCATCGGCAGCTCGCGAAAGATCATGTGGCCCGAAGCGTCCGGCCTGGGCGACGAGCCGCTCGCCGCCGTCCTCGGAGACGTCGATGAGCCCGCTCGCGGGCGCGTCCGGGACCGCCTTGACGATGACCAGGTCACGCAGCCGACGCAGCAGGTCCTCGGTGAACCGCCGCGGGTCCTGGCCGGTCTCGATGATCTTGTCGATGACACCGAAGACGGCGGCGCCGTCATGGGCGGCGAAGGCGTCGACGACCTCGTCCAGCAGCGCGTCCGGGGTGTAGCCGAGCAGCCCGGCGGCCAGCTCGTACGTCACGCCCTCAGGCCCTGCGCCACCGAGCAGCTGGTCCATGACCGAGAGGCTGTCGCGCATCGACCCGGCGCCCGCGCGCGCGACGAGCGGCAGCGCGGCCCCCTCGACGCTGATGCCTTCCTTCTCGCACAGCGTCGAGATGTAGTCGGCGACCAGCTTCGGCGGGAAGAGGCGGAACGGATAGTGATGGGTGCGCGACCGGATCGTCGGGATGACCTTCTCCGGCTCGGTCGTCGCGAAGATGAACCGCAGATGCTCCGGCGGCTCCTCGACGAGCTTGAGCAGCGCGTTGAAGCCCTGCGTCGAGACCATGTGGGCCTCGTCGATGATGTAGACCTTGTAGCGGCTCTTCACCGGCGCGAAGAACGCCTTCTCCCGCAGGTCACGGGCATCATCGACACCACCGTGCGACGCCGCGTCGATCTCGATCACGTCGATGCTGCCGGGCCCGCCGCGCGCCAGGTCCCGGCACGAATCGCACTCCCCGCACGGATCCGCGATCGGCGCCTTCTCGCAGTTCAGCGCCCGCGCCAGGATCCGCGCCGAGGTCGTCTTGCCGCAGCCACGTGGCCCGGAGAAGAGGTACGCATGGTTGACCCGGTTGCCCGCCAGCGCATTGCGCAGCGGGCCGGTGACGTGATCTTGGCCGATGACCTCGGCAAACGTCTCCGGCCGGTAGCGGCGGTAGAGAGCTAGCGGTGCGTCCACCCCATGAACCCTAACGATCGCCACCGACAGTCGGTAGCCGCCGGGCGGCCGGGGGTCGGACGAACCAGGCAAAGTGGACACTTTGGGCCCTTCTCGATGTGCCACCTCGGCCCAGATCGACCACTTCTCGTTCAGCCCGCGGGTGTCCGCTCCGATCGTGACGCGTTCGTGATCGCTTCCAACGCATGTCGCCATGAACGGATCTACGTTTCCTCAGCCATCCCAAAGCAGAGAGGACGATTGATGAGCAATCCGTACGGCGCTCCACCGCCGTTCCCCAACCAGCCGTTGCCCGACGTCTACCAGCAGCACGCGCCAGGCATGCCGCAACAGCCCGCCCCGCAACTCCCCGCCACGCCGCGGACACTGGCAACCGCGGCGATCTGGCTGGCAGTGGCACTCACCGTTGCGGAGGTAGCCACCGCTGTCGTGTCCTATCCATCCGGGCAGGCGTCCAACGATGTCGCCACCTCGTCCGTGATCGACGACTCGACGATGCTCTGGCTGATCGCAGGGATGATCGTCTCGCTCGGGACAGTGATCCTGATGATCCCGGTCTACGTCATCGGGTGCCTATGGCTGCAGCACAGCTACGAGTTCGCGCTCGCCCTCCGCCCGACGTACCGGATGAGGCGCAGCGTGGTCTGGGTATGGCTTGGCTGGTGGGTGCCGATCGTCAGCCTCTGGTTTCCGCTTCAGGTCGTCGACGACGTACGCAAGGCAACCGCCCGGGACGAGCCCCGACCCAGCCTCGCGATGTGGTGGCTCGCTTGGCTGGTCGCGCTGTGGGCCGGCCAGATCTCGGGACGTGTGTTCGCGAGCGAGGAGGTCCTGTCCCACGATGCGCTCGTAGTCGTCGCGATACTGGACGCGCTCGTCGCTGTCGCGACGGTGTTCGGCTGCATCAAGTGGATCTCGATCATCCGCGGGATCACCCGCGATCAGGACACCGCTCGCGGGTGACGTCAGGAAATAGAAAAGGCCCCCCACGTACCCAACAGAGCTCGCTTATCCTTGCTGCCTTCCGGCCCTGGGGAGGTTCGACAAGATGTCGCCACATGGGGGGTTGCGGAAGAGTCTAGACGAGTCCGCTCGCCGATCCCAAAGCACACCCGCCTGCCCTCCGCCGATTTCCCCGATGCTCACGGAGCCGCGTAAGATGCCTCACGGATCTGTCGCCTAGTGGCCTATGGCGCACGGCTGGAATCCGTGTTGGGTTAACGCCCTCGGGGGTTCGAATCCCCCCAGATCCGCCAGCAGGAAACCTTGGTTGACCTGCAAGAACGCCGATCCGGACAGCGCAAGCTCCGGATCGGCGTTCTGCATTTTCCCGAGCGGGTCAGTCCAAGATGGCGTACGCCTCGACCTCGACGAGCACGTCGGGCTCGAAGAGGTAGTCCACGCCGATGGCGGACAACGGCGGCAGGGGCTTCGGGATGCCGAGCTCGTCGACGACGCTCTCGAGCCCGGCGACGAACGCGTCGTACTTGTCCGGGGACCAGTCCGTGACGAAGAACCGGAGGCGTACCACGTCGGCGAACGTGGCGCCGGCGCCGGCCAGACCACGGGCGGTGCCGCGGAGGGCGTGGGCGAGCTGGCCGGCGAGGTCGTCCGGGGCGACGCCATGTCCGAGCTCGTCCCGGGCGATCTGTCCGGCGACATGGACGTGGCGGGTGCCGGTGGCCACTGAGACGTGGTGGTAGGGAACGGGCTGGAACATGCCTTCGGGGGTGAGCAGATCGACGGACACGATGAGATTCCTTCCAAGAGTTAAGGTTTCTCATGTGTACTTGGTATCCAGCGGACACTTCAACGAGACTAAGTGTCATGCCGGATACCACTCCTGAACCGCTGCGGCTCACCCAGGAGCATCGCGAGCTCCTCGATCAGCTCCTCGACAAGTGGTCGCTCCAGGTGCTCGACACGTTGTGCGAGCGGCCGCGCCGCTTCAACGAGCTGCGCCAGGCGATCCCGGCGGTCACCCAGAAGTCACTCACCACCGCGCTCCGCCGCCTGGAGCGCAACGGCATGGTCCAGCGCGTGGTGCTGAGCACCCGCCCGGTCGCGGTGGAGTACCGCATCACCGCGCTGGGCAGCACCCTGCAGGACCTCATCGACCGGCTCTACCACTGGACGGCCACGACACTGCCCGAGGTCGAAGCAGCACGCGAGGCCTTCGACCGCTCGGTCTGACTCGCTACAGCGAGCTCTTGCGCCGCGAGAACAGCGGCCTCAGGACCAGCCCGAGACCGAGTGCGCCGCCGCCGGCGATGCCCCACCAGATCGCGTTGTCGCGGACGGTCGCGAGGGGGTCGACCTTGTCTCGGGCCATCGGGGCCTGTTCGACCTCCGGCGCTGCCGCGGCCTCCTCGACCGGCGGCCGGGTGAGCGCGTCGTACGCATTCACGACACCCGCACCCCAGAAGCGGCCGCCCTGGCCCTCACGGCCGGACGTGGTGCTGTAGAGACGGTCGATGACCTGGTCGGCGCTCCAGCTCCGGTTGGTCGACCAGATCAGCGCGAGCACCGCCGAGACCTCGGCGGAGGCGAAGGAGGTCGAGATCGAGTCGACCCAGCACGGCTGGCCGAAGAGGGTCTTCGACGGCGCCCCGTACGTCGGAGCGGCGACGTCAGTGTTGGAGTTCGGCAACACCGTGAAGTCTGGGTCGGAGGCCCAGGTGCCGGAGGCACTGACCGTCACCACGGAGTCGTTGGCGTTCGGGAAGACCTTGGGACCCATGTCCCGGTCGGTGCCGCTGGCGACGCCGGACCAGTCCGCGGCCATCACCACGATGGCCCCCTTCTTGATGAGCGTGTCGACCGCTGTTTCCAGACCCGACGCGCCCTCTGTCGCGGGCAGGCCGATGTCGACGATCAGCCCCTTCGCGTTGCCCTTGGCCAGCGAGTTGAGCTCGGCGACCATCCGCTTGGCGTCGATCGTCGACTTCTCCTGGCCGACCTTGAGGACCGGGTGGTCGCTGAGCGTCACCTTGGGCGCGATGCCGGTGATCAGACCAGATGCGACGGTGCCGCGATAATCCTGCGCCTTGGCGCTGTAACCGGAGTCGACCACCGCGACACGGATCCCCTGACCCTGTTTGCTCACCTTCTGCGCTTCACCGATCCGCATGATCGCGAACGGAGCCACCGTCTCCGGCACCGGCGCCGTCTGGGTCTCCGCCTTCTGCGGGGCGCCGCCTCCGAGGTTCTTCTCGTACGCCTTGCAGAGCGCCCGCTCCTCCGCTGCGTACGCGGGGCTCGGACTGCCGAGCAACGTCAGTCCGCCGACGACCGCCGCGAGCGCGATGCCGCTGCGAACCAGCGTCACTCGGTCGCCACGCACTTGCTCTCCTGGACATCTCCGGTGTTGGGCGGGCACAGCGCAAGCTCCGACGAGAGGGCAGCACCGGCCGGGAGCAGCCGTAGCCAGGTGCCGGGGACGATCGGGCCGGAGTCGGCCGACAGGCCGAGCCGCTCGACCGTGAGCTTGCCGTCGAGGGTGTTGGCGGTGCCGCGAGCATCGATCAGGTACGGCGTCGCACTCTGCTTATCGAGCTTTTCGCCGTTGGCGGCGAAGACGAAAGCCCCCTTGCCGGGGTCGACCCGGGCCGAGGTGAAATCACCGGCAGCAGGAGGTTCCGACGCCGGCCAAGCGTCGTTGCCAGGATCGATGCCGAGACGCACCGTCGTACCGTCCTTCGTGTCCAGCTTCGCGCAAGCACTTGTGACACCAGGCTCGAGCTTGGTTCTGGGCCAGAAGGTCTCCAACGTCTCGCCGTCGATCGTGGGGCCGCTGTCCAGAGACACCGTGTTGACCGACTTACCGGCGGCCTGGAGCGCCGTGTCGTAGATCTCCGCCGCGAACTCGCTGATTGGGGTCCAGCCACTCTCCGTCAGCAGGTAGCTCCTGCTGTCGAAAATGCCCTTGGTGCCGATCGGATGGTCCTCGCCCTCTACCGCCTGGCCGAACTTCGAGTAAGCGGTCCCGAAGGCCTCGGCGCCCAGTGGCGAACCATCGGGGAACAGGTTGACCCATGCCTGTGGAACCTTGGGCGTCGGAGGAGTCGAGATGAAGACGCGGTCGGCGTACGTCTCCTGGTCGCCCTCGATCTTGTAGCTGTATGCCTGGGCGAAGCCCTCGGGGCTGGCGTATTCGGCGATCAGGTAGGTGCCGTCTTCGGTCTGCACCATGAATCCGGTGTCCGCCGCCGACTGCACGTCGGGCTTCGCGGAGATGTTCAGGTACGTCCCGGCGCCGTTGGCGGTGCACGCGGTCCAGCCGGTGTTGATGAAGTCGGACTTGAGCGGCAACTCCTCGGGGACGAGAGGACCGGAGAGGCCGATCGTCCCCTTGGGGAACTCCTTGTCGATCTCCTCCTGGTCGATGACCTTGGACTTCGTCTCCAGGTCGAGACCGAGGATGAGCTGCGCGCTCGCCAGGTTGACGACCGGGTGCAGCTCCTTGGCCTTGTCGGGGCCGGTGACGACGTATCGCGCACCGCCCTTGGTGACGATCAGGCCGTCCACGTCGGCCCAGCCCGTCGCGGGCCGGGGAGCGAGGAAGTGGGCGACCGCGCCGCCGGCGATGAGCAGCACCGCGAGCACGAGGCCGCCGAAGACGGAGCGGCCGGGGCGAGCGGGCTCGACCTCGCGCCCACCCGGGGCACCGGAGAGGAACGCGGAGACCAGTCGGCGACGGCTGAAGGCATGCGCCTCTACGAGGTCCTTCTTGCTCGCCATCAGAAACCAGCCACCGCGGCGCCGAAGAGGCCCGAGGCGAGCACCATCAGCGGCAGCATCGCGAGCAGGCACGCGGTCTCGGCGACATCGGCCAGCCGACCACGCCGGATCGACCCGACATCGGGGACCAGCGTCAGGACCAGGAGTACGCCACCTGCAGCCGCCAGCACGACGGCGGTCGTCGGCCGCCAGGACTCGTGGTAGACCAGCAGCGCGGCGCCGATCGCGAGCAGGCCGGCGATCCCGGAGACCAGCCCGACGAGCACCTCCGAGCCCGTCCGGTACTGCCGGGTGCGCAGCATCAGCACGACGCACGCGGCGAGAGCAAGCAGCGTGCCGAAGAGCCCGAGCCGCACCACGAACGGCGAGGTCAGCACGACCAGGACGCCGACCGAGAGCGCGATCGCGACCAGGATCTCGTGGGCGACCTTCGCGTCGACCCTGACCTGGTCGGCCCGGATCTCGTCCGGGTCGAGGTTGATGTCCTCGTCGGAGTAGAGCTGAGGGACGTCGGTCTTGGTCGTGCTCAGCGCGAGCCACGGGAAGAAGCTGCCGGCCAGCACCACGACGACCAGCACGATCCCGAGCACCACACCGGCCTTCCAGCCGGTCATGCTCAGCAACATGCCGGCCACCAGGAAGACGCCACCGACGAGCGCGCCCGGCATCGCCAGCATCCGGGCCTCGCCCAGACCGAGGAAGCCGATCGCGGCGGCGAGCATCGCGCCCGCGCCGGCGAAGGCCAGCGGCATCCCGACGCCACCATCGAGGGAGGCAGCGCCGATCAGGAAGCCGGCGACCGCGCCGTAGACCTCACCGATCCACACCGCGGCGATCGCGGCGTCGTTCTCGGCCTCGAGCCGGGAGAGCACGATCGCGCCTCCGGCGAGGACCAGGCCGATCACCCCGGCAGCGACGCCGGCGAGCATCGACGGAGCCTGCGTCCACAGCGCACCGGCACCGAGGAGCAGCAGCAGCGCGGCGGCCAGCAGTGACGTACGCCGTCCTGCTTCCGGCTTCCAGGGGGCCATCTCGCTCTCGACGACGTCGGTCATCGCCTCGACCACGTCGTCGTAGACCCGCGGCGGCTTGTCGTCGATCCCGGCGCTCACCGTGAGCACGCCGCCGTCCTCGACGCCCTGCGGGATCAGACCGAGGTCACCGGTGAGCTTGCGGCCGTCGGCGAGCACGACGCGGTAGCCGGCGTACGCCGTCTGCGGGTCGAGCAACCCGACGCTTCGCGCAAGCTCCGGCACGAGCTCCGCCACCGGCACCGAGCCCGGCAGCACCAGATCCATCCGACGTGTGCCGGAGGCGACTGTGACCCGGACCAGCCCAGTGGGCGCCACCTGCGCCTGCGTCATTTCACGAACTCCTCGCGTCGTGCCTGTGCCCGGGACGAACCGACCGAATGTCCCGAGAGTTAGACCTACCTCGCGCCCGCTGAGTCAGACAGCGAACATCAGCGCTGACTTTGCCATAAAACCAGCGACGAGGGGACCGGTGCCCCGCACCGGTCCCCTCGTGTTGCCTGTGTGCTGAAGAACTCAGCCGCCGAAGCCGCCGGCACCGCGACGGTCCGCGTCGTGCATGCTGGCGTTGGCCTCGTTGACGAACTTGCTGCCGCGGTCCAGAGCCATGCCGAGCTCGCGGATGCTCTGGTTCCACTTGGCCTGCGCCCGGTTGTAGGCGTCAGCCGCCTCACCGGTGAAGTTCTCCTGGAGGCCGAGGATGTGACGCTCGAGCTCGTCGAGCTCGCGGTCCATGTCCGCAACGCCCTTGAGCAGGACGTCGGTGATGGAGCCCATCTTCCCGTGGTTTACGACAATCTCTTCACCCATGTCAGTTCCTTCCAGTCCTGTGCTTGAAATGCGGCCTGACCGGGTGGTCAGCCACCCATCTTGTAGGAGATGCTGTCCATGCTGGAGGTGACGGAGCTGGACTGCCCGGCAACATCCTCGTCGGCCTGGCTACCGACCTTGCGGGCGTTCTCGAGACCCGCGGTGAGCTCGTCGAGCGCGTTGGTGATCTCGCGCGACTTCTCGTTGTAGGTGTTCATCAGCTGCTGGAACGAGGTGCCGCCGGAACCCTTCCAGCCCGATGCGCCCTCCGCCTGGGCCTCCGAGACGGTGCGGCTGTTGACGCTCTGCAGCTTGGCCTTGGTCTCGTTGATGAAGTTGACGGCGGTGTTGATCGCCTGGCCTTGCTTGATCTCACTGCTCATGGTGCTGTCCTTCCACCGGCGGAACCGGTTTTCCTAGGTTAGATACCTGTTGGAGCCCGGCTCCCGATGGGCTCCCCCGAGGTCCGGACAATGTGTTCATACCCCGTCCCCGGAGTTCTAAACACAAATCTCTGAACTTTTTCAGCCCTGCTGCCTAGCCATTGAAACCCGATTCCCACAGGTGTCGGAAGAACCCCGAGGAAACCACGAACGAAGCGATGACGGCGGCGCCGCACAGCGACTCGGACCAGTCGGCCCGAGCCGCCCACTTCGCCGAGCGCCAGCCCCGGCCCGTCGCGATCGCCGCGATGATGACGGCGAACCCGATC
This sequence comes from Nocardioides sp. NPDC058538, assembly GCF_042719275.1. Classification (NCBI taxonomy): domain Bacteria; kingdom Bacillati; phylum Actinomycetota; class Actinomycetes; order Propionibacteriales; family Nocardioidaceae; genus Nocardioides; species Nocardioides sp. NPDC058538. The sequence continues at coordinate 131,069 of NZ_JBHXNY010000013.1, read as the reverse complement.
ACCACGACTCCCAGACCGAACCAGGAGACCAGCTCCGGGTCGACCCAGCCTACGAAGGCATGGACACCGACCACCAGCGCAATAACCCCGGCGACCCGGAGTACGCCACGCGGCAGCCAGTAGCGATAGCTGCGCGCCGAGAGCAGGATGACGAACGCACCGGCCAACGTGATCAGCCAGCCACCGATCCGGTCCACGTCGTCCGTCGCGGTCGCCACCAGCGCCGGTCCGCTCACCGCGACCACGGCGAGAACCGCCCAGGAGGCCGCCGCCAGCGTGCGAGCGCCACGCTCGGCCACCTCGGTGACCTCGTCGACCGGGACCGTCGCCTTGCCGGAGGTGGTCTTGGCTCGTGCCGACCAGGCGGTCACCGACAGCTTGGAGACATCGAGGAGATAGGAGTCCGGGACGTCGACGGCGTACGACGGGACGATCCGCGCCGCCAGCGCGGCAGCAGCGAACAGGATCGACCACGGCACCTGCGGCGAGGTGCCGAGCAGGGCGCACAGCGCGGTCACCACGAAGACGACGACGCCCGTCGCGGTCCAGATCTTCAGGGCGGCATCGACGGTGTCGACGAGGGACCGCGAGACGGTTGCGACGACCGCGGCACTCAACCCGGCCACACCGACCGCCATCGGCAGCGTCTCGGGCGCCGGGTCGACGGTGATGACGAAGGCAGCGGCGGCGGCGAAGGCCGGGGCGGCGATCGCCCGGCGTGCTGCGTACGGCCCCGCGGGGATGATGCCGATCAACGCGCCGAGCGCGAGCAGAGCGGCGATGGCCAGTCGCTGCCAGCCGTCTGCCTGGGCGCCGAACCCGGCCGCGGCGACCGCAAGAAGAGTGGCCAGACCGACCCAATAGAACGAGAAGCTGCCCGCCTGGACCGGGGCGGCCGTCTCGACGACCTCACGCCGCGCGTAGGCCTGCGTGGGTGGCGAGTCGGCGGCGAGCAGGGCGCCCGAGGTGATGCCGCGCGAGGCGAGCGATGCGTCCGGCTGGATCACCTCTCCACGGCGGTCCCGAAGCACCGGAGCCGCGGGCAGGCCGACGGCGGTGGCGTACTCCCGAGCCAGGTCCGAGGCGTGCGCATCGGACGGAACGACGATGTCGACCACTCCGGCGGTGCCGTGGACCGTGACCGCCAGGCCGCCTGCTGCGAGCGCCGGCTCAACGGCATCGGCCGTCTGAGTGGGCATGACACCTCCCGGATGCGTGATGACCCTGTGACAGAGTTCCACATCGGAAGCTCCACCGCCCGTTTTACCCGACCGGCACGGTTAAGGGTAGTAGCCGGGTGGCGGGCACTCTAAGATCCTGACCACCTGCGGCATCCGGGACCGTGGGGCACTGAACCAGTCTCAGGGGGACACGTGACCATCGCTGCGACAGCCGGCGGTACCCGCACCGAGGAGCCGGAGGTCCCCGAGGGGGAGCTGGCTCTGAATGCTCCGCCGGCTATCGAAGAGGGCGAGGGCGTCGGGGGCATCCTGATGAACGCCATCCCCATGCTCGGTGGCCTCGGATCGATCGTGCTCATCGCGACCATGCAGTCGGGTGCGGGCGGTTCCCCGCCGATCCAGCGCTACATCGCCGCCGGCATGTTCCTCTTCGCGACCCTCGGCTTCATCTTCGTGCAGATCGATCGTCAGCGGAAGCAGAAGCAGAAGCAGGTCGGCGGGCAGCGCACCGACTACCTGCGCTACCTGGCCGGCGCTCGGCAGTCGGCCCGCAAGGCCGGCGAGCAGCAGCGCAAGGCGCTGACCTGGCACTATCCCGCGCCTTCCTCGCTGCCGGCGATCGCCGAGGAGCGCAGCCGGCTGTGGGAGCGCGCGAACACCCACAAGCGCTATCTCGACGTCCGCTACGGCGTCGCACACCAGCCCTTGGCCCTGACCCTCGTGCCGCCCCAGCAGACCCCGATCGACCAGGTCGACCCGGCGTCGGCGAGCGCTCTGCACCGGCTGCTGACGGTTCACCGGGTCCAGCCCGACCTACCGGCGGCGACCAACCTGCGCGGCTTCGACAAGATGGAGATCTGCGGCAACGAGGACCAGGCCCGGGCCCTCGCCCGCGCTCTGATCTGCGGGATGACGGCCTTCCACTCGCCGGAGCAGCTGATCGTCGCCGTGCTCACCTCCGAGCGCAACCTGGCCGAGTGGGACTGGGTCAAGTGGCTCCCGCACGCGCAGAGCGGCCGCGAGGTCGACGCCGTCGGACCGCGCCGCATGGTGGTCACCAACATCAACGACCTCGGCGCCCTTCTCCCGACCGAGGTCGGCGAGCGTGCCCGCTGGGGCACCGACGACCGGATCCCCTCGCCCCAGGTCGTGGTCATCGTCGACGGCGGCTCCGTCCCGCCGGGCAACCACGTGCTCCCGGACGACGGCATCCAGGGCGTCACCGTCATCGACCTGCCGACCCACTGGGACGAGCTGTTCGACTCCAGCCGGGTGCGGTTCCTCATCGATGACGAGGAGCCCGACGAGAACAACACCGTTTCCGGCTACCAGGTGCGCGTACGCATGGACCCGGTCCGTCTGCGCGTGGACCAGATGAGCATGGCCGACGCCGAGGCCTACGCCCGGCGCCTGACCGCGCTCTACACGGTGGCTCCGGAGGGTTCCGACGCGGCCGCCGAGACCCCTCAGGACACCGAGATCGCGGCGCCGAAGGACTACATGGCGCTGCTCGGTCTGGGCGACGTACGCTCCTTCGATCCGGACGTCGCCTGGCGCCCCCGCGCCAACCGCGACCGGCTGCGCGTGCCGGTCGGCGTCGGTGATGCCGGCCAGCAGATCTACATGGACATCAAGGAGTCGGCCCAGCAGGGCATGGGGCCGCACGGCCTCGTCATCGGCGCGACCGGTTCGGGTAAGTCGGAGTTCCTCCGCACCCTCGTCCTCGGTCTGGTGCTCACCCACCCGCCGGAGGTCCTCAACCTGGTGCTGGTCGACTTCAAGGGTGGTGCGACCTTCGCCGGGATGGCGGGCATGCCGCACGTCTCCGCGGTGATCACCAACCTCGAGGGCGAGCTCACCCTGGTCGACCGTATGCAGGACGCGCTCTCCGGTGAGATGACCCGCCGCCAGGAGCTCCTGCGCGAGGCCGGCAACTTCTCCTCGCTGAAGGACTACGAGAAGGCCCGTACGCAGGACCCCTCGATGGATCCGCTGCCGTCGCTGTTCATCGTGGTCGACGAGTTCTCCGAGATGCTTTCGGCCAAGCCCGAGTTCATCGACCTGTTCGTCGCGATCGGTCGTCTGGGCCGATCCCTCGGCATCCACCTGCTGCTCGCCTCGCAGCGTCTCGAGGAGGGCCGCCTACGCGGTCTCGACTCCCACCTCTCCTACCGCGTCGGTCTGCGTACGTTCTCCGCGCAGGAGTCGCGGACCGTGCTCGGTGTGCCGGACGCCTACGAGCTCCCGGCGATCCCCGGCCTCGGTTACCTGAAGCCCGACCCGACCAACATGCAGCGGTTCCGGGCTGCGTACGTCTCCGGGCCGCCGGCCGCGGGATCACGGGTCCGCCGCGACGAGGGCGGCAAGCTGCAGGGCATCTACCCGTTCTCGATCGCCGAGGTGAAGCAGCTGGCGATGCCGGTGGAGGAGGACGAGCGTCCGGCGACCCCGGTCGTGGGCGCGGACGGCGTCGAGAAGTCGATGCTCGACATCGCCGTAGACCGGATGACCGGCCACGGCACCCCGGCCCACCAGGTCTGGCTGCCGCCGCTCGACATCCCCGACACGCTCGACACGCTGATGCCCGACCTGACCACCTCGCCCGAGCTCGGCCTGCACTCGCCGGCCTGGAAGCGGCTCGGTGGACTGGTCGTGCCGCTCGGCATCGTCGACAAGCCGCGTGAGCAGCTGCGCGACACGCTCACGGTCGACCTGCGCGGGGCCGCCGGTCACGTCGCGGTCATCGGTGCGCCCCGCACCGGTAAGTCGACCACGCTCCGCACCATCGTCACCTCGATGTCACTGACCATGACGCCGCAGGAGGTGCAGTTCTTCGTCCTCGACTTCGGTGGCGGCACGTTCGCACCATTGGCCAAGCTCCCGCACGTCTCCGGTGTCGGCACCCGATCCGAGCCCGACGTCGTACGCCGCGTCCTGGCCGAGATCTCCGGCATCATCGACCGCCGCGAGGCGTACTTCCGGGCGCAGGGCATCGACTCGATCGAGACCTACCGCACCCGTCGTGCTCGCGGCCAGGCCGACGACGGCTGGGGCGACGTCTTCCTCGTCATCGACGGGTGGGGCACGCTGCGCGCCGACTTCGACGACCTCGAGTACGCCATCCAGGAGATCGCTCCGCGCGGCCTGACCTTCGGCGTCCACATCGTCGCGGCGGCCGGTCGCTGGGCCGAGTTCCGCTCCTCGATGCGCGACGTCTTCGGCACCAAGCTCGAGCTCCGTCTGGGTGACCCGATGGACTCCGAGCTCGACCGCAAGCTCGCCGCCCTGGTGCCGACCGGGCGCCCGGGTCGAGGCATCGTGAAGGAGAAGCTCCACTTCCTCAGCGCCCTGCCCCGCATGGACGGCGACGGCTCGGCGGCGACACTGGGCGACGGCGTCGACGACCTGATCTCCCGGGTCTCCGCGGGCTGGCAGGGTCCTGCCGGACCGAAGCTGCGCCTGCTGCCGGAGCGGATCACGATCGAGCGGATCCGCGAGCAGGCCGGGGTCACCACGGAGAAGCCTGGCAAGCGACTGCTTCTGGGCATCAACGAGAAGGAGCTGGCCCCGGTCGGCCTCAACCCCGACACCGAGCCCCACCTGCTCGTCTTCGGCGACGGCCAGTCCGGCAAGTCCTCGATGCTGCGCAGCATCGCCCGCGAGATCATGCGTACGCACACGCCCAAGGAGGCGCAGATCGCGGTGGTCGACTACCGGCGGTCGCTGCTCGGCGAGATCCCGGAGGACTACCTGGTCGGCTACCTCACCTCGGCGACGCAGGCGAACCCGACGCTGAACGACCTGGCGGCGTACCTGACCAAGCGGATCCCGGGCCCGGACGTCACGCCCGAGGAGCTGCGCAGCCGGTCGTGGTGGTCCGGCGCGGAGCTGTTCGTGCTCGTCGACGACTACGACCTCGTCTCGACGCAGCAGGGCTCGCCCCTGGCTCCGTTGCAGCCGCTGATGGCCCAGGCCGGCGACGTCGGTCTGCACGTCATCCTCGCCCGCCGCTCGGGTGGTGCCTCGCGTTCCCTCTACGAGTCGGTCATCCAGTCGATGCGCGACCTGGCGATGCCGGGCCTGCTGCTCTCCGGCAACCCGGACGAGGGCCCGCTCATCGGCAACCTGAAGCCGGTCCCGACCCTCCCGGGTCGTGGGCGCCTCGTCACCCGCGACCGCGGTATCGAGGTCATCCAGCTCGCCTGGAGCGAGTCGACGGTGTAGTCCTCGAGCTCTGAGTGACGAACGGCCCGCGACCTGATCCAGGTCGCGGGCCGTTTCGTCGTTCGTCGGTGATCAGAGCGTCCCAGTGCCGTTGTTGTTGGAGGCCTTGCGCAGCGGCGGGTGGGTCTCGAACTGGTCGGCGCCAGGCATCTCCCACGTCTCGGCAGTGAACCCGTCCTTGCCGGAGATCAGGACCGACGCCTTGTTGAGGTACTCGTAGTCCCCGTCGCCGGCACGCAACGGGTTGACCAGGTCGTCCCGACCGTCACCGTTGACGTCGGCGACCGCGGGGATCTGAGACCCGCTGACGGCGTCGTCGTTCTTGACCGGGTCGTCGATGTCCCACGACGGCTCCGGGACGAACTTCTTGCCCTCGGGGTCGTAGGAGTAGACGCGAATGGCCCACTTCTGGTCCACGATCTCCTGGGTGATGAGCTCGTCCTTGCCGTCGCCATCGACGTCGGCGAAATTGGACGACCCGGCGACCCGATCACCGTCGGGTCCGGGCACCTCGAGGTCGGTCTTGGTGAGCTTCGAGCCCTGGCTCATCAGCAGGACCACCGCGGCCGGCGAGGCCTCCCTGGCGCCCATGATGACGTCGGCTCGCTTGTCGCCGTCGAAGTCGCCGACGTCGAAGTTGACGTCGAACGTGGCGCCCTGCCAGGGGCCGGTGTACCAGTCGGTGCTCTTGCCCCAGGTGTTGTCGGCCATGCTCGGCATGACCGTCACCTGGAACTCGAGGTCCTTGAGCTTTGCCAGGTCGGCGTCCTCCTCGGGCAGCTTGGTCCCGTTGCCGACCGAGATCATGCCGATGTCGTCGCGTCCGTCGCCGTTGAAGTCGGCGCAGAACATCGCCAGGCGCTTGCCGGACGCCGGCACCTGGATGGCGCCGTCGGGTTGGTTCTTGGCGTTGGAGTCGACGTTGAACGAGGATCCGATGCCGGAGACCTGCACCACGTCGACCCGTCCGTCCCCGTCCACGTCGCCGAGCAGATTGCCGAACTTGAGGCCCTTGGTGGTGCCGGCCTCGAAACCCTTACCGGTGGAGGCGAAGAGAGTCGCGGCGTTGCCGTCCCAGTTGTAGTTGACGTCACCGAACGGCGCACCGAGCACCAGGTCGCCCAGCCGGTCCCCGTCGATGTCTCCGCTCACCGCCGGTTTGGGCTTCGCGGGAGTGTTCTCCGTGGTCGCGAGGGTGACACCCACCGCGGTGCCGCCCGCAACGACGACCGCGAGTGCCGCCGCGCCGGCGATCCACCACGTGGCCTTGGCACGTTTGAGCGTGACGGTGGCTCCGGACGCGAAGCCCATCTGTCGCCCCGCCATCGCGGCGAAGCGGTCCCGAACCCGGACCGCCTCGTTCGTACGCTGGGCCGGATCCTTGGTGAGGAGACCACGTTCACCGGAGAGCAGGTCATTGGCCTGCAGGGTGAAGTCATCGCGGCCCGGCAGCGTCGGGATCGGCTGTGATCCGTGGGCCATCGCGGTCTCGACGTCGTTCGCCCCGGTGAAGGGAACGGTCCCGGTGACGAGCTCGTAGAACAGACAGCCCAGCGAGTAGAGGTCGCTCGCCGGAGTGGCCGGCGCGCCCATCGCGCGCTCGGGGGCCAGATAGTTCCACGCACCGGAGTGGATCCCGGGCCGGGCGGTCGCGGAGTCGTCGGCGCGCGCCGCCGCGAAGTCGGCGAGGTAGGCGTACGGCGGGGTGTTGCCGTCGCGCAGCAGGATGTTCGACGGTTTCACGTCGCCGTGCACGACGCCGACCTCGGGCGAGTGGATCGCCGCCAGACCATCGGCGACCTGGGCACAGATGTCGGCGGCGAGCGGGCCGGGGAGACGGCCACGGGCCTTCAGCAGCGAGCCGAGGTCGCCGCCGTCGGCGAACTGGGAGACCAGGTAGGGGGCGCCGTCGTTGGTCCGGCCGTTGGTGTAGACGCCCATGATGTGGGGCGAGTCCAGCTTGGCCATCAGCGTGGCCTGCTTGTCGAACCGGGACACGAACTCGGGGTCCCGGGCACTGTGCCCGAGGAGCACCTTGAGGGCGACCGCTCGGTTGAGGCGGGTGTCGGTGGCACGGTAGACGACCGCCATCTCGTTGGACGCCACCTGCTGCTCGAGCCGGTATGGCCCGATCATGCCCGGCGCATCGGCTCCTAGCACGGTCTCCGGCAAAGGTGCCTGCGCAGGGGGCGGCGGGGGCGGCGGGGCCTGGGTCGGCGGCAGGGTCGTAGGAGGCGGTGGTGGTGTCGGGGCAGGAGGCGGCGGCTGCGGCGTACTGGAAGGTCCGCTGGGCCGAGCGACCCGAGGCCTGATCGTGGTCTTGTCGGGGTCGTCGACCGGAAGACGCTCGAACGACGGCTGCGGGCCGCGTGGGGCGTTGTCAGGGGTTCCGGTGGAATCGCTCATCCGAGGGTTCCTCCCATCAGGTTGTAGCGGCGTACGTCGTCGGGCGACTTCTTCCACGTCGCCATCATGTGACCGGGGAACGTGCCGGTCTTCGAGGCCAGCGCCACGTAGAAGGCGTACGGGCTTTCGCTGGTGTCCTGCGTAGCCGCGACGATGTCGGTCCGTCCGTCGCCGTTGACGTCGGCAACGGTCACGGGATACCTGCTGGTGGTCTTGAGGGTGTTGCGCGGCTTGGGAAGCTTCCCGCGGTTGGCGATCGAGAACTGGGTCAGGTCGTCGCTGAACGTGCCGACGGTGATCGACTGTCCCTCACCACGACCGGATTCCGCGGCGATGACATCGTCACGACCGTCGCCGTCGACGTCACCGGCGACGAACGAGCTGATCGATTGATGCTTGAACGAGAACGGCTTCGCAGCAGCGACAGACGTCCCCTCTCCCTGGTAGAGGTCCAGGTCCGACGTGCCAGACGTGAGGGTCATGTCCTCCGGACTGCGTTCGACCCTATTCAGGACCACCAGATCGGCCTTCTCGTCCCCGGTGAACTCGCCCACCGCCACCTGCTCCACCGGTACGGCCGGATAGGACGCGAAGAGTGTCGGCTCCTCGAACCCTGACCCAGTGCCTCGGTAGACCCAGATCGTGCCGTCCCCGGCCCTTCTCCCCTGCGTGTCGAGATCGGGGTTCGGGTTGCCGAAGTGCGCGCTCATGAACAGATCGGCGACACCGTCACCGTCGAAGTCGTCGGTGCCGAGGTCGTAGTAGAAGTTCGACCCCGTCATCTTCTTGCCCTGCTCGACGACCCCCGCGGGAGCCTTGATGGATCCCTCCAGATCACCGTGGAACTCGAAGCCCTTCTCGCTTCGTACGAAGGTGACGAGCGTGTTCTTACCGTCGCCCGTGAAGTCGCCGCTGAGCGGAAATACCTCACCCCCGTCGTTGTCGGCCGGAAGCGCGGGGTCGTCGTACGTGACGGGTTTCGACGGGGTCAACGTGCGGCCGTCCGACTTCCACGTGACGACATCCACCCCCTCACCGTCGGGGTTCTGGACGTTGGTGATCACGTCGCCGAACTTGTCCCCGTTCACATCCGCGTACGCAGCTCCCTTGACGGTCGGCACGATGGGCTCGGGCCCGTGCTCGACCCAGGGCTGCGTGATCGCCAAGGCCCCACCGACCCCTAGGGCGGCGACACCGACCATCGCGGCACCGACCCGGAGCGGAGTGATCTTGGACGGCCGCTGCGCCTCCTCGATCAGGATGGCTTCGCTCTCGGAGGGCGCCCGGACGGCCGCGACCGGGATGGGCGCCGGGTTCGGGTCGGTCATCGACGGCGCGGGCACGAGCTGAGCGGGCGCGGTGATCTCGCGCAGCTTCAGCAGGTCGTCCTTGAAGACCGCCGCGCTCTGGTAGCGACTCCGTCGGTCCTTCGCCATCGAGAGCTGCAGGATCCGGTTGGCCGCCTTGGTCCAGTCGTCGGAGCCGACGAACTGCGGGATCGGCGCGCTCTGGTGGGCCATCGCCACCTGCACGGCCGCACCCGAGTAGGGGATCTTGCCGGTCAACGTGAACCACAGCATGCAGCCGGCCGCGTAGATGTCTCGTGACGGCTCCGGCGAGATCGGCCGGCCCTGCGCGTCACGCTCGTCGCGGATGTATTCGGGCGCCAGGTAGTTCCAGGTGCCGGTGATCCCGCCGACAGGCGAGTCGGTGGACGAGGTCGCGATCCCGAAGTCGCACAGGTACGCGAACGGGTCGAGGGGGCTCGCCGGGTTGCGTACGAGCACGTTCGACGGCTTGACGTCCTGGTGGATGATCCCCGCCTGGTGGGCGTCGTGAAGCGCCCCCGCCACCTGGGCGTTCACCAGGCAGGCGAGGTGCGGCGCCAACGGTCCGTTGCTGCGTACGAGTCCGGTCACATCACCGCCCTTGATGAACTGGGTGACGATGAACGGGCTGCCCTGCTGCTCGCCGATGTCGTAGATCGCGATGATGTGGGGCGACCTGATCTGCGCCAGGGTCTGCCCCTCGCGGATGAACATGTCGATGAACTGTCGGTCGGCGAGGTGGGCATGCACCATCTTGAGGGCAACTTGCCGTTCGAGCTTGGTGTCGAAGGCGTCATAGACCACGCCCATTCCACCCTCACCAAGAATGCGATCCAGGCGGTAGTGGCCGAACACTGCCCCGGGATGAAGCGTCGTCATGCCCGCACCCTATTCAAGGGTGGAGCAACCCAACCACTCCAATGCGCTAAAAGTCGCCTACTTCTTGGTCGGCGACCATTCGACGATGGTCGAGACCAACGGCGCGACCTGCCCGGAGCGGGGACGTACGCTGTCGACCTTCTTGTCGATCACCGTCACCGTCGGGTTCATCACGATCGGCACGACGATCGAATCCCGGACCAGTGTCTTCTCGATCTGGACGCGTACGTCGCGAGCTTCGTAGGGATCGGCGGTGCGGGCCAGCTCGCTGATGAGGCGGTCGCGCTCACGGTCGCCGCCACCCGTCGCGTTCTGGCTGCCCTTGCCACCCCACTGCGCCGAGATCTCCTCCGGCGTCTGCGGGACCGGGATCCGGACGAGCGCAGCGTCCCACTTGCTGCCGGAGAGCACCTTGTCGGCCGAGGCCACACCACAGTCGGTGGTGCCCCAGCCCTCGTCGTCCACGACGTTCGAGATGGTGTCGTAGGCGCCTGAGGCGAACGCACTCGACTTGTCGTAGGAGATGCACACCTTGGCGCCGCGCGGGGCCGCCGCGTCCTCGGAGGCCTTGAACTTCGTGGAGAACCCGGAGTCCTCGGTCGCGATCTGGTAGCCCTCGCCACCCGGCGGGAAGAGCACGACATCGGTCGCTTCGTACGCCTCGGCCCACTCGCCCGCGCCGCCCTCGGCGATGTCGCCGCGGGGCACCGCCCGCAGATAGGCCGTGCGGGTGTCCTTGCGCTTGAACAGGCCCCGGTCGGTGCGGAGGATCAGTGCCCACATGGTGCCGTCGTTGGCGTTCGCGACGCCGTAGTCGCGGCGCTCGAGGTCACGCACCTGCTTCCGGTTGGCCTTGGTCGGGGTGACCTGGACGACGTCGACCTTCTCCCCCAGGCTGTCCAGCGCGTCGGCGCTGGCCGGGGTGAGGCGTACCTGCTCGTAGGTCGGCCTGGCCTCGCCCGCGTATTCCGGGTTGGCCTCCAGGTCGACCTCCTGGCCGCTCTCGCCGGCCGAGATCTTCGAGACCCGGTAGGGGCCGCTGGAGAGCAGCGCCTCCTCGGATGCCTTGCCGTTCTCGGCGACCACGAAGGACGAGGTCCAGGCCTCAGCGATCTTGGTGAGCTTCGCGGTGTCGGACTCCTCGATCGCGGTCTCGACGACCTCCTTGGCCTCGATCGGGTCCTCGATCTTCAGCGCCTTCTGGCCGACGACGTGCGCCGGCACGGCGACGTCCAGGGCCGTACGCCAGTCGACCACCGGCACCACCAGCGGGACCTCGATGGCGCGGGCGCCCTCGTCGACCTCGGGGATGTAAGCGCTCTTGGTCAGACCGGTCGGCACCGCGCCGAAGTCGACCGTGCCGTCGCTGCCTTCCTGGGCGGTGCCGAAGTAACCCGAGGTCGCGGCCCAGGCGAGCATGAGGTCGGCGGTGTCGATCGGCACCCCGTCGGACCAGGTCGGCTCGGCCAGGTCGTAGCGCACCCTGGCCTGCTTGTCGCCCTCCATCGTGACCTTGCCGAAGGTCTCGTCCATCTCGACGGTGTCGTTGACCAGGGTGCCGAAGGCTCCGCGGGTCAGCGAGGCGATGTCGAGGTTCCCGTCGGTCACGCTCGCCGCGCTCGCCGGGTTGGTGCTCGTCAAGGACTCCGTCCACGCGACGGCGACCTCAGACCCCTCCTCGACCGAGGCGGGAAGATCACCCGAGCAGGCGGTGGCGACCAGCGCCAGACTGGCAACGGAAACGAGTCCCGCGCGACGACGTGCCCCAGGATGCACCTTCAAGTCCCCTCTCCGAGACAACGGACGCCCAGATCCTAACGAGCCTCGGCTGAGACCGGCCACCGACGTAGCCGGTCTCGGCCGAGCAGCTTGTCGAGACCTCAGCCGGCGGGGATCTCCACCTGCTCCGTGAACTCGGCGATCGTCTTGTCCGAGCCGATCACCTTGGCGCCGTCGCGTGTGTACTCGATGAGGTACGTGTCCGCCTTCTCGTCGACCTGGAAGGCGATCCACCCGGTGTGCTCGCCGCCGTCACGCCGCTGCACGTCTTCGAGGGGCGTACGCTTCGCGGCGGTCATCTCCTCGGTCATCAGGCGGGTGTCAGAGCTCTCGAAGTCGGCGCCCTTGTCCCAGGAGATCTCGAAGTTCCCCTCCGAGATCCGGCCGCCGTACTCCTTGCCGGGCTTGATCTTCACCTGGACCAGCACCACCTCGCCACCTTCGGCGATGAGCTCGGCCTCCTCCGCCGACGGGAAGTCACGGACCGCGGAGACGACCTCGATCTTGTCGCCCATCTCGGGGTCCTCGAGGGTCTTGCCGACCTTCACCTCGGCCTCGTCGCCGACAGGAGCCGCGGACGCGGACTCGGAGGCCGGGGCGCTGGACTCGACGTCGACCGCAGCGTCGGCGTCAGCCTTAGTGTCATCGGAGCCACACCCGCTCAACGTCAGCGCGAGGCCGAGGCTGAGGCCGACGGCGGCCGATCGACAGGTCCGGACGGTGGTGCGAGTACGCATGAGGAATCCCTTTCAACAGTGAACGTTCCCGAAAAACGAAAGGTGGGGGCAGGAATGCCTGCCCAAGTGGCGAGGCACCTACTCCCGCGGGCAGCCTACCTGAGGAGAATCGAAGTGCTCGGGTCGAGTGCTCGGTGGATTTTCCTGTCGTTACAGTCCGATTCGTACCGCGATCCCTGCCGCCTGTGCGCCGAGGATCAGGTGCGGAACCCGGCCACGATCAGCCCCGCACCGACGCCGAAGAGAACCATCGAGAAGACCAGCAGAAGGTACAACCACACCATGGACGACGTCTCGCTGACGTCCGGCCTCTCCGGGTCGTACATCACCGCGACGCGCGACTTCCGTTTCGGTTCTCGGAACCAGGGCGTGTCGGTCCCCGATCGTTTCTGGCCCGACGAGTCGACGAACTGATAGCGCACGGTGGTCGTTGTCTCACCATTGTTCTGTCGCTTTGTCTTCACCGACGTGACCGTGGCGTCGACGCGCGTCCACGTACGCCGACGCATCCACGTGCGGACCGTCATGATGAATACGACCGGAAGGATGAGCGCCAGGAGTACACCGGTCCCGATCAGGCTCAACGAATCCATTGCGATACCCGCTCCCTTTGCCTACTCGCTCTGGTCGGCCAGCCACTCTGGGTTGATCGCAAGCGCCGTGACCGAGACGTTCTTGGTTGGGAAATCGACGTCATCGACGTCGAACTCCAGCGCCGCCGACTCTTTCCCAGTGGCCAAGTCCGTGCGCAGCAGCGTCAGCCCGGTCAGCTCTGTCCACACGTCGGAGTCGTACTTGGAGTGTCGCTCACGGAGGTCCGATTCATTGGTGACCGAGTAGGCGGCCTTCGACGAGTACGTCAGTGCCTCCGCGTCGAGCCCGATGTAGCCGCCCACTCGGCCGATCTCGCGAGCCTGTACTTCCCCAGCCGTATGCGAGGGGCGAGACGCACTCCAGATCGTGTTCTCCACGACCCAGACGAGCCGACCATCCTTGACTGCGACCGCCGACGGCCCGCCGATCTGTCCTGCGGCGTCTCCCGGGTAGACGATCTCGTGGTCGATGGCGGCCTCCGCTGCCGACGTCCCCTTGGCCGTGTTCCAGGTGCGCACGATGTGCTGGTCGGCGTCGTTGTTCTCCCACGCCTCGTAGACGATCCCGTCGACGCAGGGCAGCTCACCCATCGGCAGCGACGAAGGCTCCAGCGTGCTCTTCACATCGACCCCGTCACGTGGGTAGATCGAGACCAGCGCAGCGCGATCCCACTCGGCCTCCGGGACCGAATCACTGTCATCTTCAAAGGCCTTGGTGCCGGTCCCTCTCCCCGGCGCGAACACGTGGTCGTCACACACCGCGGCGGCCGTCTTCGGCGCGTACGACTCGACCTCCGTCGTGGCTTTGCTTGTAGCGCCGTCGATGTAGGTGAAGATGCTGTCACTCGATCCGTCGGCACCGCTGAATCCCGCCAACGTCCCTTTCCCGACCTGCACACGGAACCACTCGCCGGTCTGCTCGACTGACTCACCGTCACTCGTCCGTTCCTGCCCCGAGAGACCCTTTCCGTCGATCACATAGTCGTGATCCCGATCAGAGGTCGTGACTCCGTGCTTCGTCCAGGACACCCGATCGTCTTCGTCACCATCGAGCTCGATCGCCCGGCTTCGCCCATCCGCCGAGAACAGCACCAGGTAGCTGGAGTCCTCGCCGCCCTCCTGGACCCGCATCGCCACCACCGCGTCCTCGGTCGCGAAGTCCTTCGGAGGTGGGCCGACCTGGCCACACCCGGAGAGCAGAGCCGCCGAAGCGACCGCCATCGCCGCCAACCGTCGAGTCAACGCACACATCCCGTCGTCAGTAGATGAGTCAGGAGGCGCCACAGCGGAGTCCCCCGAGATTCCGAGCGGGGATACGGTACGCGCACTGCCCCCGCCGCACCCCACCGCCCCGGCCTGGGCTCGGCCTAGCGATCAAGAACGGACGACTCGCAGATGAACGATCTCCTCGGAGCACTCGCCGTGGCACTGATCGGCGCCGTGATCTGTGCCTCGGGCTATCTGAACTTCCGTGGTGCCAAGAAACGAGCACAGGCAGTCGTCGCTGGTCTCGAACCAGTGCCCGCGTCACCAAGGCGTGGAGACAGGATGTCAGCGGCGCCGCGAGCGACATGACGTACCACGTCAACTACACGTTCACGGCGCCCGAGACCGGCGGCAGCTACTACGGCCACAGCGAGCACGGCCCCCAGGGCGTCGAGACGGGTGACGACATCGAGGTGATGTACGACCCCGAGGCTCCCTACAACAACGAACTACCCATGGGCCGTTTCGCGCCGTCGTTCTTCCCGCTGGCGTTCGGATTCCTCGCGGTCTTCGGAGCGGTCCTCTCAATCAGCTGCCTCGCCGCGGCGATCGTGATCATCGCCGACCTGATCGGTTAGCGCACCTGCTTGTCGCTCTCATCGAACTCGCGCCAACCCACGTGGCGATGCTCGAGCACCTTCGTGGATGTAGACCAGACGGCGATGGATGAGGACGTCGAGCAGACGATCCCGCGCGACGCCCACCCGGTGTCGCTTGTCCGATCTTCGCGGCCCACGCCGCGGCGGGTTCCGGCTTTTTGTCCGGCCCTCAGGCCTCACACCGACTCCAGGACCAGATCGGCTAACCCCAAGGCCCCAGCGCAGATGACCAAGATCGACAGCCGCGGCATCGTGGGCAGATCCAAGACCAGCAGCAACACGTACGTCGCCGTTGACGCGATCGCGGTGACCGCGGCCAAGGCAATGCCGACCACGCTGCGCCGTCGCGTCTGCCACCACACGGACAGCCCTGCGCCCGCTACGAGAATCGCAGCGCAGAAGGCGATCCGCGCCAGCCACAACAGTTCCTCCGCGCCCGTCTCCTGACCGCTGGCGAGTGCAACCAGGACCAACCCCACGACGGACGAACCGAGAAGCGGAAGAGCGATGAGCGCGAGCAGCCCCGTGGCCAGCAAGCCGACGGCGTTCAGCAGGAACCGGCCCGGAAGCGGTGGGTAGCTCCGCTCCAACACCGCGGCCTCGGCCTCGCCCCAGCTGAACGGCTGCAAGAACCGCTCCGTACGTGCCCAGCCGTCAACCGCCTCGCGAGCCCACTCCTCGCGGGCTTCATCAGTCCTGCGAGCCCACTCCATCAATGCCTTCGGAGGGGCCATCAGTACTCCAACCCGAGATCGGTCAACGCTTCGCGACTAAGCCGCCGGCGGCGCCCAGCGAAGCGTCGAGACACAGAGATCAAAGGCAGTCTTCCAACCGACGAACTTCGGGTCCTCAGCGGACATCTCCACCGGACGAGCGATTGACGCCGTCAGTTGGAGGCCGCGGCGCCTGTTCGAACCTGGGATCGGCGTGACATAGACGATCGAGGTCATCACGATCGAACCGCCCTCGAACGCCTTCGTCGACTCGCGTTCGAAGCGAATGAAGCGCTTGTCACCGTACAGTGGCATTGCGCCGTACTCGCTGATCGCTTGAGTCACGTACCCATCGAGGGTCTCACCGTTCGGCGTCCGCCGAACGGTCGCGAACATCGTCCCAGGAATGTAAGCCTTGCTCGCCATCTCATTTGTGGCAGAAAAATAGGCGATGACGCTCTGCTGTTTCATCAGGGCAAAGGCCTGATCCATCTGGGCCCGCAGCATCGCATGTAGATCTGGCCTATTGGCGGCAATGAAACGCCGCTTCAGCTCGGCATCGATCGCGTCCCGGCGTGCATCATCCGGGATATGCCTCTCCCACCCGTCCAGCAGCTTCAGATAAAACTCTGGATCCTTCCTAACGCCAAGCATGTCACGCAGCGAACCACCGTCGCTTCCGACCATGTCAGACACCTCGATCCAATCGGGTCATAGTGGACTCTTGTCGAAGTCAGTGAACTCCCCGTAGCCAACGAGCCCCTGCGTCCGGAAGATCCTCAGCGCCTGCCGACGGCTGGCGCGCAAGACTTCGATGTCCTCGTCAGACAGGCCATCGATCGCGACCTCGGGGGGTTTCACATTCGAGTGCAGGCGATAGTCGCCAATCACGGCAGCGATCGCCAAGACGAACGTGATCCAGACGGGGAAAACCATCGGAAAACGCGGATAGACGTCCGCATTGCTCGTGTAGATGAGGACTAGCAGAATCGCCGTCGTCACGGCGACTGCAACCGACATCGCGGCGAGTGTCCCGCTCCATTGCCGATGTGACGCCCTGAGCCAGGGCACAAGGAAGTAAAGGACAGCAACGCTTCCTAGAATGGACCCGATATAGATGCACTGGACCTCGAAGCCTGCAGAAAAGTCTTCAGAGAACTTTCGATATCCGCCACCGCTCACGAACACGCCGGCAGCAAACAGCGGCCCAGCCGTTCCCAGCGCAGCGACCCAGAACATCAACGCTGCGCCAATTCGCATCAAGGGATTCCCACGACGCCGACGGGCCGCCTCCAAGTCGATGTAGGCATGATCCATCACAACCCGGTTCAGCTCGTCAAGGTCGAACGGCTCGTGCCGATCCCTACGATTCGCCCATTCAGCTGGCCGAGGCGCCGCAGCCTTAGGCATCAGTTGCCTTCTCCCACTCGTCCATCGCGTTTCGTGTCATACCCTTCACATCGGAGGCGAAGAATCGCACACCGCCCGGAAGATACAACGTGAGTGTCGACAAGATAGCTGGCATCTTCGCCAACGTGAGATCGAACACCTCACGTGTTCCCGACTCCACGGTGACCATCACGCCACCGTCCTGATTCGCGAATACGTATGCTGCGGTAGAAAGATGCAGGGCGACGCCGTCGATCACCTCCTCGCGCGCGGCGATGCACTTCAGACCGGGACCAAGTGCCGAGCCGCTCCACTCGTCGACGTCAAACCCTGCATCCTGCCATGCCTGGACCGTAACGGGAGATCCAGACGCGAGCTCAACACGAATCCGGCTCGGGAGCGGCAATGGCAGCGGCCAATGCAACATGGCGATCAGGGTCCCTGGCACGTGAGCGGCGTTGTACGCATCCCTCAGCGCCGCACCATTCAAGTCGTTGGCGGCCTCGTCCTGGGCCCATGCCTCGCCCCACCAGTTGCGTAGACGCTTCTCTTCCGTCTCGACCCATTGGTTGATGTCGGTCTCGAGGCCACACGCCGCATAAGTCCGCCCGTCTTCCGGATAAACTCCTTCGATGCGCCAATTCTCGTCCACCGTTACACTCTTTTCGTTGTTCAAGCCACTCATTCGACAGAGTTCGTGACGACATCAATTGACGACGTCGACGAACGAACCCTCAAACATCCCCGTGACAGTCTGGACACTGCTGTAGAAGGAGTTGCCGTACTTTGCCAGCGCACCCTGAACTTCGCCGCCAGCTGCCCACAAATTGGGATTGCTTGCAATTCGCTCGAAGTCTTTGATGTCGAGACCGGTGTGGAGTGCCGTCATCATGTCCGGGAAGGCCTTACGCCCCGCCCATGCCATATCTCCGAATCCCGACCCAGCCTTGAAAGCAGCCGAGAACTTCGCAAACTTTGTAGCATTCGCACCCAGATCGGTCATCGCGTCCGCCATGGCCCCGAATTTTCCGAATGGAACAACATCAAGGGCGGCCAGCCCAAGTTCTAGAAGGGAACACTCACCGGCGCAGTACTGGACCGCGCGCATGGCGAAAACCGCGGCGGAAATTGCGAATGCGATCGCGGCGAACGGACCAGTGAGGAAGATTCCCAGAACAAGGACGACGAGCGCCACGATCTCCAGCACGGCGATGATGTCATCGAGAACTTCCCAGAAGCCGTCCTCGATCTTGCCCGACATCTCGTTGCCGATCCCGCTGACCGCAGCGTCGTACGCGTCTTCCCAGGAGTCGTAGTAGCCGTCCCAGGTCTCGGCGGCGTTCTCCCAGTCCTTGCGGGCCTGGTCCTTCGCCTCCTCGGCGTCCTCCTCCTGCTGCGCCTCCGGGCTGCCCTCCTCCGGACCGGCGCCCGGAAGATGGGTCGGCGCACCTTCCATGCTGTCGAACTTGGCCCACAGGTCCTCGCAGGTGTCGACCTGCGACCGGATCAGAGGCTGCCACTGCTGGAGCTCTTCGCCGTAGGTTGCGATGATCGGACCCACCGGCTTGTACAACTGCGCGGCCTCGCGGAGGGTCTCCCACGAGTCGCCGATCTTGTCCTGAAGCTTCTCGACCGCCTTGCCGTCCATCTCGCCGCTCGCGAGGTCGTGCGTGGCGATCGTCTGCAGCTCCTGGGCGCAGTCCTCCATCATCCCGCCCAGGGTTTCGATCCAGTTGCCGCGCGAGATGACAGCAGAGGGGTCACCCTCGACCGTTCTGATTTCCCTACCCTTGGGAGACGAGTCCATCGCAGATGCGTTCCTTCGTTCGAGACTTGAGTCTGGGGATGCGTGCGCTCAAACCGCGGCGGGTGAGCTCGGGGCCGTCCCGCCTGGGGCGCCCGGTGCCTGCACGGAGGAGTTCGACTGGAACTGGAGAGCGGTCTCGCTGTCCCAGTTCTCGAAGCCTTCGACTACGCCCTTGACGTGGTCATGCAACTCTTTCAGGCCCTCTTTGAGCTCGTCCCGCTTGTCGTCCCAGCGTTCTTCGAAGTCCTGCGCCTTGTCGCGTAGCTCACCGCGGCTGTAGGGGTTGCCGATCGCTGCTTCGAGCGCCTCAGAATTGCCCGTCGCATTCTCGAACTCGTCGACGATCGCGTTTAGCTGCGTCTGGATTCTGGAGAGTGTCTCGATCTTGATCTTGACGTCCGCCATCGCCCGTTTCCCTTCGAACTTCCGTCAAATTGCCCGGTCAAAGTGCCGAATTATCGCCGCGGACAGGGCGAATTTCTTTCCCCCGCCCCGACCGCGAATAATCAGCCGCCGGCGAGCTGCGAGTCCAGGTCCTGAATCGCGGTCGCCATGTCACGCAGAGCCTGAGCCATGTCCTCGACGCCGGCAATGGCGTCCTTGAGGCCGGTGGTCATCTCCGTGTAGCCGTCCTGGAACTTGCCCGACGCCTTCTCCGTCTTGAACCCGTCCTGAACAAGCTCATCAACGTAACCCTGGCACTCGTCCAGCGCCGACTCGATCGTGTCCTTGCCCTGATCGAGCTTGTCGGCAGTGCCGGTCATCTCGTCGTAAGTTGCCCCGAAGTCACTCATCGATCATTACCTTCCCGCGATTTCCATTGCACGACACCCGTTGCGGGGCCGCTCGTCACCATAAGTCGCGCGTCACACGGTCGTGAAGCGCAAACCCGACGAGCCGATGCCGTCATCGCGGACGCGGTCCGAGATCAGGGCGATCGACGTAGTCACGGTAGTCCTACCCGCTACGCCGAGTTCTAAACATCTTCGAAAGTAAAGTTCTGCTTGCCCCCGTAGCAGTGCACTGCACCAGCGGGAGTCGACACACCGCTGCACCTGACCGACGCTCGAGGTGGATAGGTGATGGGCCCGCAGACGCTGACCCACCACCTTGACCAACGCTGTGACTCAGCCGCCGGCGAGCTGCGAGTCCAGGTCCTGGATCGCCGTGGCCATGTCACGCAGAGCCTGAGCCATGTCCTCGACGCCGGCGATGGCGTCCTTGAGGCCCGTGGTCATCTCCGTGTAGCCGTCCTGGAACTTACCGGACGCCTTCTCCGTCTTGAACCCGTCCTGAACAAGCTCATCAACGTAACCCTGGCACTCGTCCAGCGCGGACTCGATCGTGTCCTTGCCCTGGTCGAGCTTGTCGGCGGTGCCGGTCATCTCGTCGTAGGTTGCCCCGAAGTCACTCATCGATCATTGCCTTTCCCGCGATTTCATTACACGGTGCCCCATTGGGCAGCCGCTGGTCACCGTAGGCCACGCTTCACGAATTTGTGAAGCGCAATAACGGATTCGTTGTCATCTTCATACACAGTTCTCGCTCCCGCCCGCCAGCGGCATCCGTCGGGTCCCCGACGAGACCGTCGCGACCCGACCGAGACATCCCGTAAGGCACCCAAGAACACGGGATAAGGGCGACCAGAACCAGCCGCTCACCCTACCCACGCAACCGCACACCGATCGCGCGACAGGCCAATGCATCGCGTCCCGAATCACGGAGTTGGGTGCCCTCAGAACTCGGGGAGTTCGTCCGGGTCACCCCACGGAAGCTCGGAGCCGTCGTCACGGACGTAGTGGGAGGCCACGGGGGTCGCCGGAGCGGTGACGGTTCCGTCCAACGTGCCCTGTATGCCGCCGAGGTACTTCTCAGCGATCTTTCCGTTGAAGACACCGTCGAGCAGGGCAGTCGGTCCGCCCGGGATGTTCTGGACCAAGACGTTGACCGACGACCCCGACCCCTTCTGGTGGACTCGAAGCATGATGACCTTCGGCCACGACAGGGCCTTGGTCTTCTGCCTGATGATCAGGGCCTGGCCCTCATTGTGCACGGCCCGGATCTCGTACTTCTTCTCGTGCTGCGCAACGCCTAGAGCAGCCTGGAAGGCCGCCTCTGGGGTGACGTCGAGGTCAGCACTTCTCGCTCGTTCCGATCCCACGTGAACCCTTTGCTACATAGATGGATGAAAGCCGTGAAGTCAGACGCGTCCCTGAGCGTCGAACTTGTGCCACGTTCCGACGCGCATTCGCTGCATCCGGTGACGCTGGTCCGCGGTCAGTTCGACCAGCCCGCGCTCGCTGAGCACGTCGAGAACTTCCTCGCGCGCGGCACTGTAGCGCCGCTGCGCGCGATCGCTCTTCGGCACGCCCGCACGATGCTCCGACTGCGACACGAACTGGAGGATCGTCAGGGCGAGACCGAGTACACCGGCGACCAATGCCGACCACTCGAGCCAGTCCCCGGGGAGATCGCCGTCGTAGGACTTCCCGACGACGAAGGTGACCACGACCGACACGGTCGCCACAAGGCCGGAGACGATCGCGATCACGGACCGGGAACGCGTCTGCCACCACATGCTGAGCCAGGTCGCCGAGACGACGATCGAGATGACGAACAGGAAGGTCGCGATCAGCGTCAGATCACCTTGGGTGGAAGCGTTCTCCGTCGTGGTTGCCCATGCGACCAGACCGGCCGCGAGCGCCGGCGCCAATAGGAACACACCGAGCGTCATCATCATCGGAACCATGATTACGCCGAGGCTCCAGTTCGGCCCACCGTCTCCGCTCGGGGTCAGCCGCTCCGAGATGATCTGCTTCTCGAGGTCACCCCACTTGATCGGGGTGGCGACGTTGGCGGACCGTGCCCACTCATGTGCCGACGGGCCCTTGTCAAAGGACAGCAAGTTCAGGCCTTCCACAATCGATTAGGAATCAGTCCCGGTTCACGCGCTACCGCGGTTCCACCGAAGCGTAGCGACGCATGCGTCGAGGAGCGCGCGGGTCGCGACCAGCGCGGGTGCGTCAGGTCCTACGTCCGGCGTACGCCCGAAGGCTGCCACCAGCTGCAGCGCCCTACGCCGTTGGGTGCCGGGGATCGGGGTGAAGTAGATCAGGGAGTGGTTGATGATCGGCTCGCCATCGAGGTCGATCGTCCGCTCCCGCTCGAACCGCAGGGTGCGCGGGTCGCCGAACAACGGCTTCGCGCCGTACTTCTGGATGGCGTTGCGGGCCATCTTGTCCAATGACTGACCGGGCTCGCCCGTGCGGATCGAAGCGTTGATCGAGGCCGGCAGGACGACGGCGTCGTCCGGCTGCTCGCCTGCCGGCGCGAAGAATGCGAAGACGTCGTTCTTCCGCATCCCGTCGAACGCCTTGTCGAACATGGCCTTCGCCTCCACGAACAGGTCGGGGCGGTGAGCCTCCATGAACCGCTTCTTCATCCCGCTGAGGAGCTCATCGTGTCCACCATCGATGTCGAAACGAGCCCACCCCCGCGGAAGGTCGATCTCGAAGTCCACGGTCTTACGCACGCCAAGTTGCTCACGTAGGTTCACAGCGTCGCCCCATCCGTCGCGATCGGCCAAGACTCGTCCACCGGCACACCGGGCAGAGGCACCGACTGGAACACCTTCCCGTCCTCGCGGACCATCCGAAGTATGTCCTTGAGCGCCACCAGTCCTCGGACGACCGAGGTCGTCAGCTGCGGAATGCACTCGTCCACGCCGACCAGCAGGAGAGCCTCGCCATCGCTGAACACGAAGTTCACCGACTCGATGATGACCGACCCACCCTCGAAGTTCAGCTCCTTGCGCGAAGACAGCTGGGCGCCGGGCCCGATGTGATCGGCCTCGGCCGAGTGCACGACGCCGTCCCATTGAGACATGTCCGGAACCGACTCGCTCTCCACCACATGCAGGTGGCACATCACCGCAGCAGCCGACATGACCGGCCACACCTGGAACGAGGCGTACGCCTCAGAGGTCTCACACTCGTCGAGGGCCATCTGCAGCAGCCCGCGGATGTCTTCGATCGTCGTCGCCTCACCATCCCAACGCGGCGTACCGACCAGTTCATCAAGCATGCTCGAGGTCTCGTCGACCCACCGTTCACGCTCCGCGGGCGTCAACCCTTCAGGAACAGGGAGCCACCCCGGAACATCCAGGTCGTCAACCAGCTCTACTGCCCACTTCGCCACTCTGCACCTCAGACGTTTGTTGCGTTTGAACCGAACCTAGAAACCAAGCCAGGCAGGCATGCCCGGGACCTTGATCTCAGGGATGTCGATCGGGATGGGGTCGAAGTGATCCGTCCCCTGCGTGAGCTTCCCGGCATTGCCGAGGGTGCCGAGCGTCGCGCCGAAGCGGGCAACCCCGAACTCGATCTTCGTCATGCCTCGGAACGCTCCCAGACCACCCTTGAGGGCGTCGAGGTTGCCCATGTACATCTTCAGGTTGTCGGTCCGGAAGGCCTTGAAGGGCTTACCGATCAAGCCCTCGAGAACCTCGGCGCCGCTCTTCACCTTGAAGGCGTCCTTGAGTCGAGCTGCCTGGGTCAGGTCACCGATCGGACCCTTGCTCATGGCCTTCCAGGTCCTGGACAGTGCGGTCACCTTGCTGCCCTTCGCCATGTTGGCCAGATGGCCGAGCTTGGACAGGTTCGACAGCTTCCCGATCGGAATGATGGCCAAGGCATCTAGGGCCAACTGCCCCAGACTTTGCTGCCCGCAGGCGAACTTGATAGCGGAGACCGCAAAGGCAGCGAGCGCGAGGATGGCTGCCAGCGCACCGAAACCGGTGCAGAAGATCGCGACCACAGCGATGATCAGAGCGGCCCAGGTCAGGACCTCGTAGACCGCGTCGATGAAGTCTCCGTAGTTGTCCCAGAAGCCGTCCTCGATGGATCCGGAAAGGCCGTCGGAGATCCCGCTGACGGCTGCGTCGAAGCCGTCCTCCCATACGTTGTACCAGGTGTCGAAGACTTCGGCTTCGGTCTCCCAGTTCTCGTAGGCTTCCTTCTTGGCCTTGTTGTCGGCGGCCTCTTCCTTGTCGGTGTCGCCGATGCCGAGGAAGCCGCCGTCGTCCTCGGTCGTGCTGTCGTCCTTGTCACCGGGTAGGGCGTCGTAGATGTCCCAGAGGTCACTGCACGAGGCCGCGGTGCGGTCGATCAGCGGCTTGTAGGTCTCCAGCATCTCGCCGTAGGTGACGAGCACCGGACCAACAGGCTTGTAGAGGTCGGCCGCTTCTTCGAGGACCTTGTAGGAGTCTCCGATGGTCTCCTGAAGCTTCTCGATGGCCTTACCCTGCTGCTCTCCACCAGCGAAGGTGTTCTCCTTGATGTCGCGCAGCGTGTCAGCGGAGGCATCCATCATCTTGCCGAGCCGCTCGATAGCGGACCCTCGAGCGATGATCCCCGAGGGCGAACCCTCGACCGACTTGATCTCGCGCCCCTTCGGGGAATCCTGCATGCCACCGAACATGTGGGGGTTGTCCTTTCCGTCAGGAGCGTTTAAAGGCTTGGGGTTCTACTTCTTCTTGGGCTCGAACTGGAGGGCGGTCTCGCTGTCCCACTGCTCGATCCCGTCGATAACGCCCTTGATGTGCTCACTGACCTTCTTCAAGCTGTCTTTGAGGTCGTTGCGCTTGTCGTCCCAGCGCTCCTCGAAGTCACAGGCCTTGTCGCGCAGGTCGCTCATGTCGAACGGATCGCCGATGTCAGACTCGAGATCCTCGGAGCTGTCAGTGGCGTTCTCGAACTCGTCGACGATCGAGTCCAATGACGTCTTGACCTTTTCGAGCTCAGAGATCTTGATCAAGATATCCGCCATGACCGTGCACCTTTCGCGTGGTTACTGAGCACGCCGTCGAGTGTGGTCATCGCAGCGCGTGATCGAGAGAAAATGGAGAGATGGTGGGCCAGCAGACGCCAGCCCACCATCTGGCAAGGGTTGTTGCTCAGCCGCCGGCGAGCTGCGAGTCCAGGTCCTGGATCGCCGTGGCCATGTCACGCAGAGCCTGAGCCATGTCCTCGACACCAGCAATGGCGTCCTTCAGACCCGTGGTCATCTCCGAGTAGCCGTCCTGGAACTTGCCCGACGCCTTCTCCGTCTTGAACCCGTCCTGAACCAGCTCGTCCACGTAACCCTGGCACTCGTCCAGCGCGGACTCGATCGTGTCCTTGCCCTGATCGAGCTTGTCGGCGGTGCCGGTCATCTCGTCGTAGGTTGCCCCGAAGTCACTCATCGATCATCGCCTTTCCCGCGATTTCCATTACCCGACACCAATTGCGGCGCCGTTCGTCAGCGTCGCTCACGCGTCGCATGTCCATGAAGCGTGAACCCGACGAGCCGACACCGTTATCCCGGGCGTGGCCCGAGATCCAGGCGATCAACGTCGTCGCGGTAGTTCTACCCGCTACGTCCGGTTCTAAACATCTCCGAAGGTAAAGGTTTCTCCTCACCTCGGTTAGGGGGTCGCAACAGCGCGCCAGCGGGCGTCGACACCGCGGCAGCTCTGGCCGAGACAGGTGATGGTGGGCCCACTGAAGCAAGCCCACCATCGTGACCAACGTTGACGCTCAGCCGCCGGCGAGCTGCGAGTCCAGGTCCTGAATGGCGGTCGCCATGTCACGCAGAGCCTGAGCCATGTCCTCGACGCCGGCAATGGCGTCCTTGAGGCCCGTGGTCATCTCCGTGTAGCCGTCCTGGAACTTACCCGACGCCTTCTCCGTCTTGAACCCGTCCTGAACAAGCTCATCCACGTAACCCTGGCACTCGTCCAGCGCCGACTCGATCGTGTCCTTGCCCTGATCGAGCTTGTCGGCGGTGCCGGTCATCTCGTCGTATGTTGCGCCGAAGTCACTCATCGATTGTTGCCTTTCCCGGGATCTTCATGAGGTGACGCCCGTACGAACGCCGCTGGCCACCGTAGGCCACCCTTCACGAGGCTGTGAAGGGTAAAAACGGATTCGTTGTCAGATTCACGCAGAGTTCTCGGAGTCGCTGGCCAAGGGCATCTGCATGGTCACCATGCGCCCGGCCTGGACGAAGATTCCGCGGCCCACCGGGAAGTCGGTGCGCTTCAGCTTGCCGAACGGAACCTTGAACAGCGTGTCGCCGTCGTAGGTGTCCGGCTTGAGCACGAGTCCCTGGCGGGCGGCTTTCCACTCACCCATGACGCCCGAGCCGCCGCCGGCTCGAGTGATGTCGGCGTCGCCGACGAAGAGGTGGTCGGAGTTGTTGATCGCCTGCAGCAGGGAACGCATCGGTCGGTCGGCGGGACCGTCGGCCAGGTGGGTCATGTCCTCGGCGACGATCATGATGCGGCCGGGGAAGGACTCGTCGGCGACGATCTCGGCGAGCTCGGTGACGAGCGCCTTCTCGTCGTCGGGGCGGGTGGCGCTGCGTACCCATGGCCGGAAGTCGCCGAGCATGGCGCGACGGCTGCCGAGGTGGAACAGCTTCACCTCGGGGTCGAAGCGCTCGACGGACTCGATGAGCGCCTTGAGGGCGTTCGTCTTACCGGACTGCGGCGGGCCGGTGATGATGAACGAGCCGATCGGGTCGAAGCCACGCGCGGACAGGGTGTCGTCGGCGATACCGAAGACGGGCTGCCCGTTGGCCTGCGCCGGCATGGCCCTGCTGGAGATCTTCGTCGGCAGGGCGCCGATCTCGCCGACCTCGGGAACACCCAGGGCACGCAGCTGGGAGACCAGCTCGTCGAGCGCCTTGGTCTGCTCGGCGACGTTGGTCGTACCGCCCAGAACGGCGAGCTGCACCTCGGCCTTGTCGACGACGGCGCGACCGGGCACCGACTGCTCGTTGAGTACGTCCTTGGGGGCTCCGACCAGCACGTACTGACTCGGGTCGGAGAGCCGCATGACGACACGACGCGGGATGTTCGCGAAGACCGCGGTCGGCACCGAGCCGCTGCGGTCGGCGGTGATCACCGCGTGGATGCCGAGCGGACGGCCCTCACCGAGGACCCGCATGAAGGACTGGTAGAACGGCGCGCGACCGGCCGCGATCTCCCACTCCTTCTTGAACTCGGGGTAGTTGTCGATGAGGAGCAGGATGCGCGGCATCGACTGGTCGGCGATCTCACGGTATTCGGTGAGGTTCGCGGCCGCGGCCTTGGAGAACAGCTCAGAGCGGCGGTCCATCTCCCGCTCGAGCGTGCGCATCAGCCGCTGCAGACGCTCGGCGTCGTCGCCGTCGATGATCGAGCCGACGTGCGGGAGACGCTCGATCGCACCCAGCGCGCCGGAGGCGAAGTCGAGGCCGTAGACCTGGACTCGACCGAGCTCCGGGCGGGCGCCGGCGGCGGTCGCGATCGTCTTCAGCATGGTCGACTTGCCCGAACCGGAGGAACCGAAGATGAGCAGGGATCCGTCGCGGTCGGGAGCGAAGTAGATCGCGTTCTGCTGCTGACGCTCCGGGATGTCGGCAAGGCCCAGCAGGATCTGTCCGTCACCCTCCAGCGGCAGGTCGCGCATGTCGACCACGGACGCCAGGTCATCGAGCCACGGTCGCCGCGGGGTCATCAGACCAGCGGTGGCGGAGGCCTTGATCAGGTTGGCCACGATCCGCTTCTGGTCGTTGGGGCCGAGGTCCTCGTCGTGCGAGTCGCTCTCCGGCGGACGCTCCGGCTCCCACTCCGTGATCGAACCGAACTTCAGCTCGGCCACCTTCACGTCAGCGGTGACGACCTCGTCATCACGCGTCCATCCACCGGCGTACGCGGACTGGAACGGAGTCAGGCGACCCGGTCCCGTCTTCGCGATGCCGCGGCCAGGCAGGGACGGCGGGAAGGTCCCGGCGATCGGGTCGTCGACGACGTCCTTGGAGTCGGTCTCGTCTGCCATCCGCAGCGCGACGCGGAGGTTGGTGTTGGCCCGCAGGTTGTCCTTGATGACACCGGCCGGGCGCTGGGTCGCCATGATCAGGTGGATGCCGAGCGAACGGCCTCGCTGGGCGATGTCGACGACGCCGTCGACGAACTCCGGCACCTCGCCGGCCAATGCGGCGAACTCGTCGATGACCAGCACCAGCGCGGGCGGGCACTCCGGGTCCTGTCGCTTCTCCAGCTCGAGGAGGTCCTTGGCCTTCTTCCGGTTGAACAGGTGCTCGCGGTGGTGCAGCTCGGCCTTGAGGCTGGTCAGCGCACGGCGTACGAGGTGCGGGCTCAGGTCGGTCACCAGACCGACGCAGTGCGGCAGCTCGATGCAGTCGGCGAAGGCCGAGCCGCCCTTGTAGTCGACGAAGAGGAACGTCACCCGGTCG
Organism: Nocardioides sp. NPDC058538; assembly: GCF_042719275.1. NCBI lineage: Bacteria > Bacillati > Actinomycetota > Actinomycetes > Propionibacteriales > Nocardioidaceae > Nocardioides > Nocardioides sp. NPDC058538. The sequence goes on along the minus strand of NZ_JBHXNY010000013.1, from coordinate 102,889 downwards.
GGCGAGTGGGCCGAGGCGATGCCGAGCACCCACGCCTGCAGGAACTCGGACTTACCGGCACCGGTGGTGCCGCCGACGAGGGCGTGCGGGCCCTGCGTACGCAGATCCAGCGTCATCGCGTCGGAGGCTCCCTGACCGATGATGGCGCGCAGGTTGCCCGCCTTCTTAAGCCGCGGCCGCGGCCGGTCGGAGCGGTCGATGACCGAGTTGTTCTGCCGCCAGCGCTCCACCACGGAGTGCGGGTCCTCGGCGACCTCGTTGCCGACCAACGACAGGAAGCCGACCGAGTTGGGGAGGTCGGAGGAGTCGTGGACGACGGTGCTGGCGTCCACCACCGGCGCGAGCCGCTTGGCGAACATGTCCATGTAGGCGTTGGAGACGCCCTCGACAATGACACCCTCGTAGAGGTCGCCGTTGCGGACGAGCCCGACGGTGGCACGCTCCAGGCCGTCGCTCACGTCCAGGAAGCTGCGGCACACCGCCGGCAACGCCTCGACGGTGGAGGACATGAAGACCGCGTGTACGCCGACATCGGCGCCGCGCTCGAGCACCTGGACCAGCCGGGCCCGGTCGACCGGAGCATCGTTGGTGACGAAGACGACGATCGAGACCTGCACCCGGGCGTTGGTCTCCTCCCCGGCCCGGGCGACGTCGGTGCCGTACTGCATCGGGTTCCACTTCTCGGCGAACGGGCCGCGGTGCTCCGCGGTCCGGCCGGCGCGCATGATGTATTCCTCGAGCGCGCTGAGCAGGGCGTTGGCCGTCGGTGCGGAGTCGGCCAGCGGCATGTCCTTGAACCGGTTGGTCTCCGAGGTGGTGTGCGGCAGCCACTTGAGCCACTCGAACTCCTCGACCCAGTCCGGGTCGGCGAAGGCGACGGTGACGACCTCGTTGGGCGCGTGCAGACCGAAGAGCTGCACCGCGAGCCCACGCATCGCATCGGCGGCCGGGCCGGCCGGGCCGGCGACACCCACGGAACCCACCGCGGGGAGCGACTCCAGCAGCGGTACGTCGTCGACGTACTTGTAGCGCTCCTTGAGGCGGTCGATCCGCTCGATGAACTCGGGCAGGCCGTTCTGGGTGTCACGCTCCGCGATCGAGTTGCGCGACAGGGAACGGGTGGTGCCGAGGCGTACGGCCAGGAAGTTCCAGTGCTCGGGACGCCGGGTCCACAGCCGCGGACCGAGCTGCATCGCCTGCTCGAAGACCTCGGCGACCGCCGGGACTTCCTCGTTGCGAGCGAGCTCCTCCTCGGGCTTGCTGCGGTAGAAGACCTCTTCCAGCTTCTCGAACTGCCGCTCGAAGAGCTCGATCTCGTGGTCCTGCTTCGCGCCGGCCTGGCGGTGCTGGTTGATGTAGTTGCCGACCGCCATCATCGGGGTCATCACGACCAGCAGCAGCGCGCGGGCGCGGCCGGTCATCGCGTAGATCGAGAGCGCCATGATGATCGGCGCGATCAGCACGAACCACGGGAACAGCTTCTTCTGCATCTCCGTGGGCATCCACGGCGGCGGGTGCTCGGTGCCGGGGTAGCGGACGTCGACCCGCGGGCTGCGGTTGAAGAGCAGGCCGCCACCGCGCTCGAGCACCGGGTCCTCGACGGCGGAGAGGAAGTCGGCCGAGAGCTGCATGACCAGCGTGGTGCTGCCGATCACGACGGGTGTGTCCGGCGCCAGACGTACGCGGGAGACCTGGGTGCCGTCGACGACGACGCCGTTGGCCGAGTTGAGGTCGACGAGCTCGACCGAGCGGTCCACCTCGATGCGGGCGTGACGCTTGGAGACCATCGGGTCGGCGAGCACGATCTCGTTCTCGGGACCGCGGCCGATCGAGGCGTGGCCGGTCGTCAGCGGGAACGCCTGTCCCCGCACCGGACCGTCGATCGCCCGCAGCACACCGACGCTCTTGCGCCGCGAGCCGGTCGTCTCGTTGTCCGGGCCCATGTTGACGACCGCGGCCGCGAACCCGGAGCCGATCGGCGCGTCACCGATGGGTACGTCGGGCTCGAGCGGCTCCATCCGGTCGGCGGTCGGCGGGGCGACGGCCAGGGTCAAGATGTCGTGCTCACCCGCGATGATCGACCGCGCCGGGTCCGCGTCGGCGATATGCCGAGCGACGTCACCCGCCGTGGCCGTGGAGTCAGCTGTGACGATCACATCCGCAGGCGCGACACCCGGCCTGTGCAGAGTGAGCTTGACCTTCATCCTTCGTTCCCCTCGTCAACGTGTCTGAAAGACCATGCAGAAAGATCGTGCGGTCGGGCCGCCGTCACCCGCGGCGCACCAGGGCCGAGCGGTCACCGAACCGGATCATCGCGCCAACCGGCGCCAGCACCGGCTCCCAGGCGTTCAGCCGTCGGGTGGCACCCTCGTGGATCACCACGGTGCCGTTGGTCGAGCCGCGGTCGGTGACCTCGACGCCGTCACCGCTGGGGCGCAGCGAGAGGTGGGTCTTCGAGACCGACACGTCGATGATCGAGACCGTACGCGCGCCCAGCGTGTTCTCCGTCAGCGCCGGGTCACGGCCGACCAGTACCAGGCCGGTCACCGGGATCCGCTCGCCGGAGTCGACCTTGAGCATGATGCCCCGTTCGCGCGGCTGCGCCGGAGGCTGCTGGCCGCCGGACGTGGGCAGCGGCGTGGGAGCCGGCGTCGGTGTGGGGGCCGGGCGCGGAGTCGGGTGCGGGGTCGGTGTCGGGTAAGGCGCGGGCGTCGGGGTCGGAGGCGGCGGCACCGTCTGGCCCTGGTTGGGGGTCGTCGCGCGCGAGGGCGGGATCGCCGGGGTCACCGGCTTCGGGGCCACCGGGCCAGACGGCGGGGTCGCGAGCGCGCCACCAGGAGAGGCGCCCGGCTCGTCGTGTCTCGCCTTCGGACGGGAGACGCCGAGTACGCCGGCGCTGACCCGCCCCGAGGGCCGGTAGCTGCCGGCGTCGTGATCGTTGGGGGTGGTGAGCGAGGGCAGCGACTTCCGCTGTGCGACGGGCGCGGCCGCGACCGTCTTCCGGGCGATGCGCATCCGCTTCTCGTCATAAGGGTCGAGGCCCTCGCGGACGTCGACCATCCAGATCTCGGCCACCTTGTCGTGCCAGCCGCGGCTCCGCTTCTCCTTGTCGAACAGCGGCGAAGCGAGGAACGCGATCGGCGCGATCGGGATGATCCCGGAGCCCCAGAGCACCAGCGCGCGGAGGAAGGCGCGGCCGACGCCCGGCCGCTCGAGCGTCTTGACGTTGATCGAGCGGATTCCGACGACGGACTTGCCCAGCGTGACCCCGCGGCGGCCGTGGAAGACGATCTGAACGATGACGAAGATCAGGCTCAGCAGCACGGTGGCGCCGCCCGCGATCGCCGCCAGCATGAAGTCGGGGTGGCTCAGGAACCGGGCGACGCCGAACTTGCCCTGGGCAAGCTTCAGCAGCAGCGGGAGCGTGAAGACCAGGTAGGGCACCTGCAGGAGCAGGTAGCAGACGATGTCGACGGCGGCCGCGGCCGCACGACGGCCCAGCGGCGCGTCCTTCAGACCGAGCGAGGCGGCGTAGGCCGGGTCCGGCTTTCCGTCGGCGGTGAGACCCTCGATCCGGTCGTCATTCTCGGCGACCTCCCATATCTCCACCGCAAGAACTCCCTCACGCCCGATGTCCGAGTCCCGATGTCCGAGTACTGCGGCGCTGACCAACGACGCCAGCAGGTTACCGGAATGTCCCGGCTCGGGCGCGATGGTGTCTGGCAGGATCGAGGTATGTCAACACCCTCCGGGCCATCAGGGAGCCTCGAGCGCATCGTCTTCTCGGACGGCAGCACCGCCGATCTCGTACGCAAGGAGGACGGCTGGGCGATTCAGATCGACGGCGTCGCGCAGTCCCACCTCGGGGAGGACCCGGCGCAGCCGCCGAAGCTCGCCTCGATCCGGTGGATGCTGGCTGCGCTCGGGGACCAGGCGCCCCGCAGCGCCGCCCACCTGGGTGGCGCGCTGCTCGCGCTCCCCCGTGCGGTCGCCCACCGATGGCCGGCGACCACGCAGACGGTCGTGGAGATCGAGCCCGCGCTGGTGGAGCTGACCAGGTCACGGTTCCCGCTTCCTCCGGGGATCACCATGGAGACCGCCGAGGCACGCTCGTGGCTCGAGGCGCACCCGGGTACGGAGCACGATGCCATCGTCATCGACGTCTTCGTCGGCAACCGGATCCCGCCGGCGTTCACCTCGCTGGAGTGCATGACCGCGGCGCGCGGCGCACTGCGCGAGGAGGGTCGGCTCGTGCTGAACTCCGTCGCCGGCCCCGAGCTGCTCTTCACCCGTCGTGAGCTCGCGACATTGCGTACGGTCTTCGGGCATGTCGCGATGATCGTGCAGGGGTCCGCGCTCGCGGGGGCGAGGTTCGGCAACGCCACCCTGATCGCCTCGGCGTCCCCGATCGACGGCGACGTGATCCGCTCCTCGCTCGCCGGCGACCCGTCGAAGGGCGCGCTGGTGACCGACCTCGACCCGATCATCGACGGCGCCGACCCGATCAGCGAGGCCGACCAGCTCTGGTCCCCGGAGCCGAACCTTCCCGACGCGAGCGCGGCGCTGCGGCTCCTCGAGCAGGCCCGCCAGGCCGTCGACACGCTCAGATCCGGTGCGAACTGAGGCTCCATCGCCTTTGTCTAGCGAGATTCGGCCCTATCGCTCGGCAGATACCGCAACAGGCATCGACAGCCATTTCTTTTACCGAAACCGGCTTGTAACGTTCAAACAACCTGCTTGCGACTTGCGGGCGGGATGCTTGATGCGCAGGACAAACCACGATGCACACCATCTATCCGTTGTAGGGGGGACCTCGATGGAAACACTCACCGCCACCCAGCCTGAGGCCAACAGTGCCGCGAAGCAGCACAGCCTCAAGTTCCGTCACGCCAGTGCCCTGACGAAGCTCATGGATGAGCGCCAGGACCTGCGCGGTGTTCACGTGTTCGCCGACTTCGTCGACGACTCGGTGCGCTGGTCCGCCTGACCAGCAGCTCAATGGGGGGATCCACGATCCCATGGCGCAAGGCCCGGCCGGTGAAGGCCGGGCCTTCGCTACGCCCGGTGGACGATCCGGCCGCCGACGGCGGTGAGCACGACCCCGCCATGGGCGATCGCGGCGAGATCCCCGACCGAGGCCCGGAGCGGGTCGATGTCGAGCACGGCCAGGTCGCCGCGTGATCCGGGAGCGACCGTGGGTTGAGCGTCGACCGACGCCGCCAACGCCTCCTGGACGGTGAGTGCCTGCTCCGGGTGCCACGGCTCCTTGCCGTCCCGCGAGCGACCGACGGCGGCCGCGATGGCCAGCCACGGGTCGAGCGGCGCGACCGGAGCATCCGACCCGAGCGCGACCCGCACTCCCTCCTCGAGCATCCAGCGGGTCGCGAAGCAGCGGTCCTCCCGCCCCGGCCAGACATCTTCGGTCATCTCGCGGTCGTCGAGGATGTGCGCCGGCTGCACGGATGCGGTGATCCCGAGCCGAGCCATCAGCGGCAGATCCTCGCGACGTACGAGCTGGGCGTGCTCGATGCTTCCGCGCGCCCCCGTCATCGCGTACGCCGCCAGCGCCTCCGACACCGCCCGGTCGCCGATCGCGTGCGTGGCCACCTCGAGGCCGGCCGAGCGCGCCCTCCCCAGGAGCCCGTGCAGCTCGTCGGGTGACTGGTTCGGCGCGCCGCAGCTGTCCGGGTCGTCGGCGTACGGGTCGCAGCACCACGCCGTCCGCGTGCCCAGCGAGCCGTCGCTGATGATCTTGAGCGGTCCCATGGTCAGCCGGTCCTCGCCCGGGAGCAGCCGGTCCCCCGTACGCAGCCCCTCGGCGATCGCCTCGTCGAGCTGGTCGGCGTACGTCGCGACCCGGATGCGGACCAGGTCGCAGCCGGCCGCCCACCGCGATCGCCAGTCGTCGAGCCGGACGCCGACCTCGAAGTCGGTCACCCCGACCACCCCGAGCGCTGCGGTCCGGGCAAGCATCCGACGGTAGGCCGCCGGCGTGCTCCCGTTGGACTCGAAGAGCTCCGCGACCCGCGGGTACGTCTCGTACCACTCGGTCTCCTGCACCATGTCCTCCCGCCGCGGCAGGTCCACGGCGTCGAGCGCGGCGGTGTTCAGCCAGGCGTGGTGGAAGTCGTGGTTGACCAGGATCGCGGGGATGCCACCGGTGACCGAGTCGAGCTCGGAGACCGTGCCCCAGCGGTCCCAGGTGCCCGCCGAGTGACCCATCCCCACGATCGCCTCACCCGGTCCGACCTCGCGTGCGGCCGCGGCGACCCGCGCCAGCGCCTCGGCGGGCGAACGGGTGCCGTGCAGGTCCAGCCTGCTGGCCCGCAGCGTCCACTGGCCGAGGTGGGTGTGGGCGTCCCACAGACCCGGCACGAGCCAGCGGCCACCGGCGTCGTACGCCTCGACACCATCCGGTCGGGACAGGCCTTCTCCGACCGCCGACACGACACCGTCGGCGACGAGAACGTCAACCACCCCGGCAGGCACGGTCGCCCGGGGTGAGAGCGGAACGATGCGTACGTTCCGGAGGAGAAGGTCGGGCATGAGCAGACGATAAGGAGTCTGCCCATGCTCGAGCCAATCAGATACCGAGGAGCCTCAGCGGCGCTTGAAGATTCCCCTGACGAGCTCCCTCGCGGCGGTGCGCGCGGCCTGCTTGAAGGCGGTCGACTTCACCACCGTCTCGATCATCGAGTCGTCGTCGTCACGCGACCGGGATCGCGACCCGGAGGACTTCTTCGGAGCGGCCTTCTTGGCCGCCTTCTCCTCCGCCTCGGCCGTGCGGGCGGCCTCCGCGGCCTCCGTCTTCGCCTTGAGCTGGTCGACGGCTGACTCGACCTCGACGGACGCGGTGTACTTCGCCGCCAGCGGCGACGCCGCCACGGCGGCTTCCATCGCCGCGGCGTCCGCCGGACCCATCAGCGACTCGGGCGCGCGCAGCCGCGTCCAGGCGACCGGCGTGGGTGCGCCGCGCTCGTTCATGACGGTCACGATGGCCTCGCCGATCCCGAGCGTCTGGATGACCGCGCCGAGGTCGTCGTAGGAGGAGGTCGGGTAGGTGTTGACGCTGGACTTGAGAGCCTTGGCGTCGTTGGGCGTGGCGACCCGCAGCTGGTGCTGGATGCGCGAGCCGAGCTGGCCGAGCACGTCGTCGGGGACGTCGGTCGGCTTCTGGGTGACGAAGAAGACGCCGACACCCTTGGAGCGGATCAGCCGGACCGTGTTGGTGATCTGGTCGAGGAACGCGTCGGAGGCGTCGTTGAAGAGCAGGTGCGCCTCGTCGAAGAAGAAGACCAGCTTGGGCTTGTCGACGTCACCGACCTCGGGCAGCGCCCGGAAGAGCTCAGCGAGCAGCCACATCAGGAAGGTCGAGAAGATCGCCGGCCGGTCCTGCAGGTTGGGCAGCTCGAGCAGCGAGATGATCCCGGCGTCCCCGTCGTTGCGTACGAAATCCGTGACGGCGAAGGCCGGCTCACCGAAGAACTCGTCCGCTCCCTGGTCGGCGAAGGCGATGAGCGTACGCAGGATCACCCCTGTCGTCGCGGACGAGAGGCCGCCCAGGCCCTTGAGATCGGCCTTGCCCTCGTCGGAGACCAGCCACTGCAGCACCGCCCGGAGGTCGTCGAGGCGGACCAGCTCGAGGCCGGCCTTCTCGGCGTAGTGGAAGACGAGACCGAGCGAGGACTCCTGGGTGTCGTTGAGGTCCAGGACCTTGGAGAGGAGCGTAGGTCCGAAGGTGTCGACCGTGACCCGGACCGGGATGCCGGTGCCCTCGCCACCGAGCGCGAAGAACTCGACCGGGAACCCGCGCGCCTGCCAGGCCTGCCCGACGGAGGCCGCCCGTGCGGTCAGCTTCTCGCTCGACTCGCCCGGCGCGGACAGACCGGAGAGGTCGCCCTTGATGTCGGCTGCGAACACCGGGACACCGGCTGCGGAGAGCTGTTCGGCGAGCAACTGCAGGGTCTTCGTCTTTCCCGTGCCGGTCGCGCCGGCGACCAGCCCATGCCGGTTCAACATCCCCAAGGGAATGCGAATCGGCGTCTCCAACAACGTCTCAGCGTCCGCCATCAGGCCCCCGAGCTCGAGGGCGGAACCCTCGAATTGGTAGCCGGGCCCGACCGCTTCTGAGAGAGCAGCAGCATCCGTCATGCGCCGACTCTATGTTGGGTTTTGCCCCGAGGGCGATACAGTCACGAGGGTGATCTTCAAGCGTGTCGGCGACTCTCGCCCCTACCCTGACCATGGTCTGACGACCAAGGGGTGGGCCGCGCTGCCTCCTCGGACGGTCCGCCTCGACGAGCTGGTGACCACGAAGGACACCCTCCAGCTGGTGGCTCTGCTCAACGAGGACTCGACGTTCTTCGGCGACCTCTTCGCCCATGTCGTGGAGTGGAACGGCGAGCTCTACCTCGAGGACGGGCTGCACCGGGCGCTCCGCGCGGCGCTCCAGCAGCGCAACGTGCTGCACGCCCGCGTGCACAGCCTCGGTTAGGGCATGTCTGGTGAAGACACGGCGGCCGCGAGCGGCGTTTCGGGCCGATCTGGCAAGGCGTCCGCTGCGAAGGCATCCTGGTGGCTGTCGAGCGGCGGCAACGCAGCCAGATCGGATGCGAAACGTCGCGTAGCGGGCGTGGATTTGCCAGACATGCCCTAAGGCCTTCCGAGCCGTTAGGCTCGGCGTCATGCTCGATTCGGCCCTCACGGGACTTCGTACGTTCATCCTCCTCGCCGTCCTCGCGGCAGCGGTCGCTCTGGCCGGTGCCTGGGGATGGAAGGCGATGACCGCACCCTTCCCGCAGAAGGTCGATGTCGGTCCGTGTGTGGACGCGCCGGTCAAGAAGGGCTCCGAGGTCTACCCGTCGCAGGTGGTCGTGACCGTGCTCAACGCGAGCACGCGCTCCGGGCTCGCCACCCGGGCGATGACGGACCTCGTCGACGCGGGCTTCGTCAAGGGGTCCACCGGCAACGCCCCCAGCGGCACGAAGCTGAAGACCGTCGAGGTGTGGACGCCCGACAAGAACGCGCCCTCAGCCGCCCTCGTCGCGAGCTGGCTCGGTGACGCGAAGATCATGGAGACCAAGTCCGACATCCCGGGCATCGTGGTCGTCACCGGCGAGAACTTCCCCGAGGTCACCGGCGGCGCCAAGACCGTCACCGCCAAGGCGGACGCCACGATCTGCAGTCCTCCGGTCGAATAAGGCTACGCCGCCGCTCAGCGCAACCAGCCGGCCAGGCGTCCCTTCCGGCTGACCATCTCGAGGCGCCGTTCCGCGAGCTCACGCTGGTGGCGGGGTACAACGACCAGGACGACGTCACGGGCGCGGAGGACGGTCGTGTCCTCCGGAACCATGGTCCGCCCGTCGCGGATCAGCAGCGACACCGACGACCCCATGGGCAACCGGAGCTCGCTGACCTCGACGCCGTGCAGGCGCGACTCGGACGGGATCCGGAGCTGGATCAGGTCAGCCGCGATCTGCTCCAGCGGCGCGACGTCGAGGTCGAGCGAGCGCGGGTCGTTGGGGCGAGCGACCTCGAGCACGCGGGCGACCCACGGCAGCGTCGGGCCGGTCAGCAGCGTATAGACGACGACCATCACGAAAACCAGGTCGAAGAGGTCCTCGGCGCCGTCGACACCCTCGGCCAGCGGGATGGTGGTGAGTACGATCGGGACCGCGCCACGCAACCCTGCCCAGGAGACGAACACGGTCTCGCGCCACGTCATCCGGGAGACCACCGTGCTGACCAGCACGGATGCGGGCCGGGCGATGAAGGTCAGGATCAGACCGGCGGCGAGCGCGAACCCGATCGTCTGGAGGTCGATACGCCCGGGGGACAGCAGCAGCCCGAGCATCACGAAGAGCCCGATCTGGGCCAGCCAGGCGACCCCCTCGGCGAAGGACCTGGTGGCGCCGCGGTGGGGCAGCTCGGAGTTGCCGAGCACGAGCGCGGCCACGTAGATCGCCGCGAACCCGGACCCGTGCAGCCACGCCGCTCCGCCGTACGCCAGGAAGGCCAGCGTCATCACCGCCAGCGGATAGAGACCGGCGGACGGCAGCGCGGCCCGGCGCATCAGCCAGGCACCCCCGTAGCCCACGACCAGACCGACCACGATGCCCAGCAGCAGCTCGCCGACCACGATCCCGGCCACGACGACCGGATGGTGCTCAGCGATCGCCCCGCTGGCGATCAGCGTCACGATCACCACGGTCGGGGCGTCGTTGAGCCCCGACTCCGCCTCGAGGACACCGGTCAGCCTCTTGGGCAGCGGCACCACCCGCAGCACCGAGAACACCGCCGCCGCGTCGGTCGGTGAGGTCACCGCCCCCAACAGGAACGCCAGCTGCCACGGAAGGCCCAGCAGGTAGTGGGCACCCACCGCGACGATCCCGATCGAGACGACGACCCCGACCGTGGCCAGCATCAGCCCGAGACCGAAGGAGGGACGTACGTCCTTCCACGACGTCGTCAGACCACCTTCGGCCAGGATCAGCGCCAGCGCCCCGAAGCCGACCGCATGCGCGAGCGCGGCGTCGTCGAACCGGATCCCGAGCACCGACTCGCCGAGCAGGACCCCCATCAGGAGGTAGATCAGCAGCGATGGGAGCCCGGCCTTCGTCGACATCCGCACGGCGAGGATCGCCAGGAGCGTGACCAGGGAGCCGATCAGCACGAACAGGTCGAACTGATGGACGTCGAAACTCATGTACGCCAGGCCCCCCTCCGACCTATGGACCTGCATCTTAGTGTTTGCTCCCATGGACCGCCTGACTGTCGCGCAACGCGCGAACGTGCCTCCCTTTCACGTGATGGACATGCTCGAGCGGGCGGCGCAGCGGCAGCGGACGTACGCCGATCTCATCTCGCTCACCTCGGGGCAGCCCTCCACGGGGGCACCGCAGGCGGTCAGCGCCGAGGCGGTACGGCTGCTGCAGAGCGGTGACCCGCTGGGCTATACGCCGGCGACCGGGATCCTGGAGCTGCGCCAGGCGATCGCGGGGCACCACCGGGCGTGGCACGGGATCGACGTCTCCCCCGAGGACGTCGTCGTGACCACGGGCGCCAGCGGCGGCTTCCTGGCGACGTTCCTGGCGGCGTTCGACACCGGGGACCGGGTGGCGATGGCCCGGCCGTCCTATCCCTGCTACCGCAACGTACTCGCGGCCCTCGGGTGCGAGGTCGTGGAGATCCCGACCGGTGCGACCGAGCGCTTCCAGCCGACCGTGGAGCAGGTGCGGGAGCTGCACGAGCGCGTCGGGCTGAAGGGGCTCGTGGTGGCCAGTCCGGCCAACCCGACCGGCACGATGCTGCTGCCCGAGGAGCTGGCCGCGCTGGCTCGCTACTGCGAGGAGGCCGGGATCCAGCTGATCTCGGACGAGATCTACCACGGGCTGACCCACGCCGGGGACGGTAGCCGTGGCCGCAGCGCCTGGGAGACCTCGCGCGACGCCGTCGTGTTCGGCTCGTTCTCGAAGTACTTCTCGATGACCGGCTGGCGCATCGGCTGGCTGCTCGCACCCGCCCACCTGCGACGCGCGATCGACGTCCTGGTCGGCAACTTCACCATCTGCCCGCCGACCCTCGCCCAGCATGCCGCCGTGGCGGCATTCACCCCGGACGCGTACGCCGAGCTCGACGGTCACGTGACCCGCTACGCGACCAACCGCGGGGTGCTCCTCGACGGCCTCCGCTCGCTCGGCGTCACCGAGATGGCTCCGGCCGACGGCGCCTTCTACGTCTACGCCGACGTCAGCCGCTGGACCGACGACACCATGGCCTGGTGCCACCAGATCCTCGACCGTACGGGCGTCGCGATGGCTCCCGGGATCGACTTCGACCCGGTCGACGGACACCGCTTCGTACGTCTCTCCTTCGCCGGCTCCGCCGCCGAGATCGAGCAGGGCCTCGACCGCCTCTCCACCGTCTTGCGGTAGGGCGTTCTGGGCGAATTTGAGAAAGTTCACGATTTTACGTTTAGAACCGCTCCAGCGGGGTAGGAGCATCTCAGAGACCTGTCCAAGGAGGGATATGTACGGCGACAGCGACGTGATCCGTCGTCGGGTGAGCCGTCTGCGAGAGCAGGCTGGCGACATCCGCGCGAGTGCCGACAAGCTGGTGGTGCAGGCCGAGGCCGTGCCATGGCACGGTCGGGCCGCCGAGTCCCTCCGTGGGCGGATGAAGGAGCGTGCCACCGCGCTGCGGAGCTCGGCCGAGAAGCATGACCGCGCGGCCGACGCCCTGGCCAAGCACCTCCATCAGGTCGACCTGTTCAAGGAGCAGATCGCCGAGGCCGAGGCACGCGCCGAGGCGCTGATCGCCGAGGACGAGCTCGACGGATTCGAGGCCCCTGAGCCGGGCCACAAGGACTGGCTGGAGGTCACCTTCCGATGACCACGATCGACCTGGGCCCCGCTCCGGCGGCGCCGACAGAGCCGTGGGCGGGTGTGCCCCGCCGCGTCGGCCTGACCCTGCCCGAGCTGACCCATGCCTGCGAGACCATCGGGGCGCCGCTCCCGTTCGAGGTCGCGACGCACCGTGATGACGGGCTCGACGCCCGCTTGGGGCAGACCCGCTCGGCAGCCGAGGCCGAGGCCCTGGCCCGCGCCGTCGCCGGCTTCGGCGAGGGCAGCACCTCGCTGCGGCGCCGCGACCTCCTCGACGCCGACGGGACCCTCGACGCCGGGATCGCCGGCGCGCTGGGCCTGCTGGCTACCCCGGAGGTGGTCATCGACCTCGACGTCGTCGTCGACGGCCTCCGTGGCCGCGCCTGGCACCGGCAGAAGGGTGAGGCGGCCGCCTCGCTGGCCACCGTGGACGGGCTCGTCTTCGAGCTCTCCTGGTATCCCTCGGCGGCCTGGTCGGCCGAGCTCGGCCGCACCGCGACGCTGCCGGGTGACACCGCCCGGCTGGCCTCGGCAGTGCCCGAGCAGCTCGAGGTCCCGTTCGCGACCGCTGACGCCGTCTTCGAGGCGCTGCGCACCGGGCGCGGCGACCTGGTGCCGGTGCTGACCGAGGGCGACGTGGTCGTCTCGAGGGCCCTCGAGGCGCTGTCCACCGAGACCCACGGCCGGCTGCGTGCCGTCGTCGCGACCACCGCCGATCCGGAGAACCCGCTGATCGGCACGGTCTCCTGGACGCTGGTCAACGACGGCTGGCGTTCGATGCGTACGGTGTCGCTCGATGGAGAGCTGACACTGCTGATCACCAGCGTGGAGCCGTCCGAGCTCGCCGCAGACCTTGCCCCTGTTCTCGCGGAGGTGGCCCGATGAGCTCTTCGTCCAACGATCCGATCAACCGCCTGGGACCGCTCCCGAGTGGCGCACCCGACACGGTGCCGCCGCCCGCGGGCCCGGAGGACAAGTACGAGCAGATCCTCGGCCTGGCCGGCTCCATCGGCGACGCCGGCGCGCAGCTGCGCGAGTGGGCCGAGCTCGGTGCCGAGATCCTGGCTGACGACGACGTCACCTCCTCCGCGGAGCTCTCCGCGAAGACCTGGGAGCCGGCCGAGGACGAGATCCGGGCCGCGACCTCCGAGAAGGGTGGCGTCCTCGGGCTCAGCCAGGCGCTCGAGGCCGATGCGCTCTCGGTGCGGGCGACCGTGCAGACCTACCGCTGGATCGACGAGCTCCAGACCGCTGCCCGCAGCACGCTGGGCGCCATCGCGGCCAACGCGCTCGACTACCTCGCCCCCGAGGTCGAGCTCGGCGGGTCACTGCTGTCCGCCGGTCTGATCGAGACCGACGCGCTCGACCGTGAGGGCGTCACCGCCTATCTCGGCGAGCTCGCCCAGGGTCATCCCGAGCTGATGGACCACATCGCCACCGGCGGCGGGCTGCTCGAGTCGCTCGAGCTGCGCTCGCTGCTCACCGCCGGCTTCCCGCGTGGGGACGACGCCGGGGCAGCCACCGCGGGCGCGCTGCGCGCCGCCGGGATCGACTCCTTCGCGACCGACGCCGGGCACGCACTGCGCGACATCGGCGGGGCATTGGCCTCCACCGAGGAGGACACCGCGGCCGGCGACGTCACCGCCGCTACCCCGGCCACCATCGAGGAGCTCATCCGCACTCTCGAGGCGACCAAGACCGGTGTCGCGCTCCAGAAGACGGCGCCCGGCCGCTACATCGCCTATCTGCCGGGCCCGTACGCCGGCAGCCGGCGCCTGCGGCTCGTCTCCGGTGACCTCTCCGACTACATCGCCACAGCTTCGAGGACCATCGAGGAGTCGGTCGAGGCCGGCTCCCACGTGATGCTCGTCGGCGCCGCGGCCGGGGGCACCGCGGCGGCCGTGATCGCGGCGGCAGCCGGGGGTGCGTACGTCGTGGACCAGGTGGTCACCGTGGGTGCTCCTGGCGCGGCAGCGCCGCGCGTTCCCGAGACCACGCGAGTGCTGTCGCTGGAGGACCGCTCCGACCCGGTGGCGCTCCTCGGCGGGCTCATCAACGTAGGTGTCGGACACCGGTTCACGGTCGTCTACGACGGCACCACGGCGAAGGAGAGCCACTACGTCGCCGGCGGGCGGGCTGCGGACAACGCCGCCCACGACGAGCTCCGTGACGAGATCGGCCGGATCCGCAGTCTGGGATACCTCGGCTGAGTTGCGGGCTTGCCTCGATGACGTGAGTCGATACGGTGTAGGTCGCCCTCGGCACCATCCCCGACCTCGCCTGTCCTCGGACACCGGGCAGTCGATCGCGGAGGGCACTCTGACGCCTACTGATCGGTCCCTGTGAAGTCCATCGTCGTCCACGCCGGCCTCCCCAAGACGGGCACCTCCGCGGTCCAGGCGTTCTTCCATGCCAACACGCAGACGCTCGCGAAGGCCGGCATCTTCTACCCTCAGCACAGCGTCGACAAGAACGGCATCAGCGCCGGCAACGCCGGCTCGCTCATGGAGCGCTCGGGCCACCTCTTCGTGGCCTCACCCCACGAGGTCTCCAGGACGCTCGAGGAGTTCGAGGCCAGCGGATGCCACACGCTGCTGCTCTCCTCCGAGGCGTTCCTCCCTGAGCTGCCCGGGATCGCCGAGCTGCTGCCCCCGCAGGCCCGGTTCGTCCTGTACGTCCGTGATCCCCTCGCGTTCCTGGAATCCGACTACAACCAGCGGGTCAAACGGCTCGGGCACGTCGAGCCGTTCGTGGCGTCGCCTGATGCGTACGGCGGATGGCTGGGTCACCAGCATCTCTACAACGCTCTCGACTCCGAGGCGGTGCGCGCCCAGCTCGTCCTCCGGCCCTACCTTCCCGAGCTCTTCGTCGGCGGCAGCCTGCTCACCGACCTGCTCGACACCGCCGCCATCGACACCACCGAGCTCGGCGACCTGTCCTTGAGACAGGTCAACCTCTCCTACTCGCTGCATGCGCTCGAGATCAAGCGCGCGCTCAACGTCCTCCCGATCGGACCGCAGCTGCAGGAGCGCCTCGACGTCCACCTCCAGTCCTGCCCCCTCGGGCCGACGACCTACACCCTGATGCCTCCCGCCGACCACGAGCGGCTCCGGAAGATCGCCGACGACGAGCTGCACGCTCTGGCGCTGCGGTACGACATCGACTCCCTCGAGCCCATGCGGGACCTGCTGCGGGAGAAGCCGCAGAAGCCCTTCCACCCGCAACAGCTCACCGACGACGAGGTCGACGCCGTCGTACGGCACATCGCCAGTGTCGGCAAGCGCCTCACCCGCCGGATCGCCCAGACGCTCCGCGAGCACCCCGAGATCGAGCTCGTCTACCCCTCCCTGCGCGACTCGTTCGCCGCCGCTGCCGCGGAGCTGGGTGAGGAACCCACTGCGCCGAAGCGGCGCTGGCGGTCCCGCTGGTTGAGCCGCCGGAGCCGCTAGGCGGAGGCGCCCTCAACCAGCGGGCGACGGCTAGGAGAGGTCGACGACCACGATGGTGTGATTGTCCGGCTCCCCGGCGGCGACGACAGCAGCCGCGACCGCGGCGGCGACCGACTGCGGGCCGGCCTCGGCGATGATCAGCGGATTCAGGTCGGACACGTAGGAGTGGACGCCGTCGGTGGTCAGCACCATCCGGTCACCGGGCAGCAGCTCGAGCGACATCTCGTCGGCGACGACCCCGGGGACCAGGGCGCGGTTGAGCAGGGCCCGGTGCTCATGGGAGCGAGCCTCGTCGGCCGTCAGCTGGCCGGCCTCGACCATGGCGGCGACGACGGTGTGGTCGTGCGTGACCTGGCGTACGTCTCCGTCCCGCACCAGGAAGACCCTGGCGTCGCCGATGTGGGTGATCCGCGCGGTCGAGCCGTGCAGATCGACGGCGGTCAGGGTGGTGCCGGACTTCGGCACCTCCGCGAACACCTCCTGGATGGCCGACCGCAGCCCGCCGGCGGCGTACGCCGTCAGGGCCGCCCCGGCAAGATCGTCGCGCTCACCGAATCCGTCGGCGACGGCGATCAGCTCCGGGGTGACCAGGACGGCGTCCTGTTGGCTGGATCGGCCACCTGTCTCGTGGCTGAAGCCGAACTCGACGTGCAGGGTCTCGGTTGAAGTAGTCATCTGATGTGCCTCGCTCCTCAATCGGTGGACGAGGACGGAGACCATCTTGCGACGGGTGGCCGTGTCGGCCTCGACCTGGCGCCAGTAGGTCTCGACCTCGACCGCCGCGAGTGCGGCGGGCATGTCGACGACCTCCCGGATCCGGGCCAGTGGCATCCCGACCAAGCGCAGTGAGGCGACCAGGCGTGCGCGTTCCACCTGGTCAGGCCCATAGCGGCGATAGCCGGAGACCGCGTCCACCTCGGCAGGAAGCAGCAGACCGAGGTCGTCGTACAACCTCAGTGCCTTCGGCGTCAGCCCGGTCTCCCGGGCGAAGTCGCCGATGTTCACAAGCCCCTCCAGGCGGCTCATGCGATCGCTCGCTGACGCTCGCTCATGGTCACCATCCTCCCCGGTGAAGGTCACCGGTGGAAGCAGATTGGTGCTTCCCCTTGGGGCAACCTCAAGCCCCGGTCTGCTCGGCCCACTTCTCGAGCAGCCGGGCGAGCGACCGCCGCTCGGCCGCGGTGAAGACGGCGAGCAGGCGGTGCTCGTTGGCGATGTGGTCGGTGAAAGCCGCGTCGATCAGCTCGCGCCCACGCTCGGTGAGCGCGACCCGGCGTCCGCGACCGTCCTCGTCCCGGCGGTCCCGGCTGACCCAGCCCTGAGCCAGGCAGCGGTCGACCCGCTTGGTGACCGCCCCCGAGGAGACCATCGTCTGCTCACCGAGCTCCTTCGGAGTCAGGGCGTACGGAGCGCCTTGCCGTCGCAGCGTCGCCAGGACGTCGAACTCGCCCTCGCCCAGCCCGTGTTCGGCATAGACGCTGACCAGCTCGTCAGTGAGACGCAGCGCGAGACGGTGCAGCCGGGCGATGACGGCCTGCGGGGTGACGTCGAGGTCGGGACGCTCCCGCTCCCACTGCTCCATCACGGTCGAGACGTGGTCTGCCATGACAACGGAATATATCGCACGCGGAAGGTATTATGCCTTCCATGGAAAGTAGATTCGTGACCCTCGCGCTGACCGCGATCGCCCCGGTGGCATGGGGGTCGGGCTACTTCGTCACCGCGACGTTCCTGCCGCCGGACCGGCCACTGTTCGGCGCCGTGGTCCGGGCGCTGCCCTTCGGCCTGCTGCTCCTGGCGCTCCGGCCGGGCCTGCTCCACGGCTCCTGGTGGTGGCGCACAGCAGCGCTCGGGCTGCTCAACTTCGGGGCGTTCTTCGCCCTCGTCTTCGTCGCCGCCTACCGCCTCCCCGGCGGGCTCGCCGCCACCCTGACCGCGGTCTCGCCGATCGTGGTGATGCTGCTGGCCTGGGCCGTCGCCGGCGAGCGGCCACGGGCCGGATCGCTCGCGGCCGGCGTCGTCGGCGCCATCGGCGTCGCCCTGCTGGTGCTCCGTGGCGGCGCGAGCCTCGACCTGATCGGGGTCCTGGCCGCCTTCGCCTCGGTCGCCGTCTTCTCCACAGGCTTCATCCTCGTCAAGGTCTGGCAGCCGCCGGTCGGACTGCTCACCTTCACCGCCTGGCAGCTCGTCCTGGGCGGCCTCATCCTCGCCCCGGTGGCTCTCCTCGTCGAAGGCCCGCCGCCCGCTCTCGACCTGCCGGCGATCGGGGGCTACCTCTACATCGGCATCGCCGGCACCGTCGTCGCCTACGCGGTCTGGTTCCGTGGCGCGCGGCGCCTTCCCGCCGCAGCGGTGTCGCTGGTCGGCCTGCTCAACCCGGTCGCCGGGATCCTCATCGGCGTCGCCTTCGCGGGCGAGCATCTCACTCCGACCAGCGGGCTCGGGATGGCGTTGGTCCTCGGTGGCGTACTCCTCGGACAGCCTGCGGTGCTCGACCGGATCAAGGCCGGACGTCGGCCAGAACCAGCCTCGCGTGCCGACGTTGGAGCAGCCGGATAGGTTCACCCCATGAAACTGCGTGCGCGTGCGCTTGAGCTTCTCGTCTTCACCGTCGGTGCCGGCACCTTGGGGTCAGAGATGGCCGCGGCTCGGCTGCTCGCTCCGTGGTTCGGCGACTCGACCATCGTGTGGGCCAACACGATCGCGACGGTGCTGGTGGCACTGGCGATCGGCTACGCCGTCGGCGGCAGGATCGCCGACCGGAACCCCCACCCCTCCGGCCTGGCCAAGATCGTGCTCGCCGCCGCCGCCCTCCTGGCCGCGGTGCCGTTCATCGCCGACCCGTTCCTCCCGCTCGCGGTCAAGGCAGTCGACCAGCTCAGCATCGCCACCTTCGCCGGCTCGCTGGTCGGGGTCGGCGTGCTGCTCGCGATCCCGCTGTTCCTGCTCGGCATCGTCAGCCCCTACGCCGTCCGGCTGAGCGTCGAAGCCGTCGAGGACGCCGGCCACGCGGCCGGGCGCCTCTACGCGATCTCGACGGTCGGCTCCCTGGTCGGCACCTTCGCCGCCTCGCTGTTCCTCATCCCGGTCGTCGGGACGCGGCGTACGTTCCTGATCTTCGCTCTCCTCATGGCGATCTGCGCGATCCCGCACCTGGTCAAGGGCCGGCTGCCGGCCGCGGTCGTACCGGCGGTGATCCTTGCCCTGATCGCCCTGCCGACCGGGTCGATCAAGACGCTGACCAACAACGGCGGCGAGGTGATCTGGGAGAAGGAGACCGAATACCAGTACGCCCGTGTGGTCGAGTACGACGACGGCAGCCGCTACCTCGAGCTGAACGAGGGCCACGCCGTGCACTCGGTCTACACCGAGGGCGAGTGGCTCACCGGCGCCTATTGGGACGAGATGCTCTCGCTGTCGTACGCCGGCGCGGAGGCGCCGAAGTCGGTGGCGATCCTGGGCTCGGCCGCCGGGACGACCGCGCGCCAGTTCGGACACTTCGCCCCCGAGACCCGGGTGGACGCCGTCGAGATCGACGAGGACGTCACCGAGGTCGGCCAGAAGCTCTTCGACCTCAAGGACCAGCCGAACCTCCACCTCCACACCGCCGACGCCCGCCCGTGGCTGCAGAAGCAGACCCGGAAGTACGACGCGATCATGGTCGACGCCTACCACCAGCCCTACATCCCGTTCTATCTGACCACGAAGGAGTTCTTCGCACTCGCGAAGGACCACCTGAACCCGGGCGGGGTGCTCGTCGTGAACTCAGCCCACCCGGAGGGCTCGACAGCGCTGGAGAAGGTCCTCACCGCAACGCTGCGGACCTCGTTCGGCGAGGCCGTGTGGCGGTCGGACTCCGGCCCGACCAACACCCACCTGATCGCGACCGTCGACCCGGAGGCGGATCCCGCGGCCGACCTCATCGCCACCGCGAAGTCGCAGCCCGCCGACCTGGCCGGCACCCTCACCGACTCCGCCGCCCGGCTCGAGCCAGGCATTCGGGGCGGGACGGTCTACACCGACGACGTCGCGCCGGTCGAGTGGCTCACGGACCTCAGCCTGCTCGAGGTCGCCTGACAGTCGGCAGCGAGCTTGCGAGCTGCCGGCGTCGTCAGGTGAGATCGAGCGAGCGCGCGGCTGAGCTTGCGAAGCCGCGTCCGCGTGTCGAGATCCACTGGGAGGAGAGATGACCTCCCCGATGGGCGTCTTGCGCAGGCACCCGACGCAGACCTGATTGGGCGCGACCTTGCTGAGCCTGCGCGGCGGCAGCACATGCCACGTCCCCAACCGGCGGCCGCACACGGTCATGACGTACCCGTTGCTCCTCTTGCCCGAGCGAAGGTGCCAGAAGCTCCCTCGGTCGGTGCGGTAGACCAGCGGGTCCTTGGCCAGGACCGGCGGCCTCTCGCTGGACCCGACGCTGAGTCTGTCGTCTACGAACACGAATTCCCCCCAAGGAATGTCGATGGTTCTCGTCGTTGAGTGCCCCGAGACGCCGGTGCCACAGCTGGGCCATGCCGCCCAACGCCCCGAGACACGTTCGACCATAAGTCCACTCATTGCAACGGGTCAAGGCGGAAAGGGTGGGGCTATGCGGCTATTCGGGATCTGTACGCCTCAGTAACGTGTTCTCCCATGAGTAACCCCCGTCCGCGCGGCCTACCGAAATACCTTCACGTGGCCGACTATCTGCGGGCCCAGATCGACGACGGCACCTATCTGCCCGGCGAGCGTCTACCGACCGAACCCGAGCTGATGGACACCTTCCCCTACGACCGCGCCACGATCCGGCGAGGCCTGGCGGTGCTGCGCAACGAAGGCCTGATCACCAGCGAGCAGGGCCGTGGTGTCTTCGTACGCGACGCCACCAAGACCCGCTACGACCTGATGAGCATGCTGATCACCGACCGCAGTCACCCGGCGAAGCCGGACGCGGCTTACAACCAGCCCCCGCGCGGCCCGGACGACGGTCTCTCGGTCGAGCACACCTACGAGGTGATCCCCGCCGGCGAGAAGCTGGGGGCGGCCTTCGAGATCGACCCGCGCAGCGAGCTGCTCAGCACCACCTTCACCTTCTACATCAGCGGCGACGACACCGCCGAATACCGCACCACGGCCTACATCCCGTATCCGCTGGTCGTCGACACCCCGCTGGCCACGCCGACCGCCGACTGGCCGCAGCCGCCGATCAAGGACCTGCTGGCCACCGTCGGCGTCAAGGTCACCACGGTCGCCATGGACATCGAGTCCCGGATGCCTACACCGCAGGAGACATACGACCTGCAGATCCCCGACGGCACCCCGGTCCTCTCCGACCGACGCCGCTTCCTCGCCGACGACCGGGTCGTGTGCGTCACCGACTCCGTCGGGGTCGCCGACCGGATCGTCTACGGGCTGGACCTGAAGCTGCAGTGACGCCCCGCTGGTCGAAGGCCACTTCGTTCAGACCTCGGAGCCTCTAGGCGTAGGCGTGTCGACCAGCGGGTGCGATCAGGCCAGATCGTGGACGAACTCGGAGAGCTGGGTGAGGTTGCGGCACTCCCGCATCTCGATGATCGAGCCGTAGCGCGTCGCCTCGGAGTCGCCGGTGTCCCACTGCGTACGGACCTCGGGGTTGAGCCAGTGGGCGTGCCTGCTCGCCTCGGCCATCGCCCGCAGCGAGTCGACGGCGAGGTCGGAGTAGTTGGACCGGGCGTCGCCGAGGATCAGCAGCGACGACTTCGGGCCGAGGGCGTCGGCGTGGCGCTCCTGGAAGAGGGAGAAGGCGCGGCCGTAGTTGGTGCGCCCCATCCGGGCCGCGTGCTCGGTCGCCTTCGTCAGCTCGGTCATCGTGTCGACCAGGTCGGCGCCGGGCTTGAAGTAGGACGTGACCTCGTGGATCTCGTCGACGAAGGTGAACGCGCGCACCTTGCCGAACTGCTCGCGCAGAGCGAAGACGAGCATCAGCGTGAAGGTCGCGAAGTTGGACACCGAGCCCGACACGTCGCACAGGATCACCAGCTCGGTGCGGTGCGGCCGCTTCGGCCTGAAACGCAGGTCGACAGGGACGCCGCCGGTGGACATCGAGGACCGGAGCGTACGCCGCAGGTCCACCGCGCCTCGCCGGCGCGCGTGGTGCTCCTGGGTGAGCCGGGTCGCCAGGCGGCGCGCCAACGGGTAGATCTCGCGCCGCAGCGCCTCCAGGTCGGCCCGCCGCGCGTGCAGGAAGTCGAGCTTCTCGATGGTGGGGCGTACGGCGATCTTGGCGATCTGCTCGGGGCCCTTCTCCTCCGCGATCCGGCGGCGGGCGTCGGCCTCGACGAGACCGCTGAACCGACCCACGCGGCGGTTCCCGACCCGCACCGCCTCCTCCTCGGTCCAGCCGCCCTGCTGGAGCCCCTCGATGAGCCGCGAGGTGAGCTCGTCGGTCGAGAGCCGGCGTAGCGCGGTATAGGACGACCACGAGCTCAACCCCGGGCCGCGACCGGGCATCGCGCCGAAGCGCGCCACCGCCTCGGCGGCCAGCTGACGGAGCATCTCGACGTCGTCGGCCTCGAGCGCCTCGCTCAGTCGCGCGGTGAACTCGGAGAGCGCCTCGGGCCCGTCCTTCGCCACCCCGGCGGCCTCGGCATCGGCGTCCGCGCCCGAGCCGACCATCCGCGGGAAGTAGAGCTCGAAGAGCCCGTCGAAGGTGGCCCGTTGGTTGGCCCGCTTGACCAGGGTCGCGGCGTACGCCTCCTTGACCTGGGTGCGGTCGTTCCAGCCGATCAGGCCGAGGGCGGTCACCGCGTCGAGGCCTTCGGATAGCGACACCGGCAGCCCGGCTCCCCGAAGCGCTTCGAGGAACTCGATGTGCCGGTCGAGGAGAGTCACCTCTTCAACCGCAGCTCTCGGACCGCGCGGTCGACGTCGGAGGAGTGCTTGAGAACGACGCCGAGGGTGTCGGCGACGGCCTTGTCGGAGAGGTCGGTGATCTCCAGCGCGATCAGGGTGCGCGCCCAGTCGACCGACTCGGCGATCGAGGGCGACTTCTTGAGCTCCAGCTCACGCAGCCGGCCGACCACGGAGACGAGCTGACGCGCCACCTTGCCGTCGAGGCCGGGCACCTGGGAAAGCACGATCTCGCGCTCCCGGTCGGCGTCGGGGTAGTCGAGGTGGAGGTAGAGGCAGCGTCGCTTGAGCGCCTCGGAGAGCTCGCGGGTGGCGTTGGAGGTGAGCACGACGAGCGGACGGCGGGTCGAGGTCATCGTGCCGAGCTCGGGGATGGTCACCTGGAAGTCGGAGAGGACCTCGAGCAGCAGCCCCTCGACCTCGACGTCGGTCTTGTCGACCTCATCGATGAGCAGCACCGTCGGCTCCTCACGGCGGATCGCGGTCAGCAGCGGCCTGGTCAGCAGGAACTCTTCGGAGAAGATGTCGTCGTGGGTCTCCTCCCACGCCTGGCCGTCGTTGGCGGCCTGGATGCGGAGCAGCTGCTTCTTGTAGTTCCACTCGTACAGCGCCCGGGCCTCGTCGAGGCCCTCGTAGCACTGCAGCCTGACCAGCTCGGCCCCGGTCGCGCGGGTGATCGCCTTGGCCAGCTCGGTCTTGCCCACACCGGCCGGTCCTTCGACGAGCACCGGCTTCTCCAACGCCCCCGCGAGGTAGGTCGTCAGCGCGGTCGAGTCGTCCGCGAGGTAGCCGACGTCTCCCATACGGGTGACGGCCTCGGCGGGCGAGGAGAACCAGGAAGACGTACGCGAAGGCATGACGCGACACTAGCGAGTCTGCTCCTGGTCTGCTCCCGGTGTCCGGGTAGGACGTTCGTCATAATGACGATCGGAGCCGTTACCGTCGGGCCCATCCGTCGTTGTGGTAGACGTGCACTCGGACACTCCGCGACATCTGACGCTGGTCGTCGTCGCCATGAAGGTATGCGCGCTGACCGCGCTGGCGGCCTTCTGTCTGGTTGCTCTCACCACGCCGTCCGAGCCTCGGTCGCTGGCGAAGCGGGAGCAGCCCGAGCTCGCCGCGATGCTCGAGCAGCACCACTGCGTGGCTCCTCCGACGATCGCGCCCTGGCGCCGTCAGAGCGCCATCATCCGCTCCCCGCTCGGCGAGCTGAAGCACGTCTCGCTCGACGTCGGCCAGCTGATCGAGCAGGGCAAGGCCCGCGGCGAGCTGATCGCCTTCTGCGCCGACCCTGCCTCCTAGACCTCAGCCCACCGCGGCCATCGCGTCGGCGAAGACCCGGAGTACGCGCGCGAGCACCGCTTGGTCGCCCTCGACGCGGAGATCGCCCATCGCCAGTGCCTCGTCCAGGGACTGCCCGAGGAGCGCGACGCCCGCCCAGGCCGTCGAGTCGCCGGTGACCGCGACGTCGACTCGGGGAAGGTCGCCGACGTCCAGGTCGAAGCCGTACTCGTTCCAGTCGAGACGGAACTCCTGGGCCTCCACGTCGGGACACCTGGCGTCGGTCAGCTTCCAGCTGGCCCGGATCGGGGCCTGGGTGGGCAGGCTCTGGGGCGGGACCATCGTGCGCATCGCCACCATCACCCCGCTGGGCGTCATCCCGGTCGACGGGACCGGGAAGTGCGCCGACCCTTCCAAAGCCCACAGAGACAAGGCACTGAGGACCTTCTCCAGCTCCCTGCCCCAGTCGGTCAGGGCGTACGCCGTCGTCTTGGTGAGGTAGCCGAGCTCGGTCTCGACCACGACGCCCGCGCGCTCCAGGAACTGCAGCCGGTCGTTGAGCTCCTCGGTGCTGATCCCGATCAGGGACGATCTCAGATCAGGAGACGTACGCGGTCCGAACATCAGCTCGCGCACGACGATCAGACTCCACCGATCGCCGATCAGGTCCAGTGCGTGTGCCGCCGCGCACGCATCTCCCAGGCGCCCGTAGGACAGGTTCAGGGTCACGTCGATCCTCTCCGAGCAACTGGATCCGGTCGCGTCCAGTGAACCACGTCGGGCCGAGCGGAGAGCCTCAGCTGGCCTCTGCGAGCGTGTCCGCGAACAGTCCGAGCACGCGATCCAGCGCGGCGCGGTCACCCTCGACCTTCAGCCCGGCCTCGGCGATCGCGGCATCCACGGGGAAGCCCATGAACACGACACCGGTCCAGGCCGTCGAGTCGCCCGCGATGGTCACGTCGACGTCCTCGAGCGTGCCTTCGGCGAGGTCGAACTGGTTGCCCTTCCACACGAGCCGGAACTGCTGCGGGTCGACGTCCGGACGGCGGGCGTCGGTCAGCTCCCAGGCGACGCTGATCGGCTCGGGGGTCGTCGCGCTGCCGGCGGGCACCATCGTGCGCATCGCCACCATCACGCCGCTGGGTGTCATCCCGGCGGACATGATCGGGAAGCGGGTCGAGCCGTGGGCCCAGCGACCGAGCGCTCCGAGGATCGTCTCGAGCTCGCGGCCCCACGGGGTGAGGGCGTAGGCCGTCGTCTTGGTGATGTAGCCGAGCTCTGTCTCGACCACGACGCCGGCGTGCTCGAGGAACTGCAGCCGGTCCTTGAGCTCATCGGTGCTGACCCCGATCACGGAGGATTCCAGGTCACGCGCCGTACGCGGCCCGAACATCAGCTCACGCACCACGATCAGGCTCCACCGGTCGCCGATCAGGTCCAGGGCGTGCGCGGCAGCGCACGCGTCTCCCAGGTCCCCGTAAGTCAGGTTCAGGGTCACGTCGATCCTCTCCGAGTCATTCGATCCCATCGAGCGTAGTGAGCCCGAACTACGGGTCGTCAGTGCCAGAGGTCCCGGCGTGCCGGTGAATTGCGGCGTCTTGTCGAAGGCGGCCTCACGCGATCGCGGCGTACGCGGCAGCCACCCGCTCCACGGCCCGCTGGTCGCCCTCGACGGCCATCGAGCCGATCGGGCTCCCGGCGAAGACGACGTCCGCCCAGGCCGACGAGTCGCCGGAGACGGTCGCCGCGGGCGCTTCGTCCGCACCCTCGCTCAGCTCGAAACGGTCCTCGTCCCAGTACAGCCGGTAGCGGCGTACGCCTGCGGCGGGACGCCGCTCGTCGTGCAGCTCGATCGCGATCCGGACCGGGCCGTCGCCCCAGTCGGCCATCGTGGCGTAGGGGGCCATGGTGCGCATCGCGACGATTGCGCCGTCGGGGGTCATGCTCCCGTCCACCGGGAAGCCGGGCGAGCGCTGCGCCCAGTGACCGAGCGACCGCATCACGTCCTCCAGGCCCTGCCCCCACTCGGTGAGCCGGTAGACACGGGTCCGCCCGAGGTCGTCGAGCTGGACCTGCTCGACGACGCCGCTGTCCCGCAGCGCCTTCAGCCTGGAGGTGAGCACAGCGGGCGTGATCCCGACGACGGCCGAGGCCAGGTCGGCGAACCGGCGCGGCCCGAGCAGAAGCTCGCGCGCGATCACCATGCTCCACCGGTCACCGATGACGTCCATGGCGTGCGCGGTCGCGCAGGCATCACCCAGGTCGGCGTACGTCTGCTTCTTCGGCATCGATCCTCCAAACTCTCTTCACAAGAGTATCAACTATGTTTAACGTAGTCGGTATGACCACGACCTCATTCCCGCCCGTCGTCGACCGGACGACGTATCTGCACGAGCGCGACGCGCTCCTCGACCGCGAGAAGGAGCACACCCGCGCGGGTGACGCTCTCGCCGCGGCCCGCCGAAGGCTCCCGATGACCGAGGTCGACGCGGCCGCGCCGCTCCTCGGCGGCGCCGGGCGGGTCAGCCTGCTGGATGCCTTCGAAGGGCGCACGCAGCTCTTCGCGAGCTACCACATGTGGCACACCGGCCATGCCGCCGCCGACCAGTGCGAGGGGTGCACGTTCTTCAGCGGCGGCGTGAGCGAGCTCGGCTACCTGCACTCGCGCGGGGTGACGTACGCCGTCTTCTGCCAGGGGCCCTACCCGGAGAGCTCCCGCTACCGGGACTTCATGGGGTGGGAGATGCCGTGGTACTCCGTGCCCGAGGAGTCGTGGGACGTCCTCGACGCCCGAGGGTTCTTCGGCGGCAAGGTCTGCTACGTGCGCGACGGCGACCGGGTCTTCGAGACCTACCGCACCACCGGACGTGGCGTGGAGCCGATGTCGGCGTCGTACGGGATCCTGGACATGACCGTCTACGGACGGCAGGAGACCTGGGAGGACTCACCTGAGGACTGGCCGCGGCGCACAGGCATCGACGGCAGCCAGTTCCGCAGCGAGGAGGCGTCGACGACCAACCACCGCCCCGGCGTGAGCGGCCGCCCGACAGCGCAGTGGTCGCGGCTCGCCGCCGGACGCGACGACGATCTCGGATCAGAAATCGCCCCCACCGCCGACCACTGCTGCCACTGAGGAGGTCCGGATGCGTACGACGATCGCCCTGCCCACCCGGGACCGCACCCGGTCCCATGTCTTCCTCCGTGACGGCCTCGGCCTCGAGACCCCCGGCGACCTCGCCGACGACGGAGTCCCTGAACCGCTTCGTGCGACCCTGTC
The DNA here is from genome assembly GCF_042719275.1 of Nocardioides sp. NPDC058538. Taxonomy (NCBI): domain Bacteria; kingdom Bacillati; phylum Actinomycetota; class Actinomycetes; order Propionibacteriales; family Nocardioidaceae; genus Nocardioides; species Nocardioides sp. NPDC058538. Next base: position 75,629 of record NZ_JBHXNY010000013.1, on the reverse strand, counting down.
GGACTCCTGCGAGGTGATGATGATCCCCACCGGCGGGTTCAAGTGGGTCACCGGCCAGCTCGCGGACGAGCCGATGGACGCGGCGACCCTGCCCCCGCCGGAGGGCCCGAAGCAGTGCCTGGTCACCATCGATCTCGGCTCGCGCGACGATGTCGACGCGCGCTATGCGGCCGCCATGGCTCTCGGCCGGGGCATGATCGAGCCGGAGTCGGCGCCGTGGGGTGAATACCGCGCGGTCGTCGCCGACCCCGACGGACACCTGTGGCAGCTGACGTCCCGCTGAGGCCCGGTCGTGCCGCCCCTAGAATCTCCCTATGGCCGGAGACGACACACGGATGCTGCTGCTGGGAGCAGTGGCGCTGTTCGAGCCCGTCAACGGCTACCAGATCCGGCGCGAACTGATGTCGTGGCAGGTCGACCAGTGGGCCAACATCAACCCGGGCTCGATCTACCACGCGCTGACCTCGCTGACCGAGAAGGGCCATCTGACCAGGCACGATCTGGTCGACAACGGGCGTACGGTCGCGGTCTACGAGATCAGCGCCGGCGGCCGGGCAGAGCTCGAACGCCTCGTCACCCGCTCACTGCAGGCCGTCGACGTCTACAACGGCGTCTCCTTCTACGCCGCGTTCTCGCTGGTGCCGCTGCTGGAGCGGCCGGCCGTGATCCAGCACCTGAGCGTCCGGCTGAAGACCCTGGAGCGCACAATCAAGGAGCTCGACGCCGCGGTCCGCGTGAACGCCCGCATGGTGCCGCCCCATACCGTCGCCGCGCTCCACCTCCAGCTCGACAAGCTCCGCTCCGAGCGGGCATGGCTGGTGGAGGTCCTGGACGACGTACGCAGCGGCAAGCTCTTCTTCGCCGGCGACGCTCCCGGCTGGGCGCCTGCCGAGGACGACCCGGGCTGGCAGATGGACGCCGACCGGAAGCGCTACCGGGAGATGCTGCGCGGCTGAGCCGACTCGGGTCACGCTCGAACTGGTTTGACAACTCGGGATCAAAATTGAACACTCACGGTATTCAAGTTTGAACATCTGGGTAAAATCGGGTGATTGTTGTCGGTGGTCCGTGCTTGTCTGGGACTTGCACGCACAAGGGAGTGACACATGATTCACGCACGCGGCTTGAGGCACACCTTCGCCTCTGGCCATGGCAAGCAGCGGAAAGAAGTCGTCGCGGTCGACGGAGTCGACCTCGACGTCGAAGAGGGCGAGGTGGTCGGCTTCCTGGGCCCGAACGGCGCCGGCAAGACCACCACCCTGCGCATCCTCACCACCCTCCTCAAGCCCACGGCAGGCACCGCCACGGTGGCGGGCTTCGACGTGGCCAAGCAGTCCGTCGAGGTCCGACGGAGCATCGGCTACTGCTCCCAGGTCGGATCGACCTTCTCGGGCGCCTACGCGGGCGATGAGGTCGTCGACCACGGAATGCTCTACGGGATGTCCAAGAAGGACGCGGTCGCCCACGGACAGGCGCTCTTCGAGAGGCTTCAGCTCGAGGGGCTGTGGCGCCGCAAGCCCCGCAACATGTCCGGCGGGCAGAAGCGCCGCCTCGACATCGCGATGGCGTTGATCCACGCCCCCAAGCTGGTCTTCCTGGACGAGCCGACCACCGGCCTCGACCCGCAGGCGCGGGCCAACCTGTGGGACCACATCGCCTCGCTGCGTACCGATCACGGGGCGACGGTCTTCCTGACCACCCACTACCTCGACGAGGCCGACACCCTCGCCGACCGGGTGATGGTCATCGACCAGGGCCGCATCGTCGCCAACGACACCCCGGAGAACCTCAAGGCCGCCGTCTCCGGCGACCTCGTCTCCCTGGAGGTCGCCACCGACGAGCAGGTCGCGATCGCGCGCGACAAGCTCGGCTCGATCTCGGAGAGCGTCGAGGTCGACGAGCGACTGGTCAGCGGCCGGGTGCCGCGGGCAGGGAAGGCAGTCCCCGGCCTGCTGCGCGACCTGGAGTCCAACGGTGTCTCGCTGGAGTCGATCGAGGTCGCCCGCCCCACGCTGGACGACGTCTTCCTGACGCTGACCGGACGTTCGCTACGCGATGCCGACTCAGGCACTCCTGAGGCCGACGAGGCCACCGAGCAGACCCAGGAGGCCCGGTCATGAGCGAGCGCAAGCGAGCGACAATGAGCGTCAGGCCGCCGCGTCCGTATTCTTCGCACTGCCCTACGGAGGTGGCGGCATGACCGAGTTCCAGCAGCCCGTCCTCAAGTCCGGCTTCTTCCGCGAGTCGATGGTCGTCTTCAACCGCCAGCTGCGGATGAACCTCCGCAACCCGGCCTGGGTGCTGATCGGCGTGATGCAGCCGATCCTCTACCTGCTGCTCTTCGGCCCGCTGCTCGAGCCTCTCATCGAAGAGCTCGGTGGGAACGCCTACAACTGGTTCGTCCCCGGCATGCTCGTCCAGCTCGGCATCTTCGGCGCGATGTTCGCCGGCTTCTCGCTGATCGGCGAGTGGCGCGAGGGCGTCATCGAGGCGGAACGGGTCACCCCGGCCTCGCGCGGCGCTCTGCTCTTCGGGCGTCTCTACCGCGACCTGCTGCAGATCCTGGTACAGGCAATCATCCTGGTCGCCCTCGGCCTCGTGATGGGCATGGACTTCAAGCCGGTGGGGATCCTCGTCGGGATCGCGATCACGGTGATGATCGGTGGTGCCGGTGCCGCCGCCTCCAACGCGTTCGCGCTGCTCGTGAAGAGCGAGGACGTGATGGCGCCGGTGACCAACATGCTGCTGATGCCGATCCTGCTGCTGTCGGGCATCTTCCTGCCGATGAGCTTCGGCGCCGGGTGGCTCGAGGCGCTGGCCGACGTCATCCCGACCAAGCACATCGTCGACGCGGTGCGAGCCTCGTTCTTCGGTGACCTCGGGGTGGCCGATATCGGCTGGGGAGTCGGCTGGACCCTCGGCCTGTTCGCACTCGCGGTCTGGTGGGGCATCTCCACGTTCCGCAAGGAGAACGCTTAGCAAAACACCGGGGCCGTTCTCAGTAGCGACTCAGCGAGGGGTGGCAAGGTAGGGGTGTGAACAGCCCTGCCACCCCCCGTGATGGGTCCGGCGACAGCACCGGCGACAAGCCGCACGTGCTGGTCGTCGACGACGACAAGGCCGTGCGTGAGTCGCTGCGCCGGTCGTTGGAGTTCAACGGCTACGTGGTCGCCCTGGCCGGCGACGGCGCCGAGGCGCTTGCCGGCATCGCCAACCACGACCCCGATGTGGTCGTGATGGACGTGATGATGCCCCGCCTCGACGGCATCGAGGCAACCAAGGCGCTCCGCGCCGCCGGCAACGACGTACCGATCCTGGTGCTGACCGCCCGCGACGCCGTCGGCGACCGGGTCGACGGTCTGGACGCCGGGGCCGACGACTACCTCACCAAGCCGTTCGCGCTCGAGGAGCTGCTGGCCCGCCTGCGCGCGCTGCTGCGCCGGGCGGCTCCGGTCGGCGAGGACGACGAGGAGACGCTGCACTTCGCCGACCTGTCCATGAACACCACCACCCGCGAGGTGACCCGGGGCGAGCGCGCCATCGAGCTCACCCGCACCGAGTTCACGCTTTTGGAGATGTTCCTGCGCCGGCCCCGCCGCGTACTCGATCGGTCCTTCATCCTCGAAGAGGTCTGGGGCTACGACTTCCCGACGACCGCCAACTCGCTCGAGGTCTACGTCGGCTACCTGCGCCGCAAGACCGAGGCCGAGGGCGAGACCCGGCTGATCCACACCGTACGCGGCATCGGCTACGTCCTGAAGGAGTCGTGAGCAGCGCCGTGACCACGCCGGCAGCCAGCTCGCGCTACCGCGGCTCTCTGGCGGGCCGGGTCACCCTGCTGACGACCCTTGCGGTCGCCGGCTCGATCACGCTGATCGCGATCGGGCTCTACTTCGTCGTACGCATCCAGCTGCAGGCCAACATGGACGAGTCGCTGCTCAAGCGGGCCACCTCCGCTGCGGCCAACACCGCGTCGATCCAGGACGCACGAACAGGCGCGGCCTTCCCGACCTGGGTGCTCAACGCCGGCGACATCCAGGTCGCCGAGGTCGACGACTCGCACAACTACTGGTCACCGACGCTCGGCACGTTTCCACGGCCCGGCATTCCGGAAGAAGCGGTGGCCAAGCGCGAGGCCAAGCAGTCGGTCCGTACGGTCTCCACCAAGGCGGGCGTCTTCCGGGTCGTCACCGTCCCGATCCCCGACAGCAACTCGGCGCTGATGCTGGCGCAGTCGCTGGGGCCACAGCAGGAGATGTACAAACGGCTCGGGCTCGTCGTGCTCTTCTTCGGTGCGGCCGGGGTCGTCGCCGCGGCGTTCGCCGGATGGGTCGTCGCAGCGGGCGGGCTGCGGCCGGTGAGGCGGCTGACCGCCTCGGTCGACCGGATCGCGACCACCGAGGACCTCACCCCGCTCCCGGTCGAGGGCGACGACGAGATCGCCCGGCTGGCCACGTCGTTCAACCGGATGCTGTCCGCCGTCTCCGCCTCCCGGGACCGGCAGCGACAGCTGGTGGCCGACGCCTCGCACGAACTGCGTACGCCGCTGACATCGCTCCGCACCAACGTCGAGCTCCTCACCCAGGCCGACGCCTCGATCTCCGGCGAGCAGCGGGCCGAGCTCCTCGGAGACATCCGCGCCCAGATCGAGGAGCTCACCAACCTGATCGGCGACCTCGTCGAGCTGGCCCGCGATGCGCCGGCCGAGCCGACGCTGGAGACGGTGGACATGTCCGAGGTGGTGGACCGGGCACTCTCCCGGGTGCGTCTGCGTGCCCCGTCGGTGACCTTCACCGAGGAGACGGCCCCGTGGTGGGTCATGGGCGACGCCAGCTCACTGGAACGTGCGGTCACCAATCTCCTCGACAACGCCGCCAAGTGGTCGCCGGAGTCGGGCACGGTCCACGTCTCGCTCCGCGACGGCGTGCTCAACGTCGACGACGAGGGTCCGGGCATCGCCGAGGACGACATCCCCTACGTCTTCGACCGGTTCTACCGATCCACCGAGGCCCGCTCGATGCCTGGGTCGGGGCTCGGCCTCGCTATCGTCCGGCAGGTCGCCGAGCGCACCGGCGGATCGGTCTCCGCGGCCCGATCCCCGCACGGTGGCGCACGGATGACCATGCACCTGCCCGGCTCGACCTCACCCCGGCCGACCGAACCGCCCACCGCGGTGTTGAACAATTGAGGGTTGAAGCATTGAGATACGCCGTACTGGCGCCCGCTGTGGTGGCGCTGCTCTCCGTCGCTGCCTGTGGAGCCGAGGAGCCCGCCGATTCGTCGGCGTCCGCCTCCGCATCATCCCCGGAGCATGCCTCCAAGGAGACGTTCAACCCGTGTGACGGGCTCGACATCTCCCCCGTGGAGAAGGCCCTCGGCACCCAGCTCCGCATCGAGAAGGGCACCTCGGCGGCACCCCGCTGCGCATTGCTTCCCGAGGAGTCGGGTGGGACTGCGTACGAACTGAACTACCTGCCCTTCAAGGGCACCCTCGCGGACGCGTGGAAGACCATGGACGTGAAGTCCGGGGATGTCAGCGAGCCCGGGATCGAGGGTGCTGAGGACGCCCGGCTCGTCAAGCAACAGGGCGTGAACTCGTACGCCGTCACCGGCTTCGTCCAGAACGGCACCCTGATCCAGAGCTTCAACTCCGTCGACCTGGAGCCCTACGACGGCGACGCCATGGACCGTGCCGCCCAGGCCCTCCTCGAGCAGCTGAGCGCCAACGCGCCGTAGCCGAGACGTCACGCGCGTCGGTCGAGACGTCACGCGCGTCGGTCGAGACGTCACGCGCGTCGGTCGAGATGGCGTACGCATGCCAACTCGGCCGACCGGAGCGACGCTTCGGCCGACGCTGGCGACTTCTCGGCTAGTGCTTCTTCGTCTCGCGCCAGGAGCGCTCGAAGGGGAGGCGCCAGGCGTGGGGGGCGATCAGCTGGTGGATCGAGTTGGGACCCCAGGAGCCGGGGGCGTAGAGGCGCACGGGCGGAGGGTTGTCGATGAGCGGCTGGGAGATCTCCCAGAGCGTCTCGATGCCCTCTGCGGTGGTGAAGAGCGTGTGGTCGCCACGCATGGCGTCGTGGATGAGGCGTTCGTACGCCTCGAGGACGCCGGTCGAGGAGCTCGTCTCCTGGGTGGCGAACTGCATGGAGAGCTTCTCCAGCTTCATGCCCGGCCCGGGGCGCTTGCCGTAGAACGACAGCGACATCTTCGACTGGTCGGCGAGGTCGAAGGTGAGGTGGTCGGGACCTTGGGTGCCGGCACCGGAGTTGGCCGGGAACATCGTCAGCGGCGGCTCCTTGAACGCGATCGAGATGATCCGCGCACCCTCGGCCAGCTTCTTGCCGGTGCGCAGGAAGAACGGCACACCCGCCCATCGCCAGTTGTCGATGATCACCTTCATCGCGATGAAGGTCTCGGTGTCGGAGTCGTCGGCGACCTCGTTCTTGCCGCGGTAGCCGGAGTATTGACCACGCACCACGTTGCGCGGGTCCAGCGGCTGGATCGACCGGAAGACCTTGTTCTTCTCCTCGCCGATCGGGTCGGGGGCAAGCGAGGTCGGCGGCTCCATCGCCATGAACGCCAGCACCTGCATCAGGTGGGTCACGACCATGTCGCGGTAGGCGCCGGTGCTCTCGTAGAACGCGGTGCGTCCCTCCAGACCCAGCGTCTCGGGGATGTCGATCTGGACGTGGTCGATGAAGTTGCGGTTCCAGATCGGCTCGAAGAGTCCGTTGGCGAAGCGGAAGGCCAGGATGTTCTGCGCGGCCTCCTTGCCGAGGAAGTGGTCGATCCGGAAGATCTGCTCCTCGGAGAAGACCTCGTGGATCTTCGCGTTGAGATCCTTGGCCGACTCGAGGTCGGTGCCGAAGGGCTTCTCCATGATGATCCGGGCGCGCTCGACGAGGTCGGCCTCCTCGAGCTGGCGGATCACGTCCTGCGCGGCCTTGGGCGGGACGCTGAGGTAGTGGAGGCGGCGTACGTCGCTGCCGAGCCCCTGGAGCTTCTTCTCGGCGAGCTTGACCGCGTCGGCGAGCGCGTGCGGGCCCTCCTTGGTCGAGACGTAGGAGAGCATCCCTCCGAACGCCTCCCAGCGCTCGTCGGTGATGTCGCCCTTGCCGAACTCCTCGCACGCCTCGCGAGCGAACTCGGTGAACTGCTCGTCGGACATGTCCTCCAGTGACGTACCGACGATCTGGGCGTCCGTCATCAGCCCGGCCTCGTTGAGTCTGAGCAGGCCAGGAAGGAGTTTGCGGCGCGCCAGATCACCCGTCGCACCGAAGAGCACGATCACATGTGGCAGGGCTTTGTCATCGATGGTGGCCATGATGAGTCCACGGTAGTCCTCGTTTTATGAACGATCCAATAGACAACGGCCGCCGTCTCAACGTGTCGCCGTCTTTTCACCCGTTTGATCATCTGCCGAGGGAGGCACGCACCCGATCGGCCTTCAGACGTGCCTCGGCAGCCTCCTCGGCGACATCGGATCTGACCGTGATCCCGCCACCCGTGCCGATCCGCCAGGTGTGGGTGTCGTGGGTCGTCAGGGTCCGGATGATGACGCCCAGATCGGCCCGCCCGTCGCCGGAGATCCAGCCGAAAGCACCGGCGTACGCCGCCCTCGGCCCGCCCAGATCACGCTCGGCCCGCTCGATGACCTCCATCGTGCGCAGCTTGGGCGCGCCGGTCATCGACCCGGCTGGGAAGAGCCTGCGGAGCGCCTCGATCGTGGTGATCTCGTCCCGCAGGCGGCCTCTGACCGTACTGACCAGCTGATGCACGCTCGGATAGGACTCGACTCGCATCAGGTGGGGCACCTCCACCGTCCCGGGCTCGCAGACCATCGCCAGGTCGTTGCGGAGCAGGTCGGTGATCATCAGGTTCTCGCTGCGGAGCTTGGGATTGGTACGCAGCAGGTCGGCGTTGGCCGCGTCCTCCGCGGCGTCTGCGCCGCGCGGGGTCGTGCCCTTGATCGGTCTCGTCTCGATCACTCGGTCGGCGTCGATCAGGGCGTACCTCTCCGGGCTCGAGCTCAGCAGCCACGCCGCGTGGCCGGCCACGTCGTGCTGGAGGAACCCTGCGTACGGGGCGGGGTTGATGCTCCTCAGCCGCAGGTAGGTCTCCACCGGGTCGGCCTCGACCTCGTCCGTGGTGCGGTAGGTCAGGTTGGCCTCGTAGGTGTCGCCGGCCCGAAGAGCTTCCTGAACCTGGTCGAAGGCGGCGCGGTAGGCGGATAGTCGGGGATCAAACGGTCGGTTACCCGCGGGTAGAGCGACCGTTCGATCCCCGACTACCCCGAGCGGATGTTCAAAGAGACGGACGTGGGACGGGCGCATCCACACCGCGTCCGGGATGTCCACCGAGGGGGCGGCGGGGAGATCAGTACGGCAGGCGTAGCCGAGGTAGCCGAACCACTGCTCCCCGGGCCCGATCTCACCTTCCAGGACCTGCCAGATGTCGTCGCCGACCACCTCGGAGCGACCGCCGGCATGACGCAGCACCTCGCGACGAGCAGCGGAGTAGGTCAGCGAGACGTCGTCGTCCTCCAGCCAGCCGATCAGCGACCGCGTGCCGGACCACTCGCGCGCGCCGCCGCCGTCCAGCCAGACGCAGCGCGGGTGTGCGGCGGCGACCTCGGCGAAGAGGTCCTCGACGCTCATCGTGCCCCCGGCCGGCCCAAGAAGTTCGCGACCATCGCCGCACCGTGCTCCGAAAGCACCGACTCCGGGTGGAACTGGACGCCCTCCAGCGGCAGCAGCCGATGACGTACGCCCATCACGACCCCGTCCTCGGAACGGGCAGTCACCTCCAGGACATCGGGGATCGAGACGGCCGCCAGGGAGTGGTAGCGGACGGCCTCGAGCGGTGACGGGATGCCTGCGAAGACCCCGCGACCGTCATGAGCCACCTGAGCCACCTCACCGTGCGCAGGCTCGATCCGGTCGACGACGCCACCGTAGGCGGTCACCAGCCCCTGCATCCCCAGGCAGACGCCGAGGACTGGCCGCCCCGCGTCCAGGAGTACGTTCCGCCCGACCGCGAAGTCCGCCGGATCGGCCGGGTGGCCGGGCCCGGGCGAGAGGACCACATGGCTGTAGCCGGAGAGGTCCCCGAGCTTCACCTCGTCGTGCTCCACGACATCCGGAAGGGCCCCGGTGACCTGCGCAATCATGTGGACGAGGCTCCACACGTAGGAGTCGTGGTGGTCGACCACGACGATCTTCATCACTGGGCCAAAAGATCGCTGATGACGTCGTGGATGAGGTCGTAGCCGCGCTCGGTGAGGACCGACTCCGCGTGGAACTGGATGCCGGCGTAGTGCGGACCGGAGATGGCGTGGATGTCACCCGACTCGGGATCGGCATCCACCGACACCCCCGCGGGCAGCTCCGTGGAGCCCACTCGCCCGACGAAGGTGTTGTAGAAGCCGACCCGCTCACGACGTGGCCGCCCGCCGAACCCAAGACCCACGCGGGTCTGGGTGCCCTGGAAGACGATGTCCTTGTAGTGCAGCCCGATCCCGAGCTGGTGGCACAGCGCCTGGTGGCCGAGGCAGACCGCCAGGAACGGCTGCTCGGTCTCGAGCAGCGACGCGACCGCGGCGCGCAGCTTGGCCATCTTCGGATCAGTTCCGTCGCGCGGGTCGCCCGGTCCGGGCCCGACGATGACGAGATCAGCACCCGCGAAGGCGCCGTCCTCGTAGTCCTCGTGCCGCACGACCGACGAGGTCATGCCGAGCACCCGGAGGACGTGGCGCAGCATGCGTACGAAGTCGTCCTCGCCATCGAGGATCACCGCGTGCTTGCCGGCGAGGTGGGCCGAGGGTTCCTCGTCGCCCTGGTCGGTGAGCCAGAACGATGACAGCCGGCGGTTGCGGGCGGCCAGGGTCAGCAGCAGGTCCTCGTCGTTGACCAGCTCGGAGACGTCCTGGGCGAGCGCGGGCGCGGCCGGCACCAGTCCGAAGGCCGACAGGATCCCGCCGGCCTTGGCGTGCGTCTCGGCGACCTCGTACGTGGGATCGGAGTCGCGCACCAATGTCGCGCCGGCGCTCACCTTCAGGCGGCCGTCGACAGACACGTCCGCCGTGCGGATCACGATCGGCGAATCGACCGTCGGCGCACCGGACTCGTCACGGCCGAGCAGCGCGAGGGCGGCGCCGTAGTAGCCACGGCCCTCCGGCTCGTACTTCTTGATCAGCCTGCACGCGTTCTCCACCGGCGAGCCGGTGACGGTGGCGGCGTACATCGTGTCGCGCAGAATCTCGCGCGGGTCGCGGGCCGAGCGGCCGGCGAGGAGATACTCGGTGTGGATCAGCCGCGACATCGGCTTCAGGAACGGCCCGAGCACCTGGCCGCCCTGGTCGCAGATGTCGCACATCATCTTGAGCTCCTCGTCGACCACCATGAAGAGCTCGTAGACCTCCTTCTGATCGGTCAGGAAGTCGGTCAGCTGCCCCTTGAGATCGTGCGCGATCTTCTCCGGCGTTCCCTCGAGATCGCGCGGCAGCCGGAACGTGCCGGAGATCGGGTTCATCCGGACGTCGCCGCCGTGGACGCTCACGTGCCGCTCCGGCGAGGCGCCGATGAGGTAGCGGTCGCCGGTGAAGAAGCAGTAGGTCCAGTACGCCCCGCGCTCGCGCTCCAGAAGACGACGCAGCACGGTGAGCGCGCGGTCGTGGTTCCAGTCGTCGAGCTGGGCACGATAGTGGCGGCCGATCACGAAGTTGGCGCCCTCGCCCTGGCCGATCTCGTCCTCGATGACGGTCTTGACCAGGTCGGCGTAGGTGTCGTCGTCCACGTCGAACCCGCCGCGGTCCACGAACTCCACGGGGACGTCGGGAAGCGCCTCGATCACCTCGGCGACGGAGAACTCCCACTCGCGCTCCACGTCGACGACCACCAGCGGGGTGCCGTCGTCGTGGGCCTCGAAGCCCCGTTCGCTCACCTGTCGGAACGGCACCGCGAGCAGTCGGTCGGCCACCTTTCCCGGCTCCGGGGCGCCCTCCTCGAGAGGTACGTCGAGCAGCGACTCGACCACGGACCGCGTGCCCGCCAGCATGCCGACCGTGTCGCGGTCACCCGCTCGCGACGAGCGCCGGATGATCGCCCACGCCTCGTGCCCCGTGATCTCCTCGATCGCGGTCTTGGCAGGCGTCTGGGTCGTCATGGGATGAGCCTAATCCGCACGCTCGCGCCTGACCCATTCGATTCGGATGGTGAAAGCGAGTCCCCATGCAACCCCGCGCCACCCCTGAGCCGTTGACAGTGCGTGAGACGTTCCCAAGACGCCGAATTCGAGGCCTTCGTACGCCGCCACCGAGCACCGCTCGTCGGCACTGCCCGGCTGCTGACCGCCGGCGACGCCCACCTGGCCGAGGACCTGGTCCAGACGACCTTGGTCAAGGTCTATCTGGCCTGGGGACGGGCGTCGCAGCACCCCGCTGCGTACGCTCGCCGGACCCTGGTCAACTGCCTGATCGACCACCGCAGGCGCCCGTTCTTCCGGCGGGAGCAGGGGGCGGTCTCGCTGCCCGAGGCGCCGGTCGAGGATCCGGCGATGGTCGATCCCGAGCTGGTCTCGGCGCTGGCCCAGATCCCACCCCGGCAGCGCGCGGCCGTCGTGCTCCGGCACGTCCACGACCTCTCGGTCGAGGAGGTCGCCGATGCGCTCAGCTGCTCGACCGGAACCGTGAAGTCCCAGACCGCACGCGGCCTGGACAAGCTCCGGGCGCTGCTCACCCCCACCCAACTGACAGGAGACTCCCGATGAACGACGTGATCGACCGCCTCGCCCGCCTGACCCCGCCCTCGGCGACCACGGGGGATGCCGCCCCCGACCTCCGCCGTGGCCAGAGGGCGCTCTCCCGGCGCCGGATCAAGCGCGCCGTCCTCGGCGGCGCCGCCCTGACCCTCGCGGTCGGCGGCGCCTTCGGCGGCATCGCGCTGACCTCCGACAACGGGGGCGCGCCGACGGTCCAGGCCGCCGACAACGTACGCCTCGTCGACTACAACGGGACCCAGATGCCTGGCTACACCGTGGCGAAGGTACCCGAGGGGTTCGTGCTGCAGGGATCCGACCAGTTCGTCCTCGCCGTCGCCCGCCCCGACGACAAGTCCTCCATCAGCGACTTCCAAGAGAAGATCGTGGTCACCCTCGAGGCGAGCACGTCCGGCGCCGACGACTCGGCGAACACCACCGTAAACGGCTGGCCCGCCACCCTCATCACGACGCCCGACGGCGCCACGATGCTCAAGTACGCCTACCGCGACTTCACCGTCGTCATCCAGATGTGGAACACCATCCACCTCACCGACGAGCAGCTCGTCGAGTTCGCGGAGGGCGTCGAGGTCACCCCCGACGCCAGGCCCTCCGTCGGCTGACCACTGCCGCGGCCCGCTACGTCAGTTGACGGCACCTTGTGAACGATTCACAAGGTGCCGTCAACTGGTGTAGCAAACGACGTACGGCCCGGGCCCGTCGCTAGGCTCCGCACGTGGGTGTCAACGATCTGAGCAACGACGACTTCGAGCGGCTCTATGGCCCGTGGGCAAGCCGCACCCCGGCCGACGTCGCTGCGCTCTTCGCGGGTTATCCAGGCACCTGGTGGATCGCGGGCGGTTGGGCGATCGAGGCATTCACCGGCGTGCGTCGTGACCACGAGGACATCGACACCTGTGTGCTCCGCAGCGAGCTCGCCGTGCTGCGCAAGCAGCTGGCGGGGCGCTTCGACGTATGGGCGGCCGGCACCACGGCGCTGCGTCCGCTACTCCCGGACGACGATCCCGACGGCGCTGCGGACGATGTCCTCTGGGAGACCGAGGGCCAGATCTGGACGCGGCGGAGCGCTCAGGATCCATGGGAGCACGACCTGCTGCTCAACCCGGGCACGGCCGATGCGTGGGTCTATCGGCGTGAGGATTCGATCCGGATGCCGATGTCCGAGGCGGTCTGGGAGCGCGACGGGATCCGTTATCTCCAGCCCGAGATCCAGCTCCTCTACAAGGCCCCAGGGCTTCGCGCCAAGGACCAGCTCGACTTCGACAACACCGTGCCGCTGCTCGACGACCGGCGACGCCGCTGGCTGCGGCGCGCGCTCGAGCAGACCTTGCCCGACCACCCCTGGATCACAGCCCTCTAGCCCCGCCAGCCATCGCCGAGTCGGCGATGGCTGACGCGCCGACTCGACCTTCGATCGGTCAGTTTGCGCCGACTCGGCGATCGGTCGTCAGGAGACGGTGGTCAGCAGCTGGGTCGCTCGGGTCAGGACGACGTAGAGCGTGGCGCGGCCGGTCGCCGACTCGCGTTCGATCTCGTCGGGGCTGACCACGACGATGCCGTCGAACTCGAGGCCCTTGGTGTCCAGGCCGGTGAGGACGACGATGCGGTCCTCGCCGGAGGGCACCGAGGTCGGATCGGCGGCAGCGGCAGCAGCCGAAGGAGCGCCGTCCGCGAACTCCGACCAGGACGCGAGCCACGAGTTGACCTCGGAGCGGCGCGCGACCGGGACCACGACGCCGACGGTGCCGCTGACCTGCGACGCGATCTCGCCGACCGCCTCCCGGGTGGCCTTCTCCAGGTCGACCGCGTGCTCGATGACCCGCGGCTCGACGCCGGTCGAGCGGACCGCGGTGGGCAGGTCGGCGTTGAGCCCGACCCGCTCGGCATAGGCGGCCGCGAAGTCGTAGATCTCGGCCGAGTTGCGGTAGTTCGTGGACAGGTGGAACGCGTGGACGGGCTTGCCCTCGAGCGCCTTGGCCCGGGCGGCCTCGGCCTCCTCCGCCACCGGCCACGAGGACTGGGCGGGGTCGCCGACGATGGTCCACGAGGCCGTACGTCCCCGGCGACCGACCATCCGCCACTGCATCGGCGTCAGGTCCTGGGCCTCGTCGATGAGGATGTGGGCGAACGGGTCGTCGTCGATCCGGTACGTCGGCGGGCGCCAGCCACGACCCGAGGAGAACTCGCGGTCGGAGGCGGTCATCAGCTCGGCGATGTCGATGCCGCTCTGGTCGGCGTCGCGCTCGTCGGCGACCTGCTCGGGGATGTCGCCGATCGCGTAGCGGAGCTCATCGAGCAGCGGAATGTCCTCGATGGCCAGGTCGGCGTCGGTCAGGCCGCGGCCGGCCCACGACTTGAGGAGCAGCTGCTGCTCGTCGTGAGTCAGGACACCCTCGGAGACGCGGGCGAGGAACTCCGGCTCGCGGAGCCAGCCGAGCACCTCGCGCGCCTCCAGCGCCGGCCACCAGGCAGCGGCGAACTCGAGGAAGGCGGGGTTGTCGAGCATCTCGTCGTTGAAGACCTCGCGACCGCGCTCGCGGCCGCGCTCACCGCGTACCTGCCGCCAGAGGATGTCGAGAAGCATCTGAGGTACGCGACGCAGCTGCTGGTTGCGCCGGCCCTGGCTCATCAGCTGACGCCGCAGCTCACCGAGCCGCTTGCCATCCAGGCGCAGCGAGTCGTCGCGGTAGAAGACCTTGAACTCGCGCGGGGATCCCGGCGCCTGCTGGCGCGACGCGCGACGCAGCACCTCGGCCATCCGGACCGAGCCCTTCACGTCGGCGACCGCGGGGTCGTTGTGCCAGGTCGCGCGTACGCCGTCCACGACCTCACCCAGCGAACGCAGCGCCACCGCGGTCTCGCCGAGGCTCGGCAGGACACGCTCGATGTAGCGCATGAAGACGCCCGACGGGCCGACGATCAGCACGCCGCCGGACTCGTAGCGGCGACGCTCGGTGTAGAGCAGGTAGGCGGCGCGGTGGAGTGCCACCACGGTCTTGCCGACGCCGGGACCACCGGAGATCGTCGTGACGCCCTTGCCCGGCGCACGGATGGCCTTGTCCTGCTCGGCCTGGATGGTCGCGACGATGGAGTGCATCGTGCGGTCGCGGGCACGGCTGAGCTGGGCGATCAGCGCGCCCTCGCCGACGATCGGCAGGTCGGCACCGGAGCGCTCCAGAGCCTCGGCGTCGAGCAGCTCGTCCTCGACACCGATGACGCTCTGCCCCTCGGACCGGAGCACCCGCCGGCGGATCACCGACCGCGGCTCCACAGCCGTGGCCTGGTAGAACACCGCGGCCGCCGGCGCCCGCCAGTCGATCAGCAGCGAGTCACGCTGCGCGTCGCGCAGACCGATGCGGCCGACGTAGCGCGGCTCGGTGTCGACCGACGGGTCGAGGTCGAGGCGGCCGAAGACCAGCCCCTCGTGAGCGGCATCGAGCTGTGCGATGCGGCGCGCCGCCTGGAAGGCGAACGCGTCGCGCTCGACCAGACCGCCCTCATGCCCCAGGGCCCCACGTTCGCGGCCCTCGTTGGCCAGCTCGTGCGCAGCGCGCGCCGACTCTCCCAGCTGGAGGTAGACACGATCTACGAACCCCTGCTCCTGAGCGATCTCGCGCTCAGCCAGCTTGTCGTTCAACTGGATGTTCCCCCGTCACAAAGATCCACACCCGCCGTGCGCCCCCCATGGCGCACGGCAAGGAGGTAACTCTACCCCGACGTGGTGTTATGCGAGCACGGGTGCCACCAATCGGCTACCGCTTGCGGGACAGGAACGCGGTCATCGCCTCGCGGGCCTCGTCGGAGCCGAAGAGGCGGGCGGAGAGGGCGGCCATCTCCTCGCCGCCGGCGTCGATGTGCTCGACCAGGCCGCGGACCATGAGGCGCTTGGTCTCGCGCAGGCCCTGGGGGGAGCCCTCGAGCAGGGAGGACGTGATAGCGGCGACCTCGTCGTCGAGCGAGGCGGCGGGGACGGCTGCGGTCAGGATGCCGATCCGGGCCGCCTCGGCGGCGTCGAACTTGTCGCCGGTGAGGAAGTAGCGGGAGGCGGCGCGGGCGTCGATCCGGGGCAGGATCGAGAGGGAGATCGCGGCAGGGGCCAGGCCGAGCCGGACCTCGGTGAGCGCGAACGAGACGGTGTCGGCGGCGATCGCGATGTCGGCGGCGGCGACGAGCCCGAGACCGCCTGCGCGCACCGGTCCCTGGACCTTCGCCACGACGGGCTTGGTCAGGGCGACGATGGTGCGCTGGAGACGTACGATCCCGCGGGTGCCCTCCTCCATCGGCACCGTCGCGGCCTCGGAGAGGTCGGCGCCGGAGCAGAAGACGGTGCCCGTGGCCTGGAGCACGACGGCCTTGACGGAGGTGTCCTTGTCGGCGGCGTGCAGCGCCTCGAACAGCTCGGTGACCAGCTGGCGGGAGAGCGCGTTGCGGTTGGCCGGCGAGTCGAGGGTGATGGTGGCGACACCCTCGGCGACGTCGAGGTGGACGAGTTCAGCAGTGGTTTCAGGCGACTCAGTCATGGGCTAGACATTACGGTGCTTGACTGGAGGGGTGGACGCGGTCCTCGATGCGTTTTCCGCCATCCCCCGGGAGGGCTTCCTTCCTCCCGAGGAGCGCGGCTTCGCGACGTTCGACGAGCCGCTTCCGATCGGCCACGGGCAGACCAACTCGCAGCCGCGGACGGTGGCCGACATGCTCCATCTTCTCGAGGTCGCGCCGGGCGACAAGGTGCTCGACGTCGGCTCCGGGTCGGGCTGGACCACCGCGCTGCTCGCCCATCTGACGGGTCCCGAGGGCAGCGTCATCGGCGTCGAGCTGGAACCGTCCCTGGTCAGGTTCGGTCGCCGCAACCTGGCAGCGACCGACCAGCCGTGGGCCCGCATCGAGAAGGCGAAGCCCGGGGTCCTCGGGTGGCCCCGGGAGGCTGCGTACGATCGCATCCTCGTCTCCGCAGAGGCCGAGGCCCTGCCGCGCGAACTGATGGACCAGCTCGCCTCGCCCGGGCGGATGGTGGTCCCGGTCGCCGGCCTGATGATGCTGGTGGAGCGGAACGAGACGGGCACGGCGCGACTCAGCGGCCACGGCTGGTATCGCTTCGTGCCGTTGCGGACGAAGCCCTAAGAGCTCGTACGCCGCTCCGGCTGATCCTCGTCGGGATGCGGCACCGCGCGCAGCTGACCGGGCGGCACCGGGGGCGGTGGCTTGGTCGGCGGCAGCGGCCGGCTGAACTCGTCGTGGCGACGGATCCGCCTCGCGGTCTTGCGGAGCCAGGAGGGGTCCATGACGATCTCGTGAGTGTCACCGTCCGGACCGTCGAACGTGACCGCGACCGTCTCGAAGCCCTTGTGACGCTGCATGAGGGCATAGCTCGCGTAGGCGCGGCGGTCGGCCTCGGTCAGCTCGACCTCGTCGGTGAAGAGGGTGAGCAACGCTCGCGGCCACAGGTGACGCGCGTAGACGACATTGACCTCGATCGAGATCACCACCATCAGCGCCGCGATGTAGAGGAAGGCGACCAGACCGAGGACCAGCGCGAAGGTCTGGTTCATGCCACGGGTGGCGGCGAGCACATGCTGGACGAACTCCGCGCCGAAGTACTGCAGCACCTGCCACAGCAGCGCGAACGTGAGCGCTCCCGGAAGGGCGTGGCCGAGGGCGTGATCGCGCGTGGTGGCCATCCGGAAGACGACGCAGAGCATGCCCGTGACGATCACGACCGTGCCGAGGATCACCAGCCAGTAGCCGACGTCGACCGCCTTGAACCCGAGGAAGTCGGTGCGGCTCAGCACCAGCGACAGCGCGGTCACCGAGAGGATGGCCAGTCCACCGGCGGCGAGCATGAGCAGCGCCCGCACCCTCAGCAGGATCGGGTTGGGACGGCTGTTGCGCGGCACGGACCAGGCGGTGTTCACCGCGTTCTGCAACGAGAGGCCCAGGCCGAGCGCACCGTAGAGGGCGGTGAGACCACCGATGATGATCGCGCCGGACGAGCCGGTGAGCTCCTTGCGGCCGAGCTGGTCGCCGATGATCGGGAACTGCGCCAGCGCCGTGTCGAGGACCGCCTCCTGCAGGCTCGGGTTGCCCTCCAGCACGAAACCGAGGATCGAGGAGGCGAGCAGCAGGAGCGGGAAGACCGCCACGAAGGCGTAGTAGGTGATGATCGCGGCGAGGTTGTTGCCCTGGTCGTCCCAGAACTTGTAGAGGACAGCCAGCGGGAACGCGACCGGCGGAAACCGGCGCTGAGCCCGATCCATTGCCGTCGCCGCTCCAGCCATAAGGGTCAGGCTAACCCCTGTGCGACCCGATAGATTGAACGTCGGTCAGGTCAGCAGGCCAGCACACTCGAGGAGATGACCCACCAGATGTCGAACTTCGGCCCGCCACCCGGGCCGCCGCCAGGCGCACCGCAGGACCCCGCTCGTGGACCCGGGGAGCAGCCCCAGGCCCCGCCGTGGGCACAGCAGTCGTACGTCCCCACCGGCCCACCGCTGGCGACCTGGGGTCGCCGAGCCGGGGGTGCGCTGATCGACGCAGCGCTGCTGGTGCCGTTCTATCTGGTCGCCGGCGTGGGCGGCGGGTTGTCGCAGGAGTCCGGCTTCTTCGTCACCATCTTCGGCCTCCTGGTCACCCTGGTCGGCTGGCTGGGGTTCATCGGCTTCGCCGTCTGGAACCACGTCCTCAAGCAGGGCCGCACCGGCTACACCATCGGCAAGGGCGTCGTCGGGATCAAGCTGGTCCGCAAAGAGTCACAGGCGACGACCGGCGTCCCGATGGCGCTGGGGCGGCAGCTTCTCCACGTCCTCGACGCGTTCTGCTTCATCGGCTACCTGTGGCCACTGTGGGACGACAAGCGGCAGACCTTCGCCGACAAGATCGTCGCGACGCTGGTCCTGGTGGAGCCTCGGGCTCAGACGTGACGGGCTCAGGCGTGTGCGCTGACATTTACGTTGAGATGTGGCCATACTCGGCGCATGTCTAACTACGGCCCGCCCCCTGGCGCCCCGCAGGACCCCTCCGGCCAGCCCCTGCCGCCGACTCCGCCGCCAGCACCGGCCTACGGTCAGCCCAGCGCGCCGCCGCCTCCGCCCTCGGCGGGCTACGGCGCTCCTGCCGCTCCCACCGGCTATGGCGCCGCCCCAGCCGGGTACGGCTATGGCGCCCCGACCCCGCCGTACGCCTCCTGGGGCGCACGCGCGGGTGCCTTCATCATCGACGGACTCGTCGGCGCAGTGGCCATGATCCCGTTCTGGATCGGCTATGGCCTGCTCATCGGCGGCGCCGCCGCGGGCGGCGTCTCGGAGTACGACCCGAACACCGGCATGTACACGTCCGCCGGCGAGCCCAACGGGGCGCTCATGGCCATCGGCGGGCTCCTCATGTTCATCGGCTTCCTCGTGTCCCTTGCCTTCCTGTTCTGGAACTACGGCCTGAAGCAGGGCAAGACGGGCTACTCGATCGGCAAGGGCGTCCTCGGCATCAAGGTCGTCAAGGAGGCCGACGGTCAGGTCCTCGGCACCTGGTTCTCGATCGGGCGTTTCTTCGTCCACTACCTCGACCAGCTCGCCTGCTACATCGGCTACCTGTGGCCGCTGTGGGACGACAAGCGTCAGACCTTCGCCGACAAGATCCTCAGCACGATCGTGATCATCGAGCCGAAGAAGTAGAGACAGACGTACGCAACAGGGCCGGTCGCTCACGCGACCGGCCCTGTACTCATTTCGCCGTGATCAGTAGGACTTCGGGAGCCCCAGGGTGTGCATGGCGATGTAGTTGAGGATCATCTCCCGGCTGACCGGGGCGATCCGGCC
This sequence comes from Nocardioides sp. NPDC058538, assembly GCF_042719275.1. Classification (NCBI taxonomy): domain Bacteria; kingdom Bacillati; phylum Actinomycetota; class Actinomycetes; order Propionibacteriales; family Nocardioidaceae; genus Nocardioides; species Nocardioides sp. NPDC058538. The sequence continues at coordinate 56,043 of NZ_JBHXNY010000013.1, read as the reverse complement.
CAGGCGGGCGGCGACGAGCTGGTTGGCCAGGCCGTACTCGACCGTCAGGCCGTTGCCGCCGTGGGTGTGAACCGCGGCATCGGTGGCGTTGCAGGCGACCTCGCCGGCGGCGTACTTGGCCATGTTGGCGTACTCCCCGGCACCGGCGTCGTCGCCGGCGTCGTAGAGCGCGGCGGCCTTCTGCCACAGCAGGCGAGCCTGCTCCAGCTCGATCTTGACCTTCGCGAGCGGGTGCGCGATGCCCTGGTGGGAGCCGATCGGGGCGTCCTTCCAGACCGACCGGTTGGCGGCGTACTCCACCGCCTTCGCCAGGGCGTAACGGGCCATCCCGCAGGAGAGAGCGGCGCCCATGATGCGCTCGGGGTTGAGGCCCGCGAAGAGCTGCCAGATGCCGCCGTCCTCGTCGCCGACGAGCGCGTCGGCGGGGAGACGTACGTCGTCGATGAAGAGGGTGAACTGCTTCTCCGGCGCCTCCCAGGCCATCGGGATGACCTGCTTGGTGAAGCCCTCGGAGTCGGTCGGGACGACGAAGAGGGCCGGCTTCAGCTTGCCCGTCCTCGCGTCCTCGGTACGCGCGACGATGAGGACCGAGTCGGCCTCGTCGACACCCGAGATGAACGTCTTCTGGCCGTTGAGCACCCAGTTGTCGCCGTCACGCTTGGCGGTGGTGGTGATCTTGTGGGAGTTGGAGCCGGCGTCGGCCTCGGTGATTCCGAAGGCCATCAACAGGCTCCCGTCGGCGATGGCCGGCAGCCAGCGCTTCTTCTGCTCGTCGGTGCCGCAGCGGCCGATGATGCTGCCGCAGATCGCGGGGCTGACGACCATCATCAACAGCGGGGCGCCGGCGGTCGCGGCCTCCTCGAGCACGGCGGCGAGGTCGCTCATGCCGCCGCCACCGCCGCCGTACTCCTCGTCGATGTTGACGCCGAGGAACCCGTTGCGGCCCATCTCGAGCCACATCTCGGTCATCTTGCCGCCCTCACGGGCCTGCTTGGCGACGAAGTCGTGGCCGTACTTCCCGGCCAGCTTCGCCACCGCCTCACGCAGCGCGGTCCGCTCCTCGGGCTCAGTGAACGCGGTGGTCATTCTGCCTCCTCTACGACGGCCAGCACCTCGCCGGCGGCGACCTGGCTTCCTGGTTTGACGTTGATCTGAGCGAGTACGCCGTCGGTGGGCGCGGTCACGGTGTGCTGCATCTTCATCGCCTCGAGCACCAGCAGCGGCTGGCCCTCGGTGACGTTGCTGCCGGCCTCCGCGAGCACGTTGACGACCGATCCCGGCATCGGTGCCAGCAGGCTTCCGGGCTGGGTCTGGGTCGCGGGGTCGGTGAACCGCGGACGCTTCCTCAGCGCGGTATGACCGAACGCGGAGTCGACGTCGACCCGGTCGCCGTCGACAGCAATCCGGTATGTCGTTCGCAGGCCGTCCTTTTCGAGAGAAACCTGGTCTTGACCTGCGTCGACGACCTCGAAGCCGTCGATGCGATAACCGTCGCGGGTGCCGTACCACTCGACGGTCAGCCCATCCTCCGAGCCATCCTCGAAGGTGGTCCGCTGGGGCTGGTTGGTGACGTTGCGCCAGGCGACCGGGATGCCCGGGCGTCGGGTGGCCTCCGCCAGCGCGACCGCCGCGGCGACCGGAGCGCCAGGGTCCTCCGTGTGCGGAAGGAATTTTTCTTCCGCGAGAAGGGACGTGCTGACCTCACCGGACCGGAAGACCTCCGACCCGAGGATCCCGACCAGCTGCTCGCGGTTGGTCACCAGCCCGTGGATCTTGGCCGTACGCAGCACCGAGACCAGTCGGCGGATCGCCGCGTCGCGCGTGGGCGCGTGCACGATCACCTTCGCCAGCATCGCGTCGTAGAAGGTGCTGACCTGCGAGCCAGAGGTGTATCCGGCATCCACCCGGACGTCTGTCCCGCCGGTGGTCGAGCTTGTCGAGACCACCAGCTTCGTCAGGATGCCCGACTGCGGCTGATAGTCGGCGGCTGGATCCTCGGCGTAGAGCCGCACCTCCACCGCATGCCCGTTCACCCCGCTGGTTGGGGCCACTTCGTTCAGGCCCTCAGGAGGAGCGAGCGTGTCGAAACCAACACCTCCACCTTCCGCGACCGCGATCTGCAGCTCCACCAGATCCACCCCGTGCACCAGCTCCGTGACCGGGTGCTCGACCTGCAGCCGAGTGTTCATCTCCAGGAACCAGAACCGCTCCGAGGCGGCGTCGTAGAGGAACTCGACGGTCCCGGCACCGCGATAGTCGATCGCCGCGGCGGCGTTCCGGGCGGCCTCGTGCAGCGCCGACCGGACAGCGTCCGGCAGCAGCGGGGCCGGAGACTCCTCGATGACCTTCTGGTGGCGACGCTGCACCGAGCAGTCGCGCTCACCGAAGACCGCGACATTGCCGGCTCCGTCGCCGACGACCTGGACCTCGACGTGGCGGCCGGCCTCGACGTACGGCTCGACGAAGACGGTTCCGTCCCCGAAGGCGGACGCGGCCTCGGCCTCGGCCTTGGCGATCTCGGCGCCGAGAGCGTCGAGCGAGCGGACGATCCGCATCCCGCGCCCGCCCCCACCGGCGGAGGCCTTGACCAGCAGCGGCAGGTCGGACTCGACCGGCGATGCCGGCGCCTCCAGGACCGGGACCCCGGCAGCGGCCATGATCTTCTTGGCCTCGATCTTGGAGCCCATCTGCTCGATCGACTCGGGCGCGGGCCCGATCCAGACCAGACCGGCCGCCTCGACGGCGCGGGCGAAGTCGGCGTTCTCCGACAGGAACCCGTAGCCCGGGTGGATCGCGTCGGCACCGGCCACCTTCGCCGCCTCGATGATGAGGTCGGCGCGGAGGTAGGTCTCGGCCGGGGCGTTGCCGGGAAGGCGTACGGCATGGTCCGCCTCCGCCACGAACGGCAGGTCCGCGTCGGCGTCGGAGTGCACCGCGACGGTCTCGATCCCGAGCTTGCGGGCGGTGCAGAAGACGCGCGAGGCGATCTCGGCGCGGTTGGCGACGAGAATTCGGGAGATGCTGTTGTCGATAGGCACGGCGATCACATCCTGAAGACGCCGAAGTTCATGGCGCCCTCGATCGGTTGGGTGGCGATGGCGGAGAGGCAGAGGCCGAGGACGGTGCGGGTGTCGCGCGGGTCGATGACCCCGTCGTCATAGCCGAGTCCGCTCAGGAACATCGGCAGCGACTGCTCCTCGACCATCCCCTCGACCATCTCCTTGACGCCCTTGAACCCCTCGACGTCGAAGATCTCGCCCTTCTTCTCCGCAGACTCGCGGGCGACGATCTCCATCACGCCGGCGAGCTGGGCCGGCCCCATCACCGCGGACTTGGCCGAGGGCCAGCTGAACAGGAAGCGGGGGTCGTACGCACGCCCGTTCATGCCGTAGTTGCCGGCGCCGTAGCTCGCGCCCATGATCACGGTCAGGTGCGGGACGGTGGAGTTGGAGACCGCGTTGATCATCAGGGCGCCGTGCTTGATGATGCCGCCCTGCTCGTACTCCGTGCCGACCATGTAGCCGGTGGTGTTGTGCAGGAACAGCAGCGGGGTGTCCTTCTGGTTGGCGAGCTGGATGAACTGCGCCGCCTTCTGGGCCTCCTCCGACATGAGCACGCCGCGCGCGTTGGCGAGGATGCCGATCTCGTAGCCGTGCAGCCGTGCCCAGCCGACGCAGAGGCTCGATCCATACAGGGGCTTGAACTCGTCGAAGGCTTGATCGGTGGTCGAGCCTGTCGAGACCTCCGGCCCCGTCCCGTCCACGATCCGCAGGATCGCCTCGCGCGGGTCGAAGGGCTCCTTGAGGTCGGTCGGGATCAGGTCGAGCAGGCCGTCGGGGTCGAGCTCGGGCTCGTAGCTCGCCTTCGGCTCGGGGCCACGCTTGCGCCAGTTGAGCCGGGCCACGACACGACGCGCCTGCCGGATCGCGTCGTGCTCGTCGACGGCGAGGAAGTCGGAGGAGCCGGAGATGCGCGAGTGCATCTCGGCACCGCCCAGCGACTCGTCGTCGGTGTCCTCGCCGGTCGCCATCTTGACCAGCGGCGGACCGGCCAGGAAGACCTTCGCGCCCTCCTTGACCATGATCACGTAGTCACTCATGCCGGGGACGTACGCTCCGCCGGCGGTCGAGTTGCCGAAGACCACCGAGATGCTGGGCTGCTTGCGGGCGGAGGCTCTCGTCAGGTCGCGGAACCCCTTGCCGCCGGGGATGAAGATGTCCTTCTGGGTGGGCAGGTCGGCGCCGCCGGACTCGGTGAGGTTGATCGTCGGGAGGCCGTTCTTCTCCGCGATCTCGGCCGCCCGGAAGGAGCGCTTGAGGGAGTAGGGGTTGAGCGCCCCGCCCTTCACCGTCGGGTCGTTGGCGACGATCATGCACTCGACGCCCTCGACCACACCGATGCCGGTGATGATCGAGCCACCGACCGGGAAGTCGCTGCCCCAGCCGATCAGCGGCTGGGTCTCCAGGAACGGGCTGCCCTCGTCCAGCAGCAGTTCGATCCGCTCGCGGGCGAGCAGCTTGCCGCGGGCCTTGTGGCGGGCGACGTACTTCTCCCCGCCGCCGGCCGCGGCCTTCGCGTGCTCGGCGTCGAGTGCCTCGATCTTCTCGAGGAGAGCCTCTCGGTTGCTCATCGATCCAGTCCCAACAGCTTGGCGGCCAGGTCGGTCATCACTTCGGTGGCTCCTCCTCCGATCGGCAGGATCCGGGCGTCGCGGTAGTGCCGCTCGACCTCGGTCCCGTGCATGTATCCCGTCCCGCCGTGAAGCTGGACGGCCTGGTCGACGACCCATGTGCAGGCCTCGACCGCCGTCTGCTTGGCCAGCGCCGCCTCGGCGATCGTCTGTTGTGTCGAGCCTTCGCGGTCGTAGCGCGCGACCACGGCGTGCGTGTAGGCCTTCGCCACCTCGACCTGCCGGTGCATCTCGACCAGCTTGTGGCGTACCACCTGACGCTTGATCAGGGGCTCGCCGAAGGTCTCGCGCTGGCGGCAGAAGTCGGCGGTGAGCGCCAGGCAGCGCGCCGCGGTGCCGTAGCCCTGCACGGCCAGCGCGATCCGCTCGGTCACGAACGCCTCGGCGATGTAGATGAAACCGGCGTTCTCGTCGCCGACGAGGTTGGCGGCGGGGACACGTACGTCCTCGAAGGCGAGCTCCGCGGTGTCGGAGCAGTGCCAGCCCATCTTGGCGAGCTTGCGGGTGACCGTGAATCCACCGGTGGTCGAGCCTGTCGAGACCTCCTTGTCGATCACCAGCAGGCTGATGCCGCCGGCACCCGGGCCACCGGTGCGGACCGCGGTGGTGACGAAGTCGGCGCGTACACCGCTGGTGATGAACGTTTTGGCGCCGTTGACGACGAACTCGTCGCCGTCGCGGGTTGCGGTGGTGCGGAGGTGGGCGACGTCGGAGCCGCCGTCGGGCTCGGTGATGGCGAGGCTGCCGATCTTCTCACCGGCCAGCGTCGGCTTCACATAGGTGTCGATGAGGTGGGGCGAGCCGTGGTGGGCGATGTGCGGCAGCGCGATCCCGTGGGTGAACAGGCCCGCGAGCAGGCCCGAGGAGGCCCCCTCGGACATCATCCCCTCGGTCACCGCGACAGTGTCGGCCAGTCCGCCGCCCTCGCCGCCGGCCGCCTCCGGGAACCCGATCCCCAGCAGACCCTGCTTGGCGGCGGCCTTGTGGACCTCCCGCGGGATCTCCTGGTTGTCCTCCCACGCCTGCAGGTCGGGGAAGACCTCACGGCGGGTGAACTCGGCGCCCAGACGGAAGAGGTCGTCGTTCATCGGATCGCCTCCGACGTGCCGTCGGGACAGAGATTTAGGGGCATGTCGACAAATCGGCTCCGCGCCCACTCGCCCAGCCCCTTCGCCTGCGGGTCGAACCGGGTCGAGGCGGCCACACCCTCCCCTAGCAGGTCGTGGATGACGATGTTCACGCCCCGCAGGTGCGGCAGCGGCGTGATGTCGATGGCCAGGTCCTCGGCCTCGGGCAGCAGCTCCCGCACCCACTGCGGGGTGACGGTGTCCAGCAGCCACTCGACAGACGCCTCCGGCCGCCCCTGCGGCACCCAGAGCCCGAGGTTGGCATCGCCGCCCTTGTCCCCGGATCGCGCATAGACCAGCTCTCCCAGCTCTCGCCGAGACGTCGCCCCCGTCGGCCGAGGCGTCGCTCCCGTCGGCCGAGGCGTCGCCCCGGTCGTACGAGACGTCACTCCCGTCGATGCGCGTGACGTCTCGGCCGACGCGCGTGACGTTTCGGCCGACGTACGTGACGTTTCGGCCGACGTACGTGACGCCTCGGCGTAGGCGAGGGGCGACGGGACCTCGTAGGTCGAACCGTCGGGGAGGTGGACGGTCTCCGGGGCGCGGTCGCGCCGGACGTACGCAGCCTTGTAGATCCCGAACGGAGACGGCCGTCCCGGGGGCGCGGTGACGTGGAAGCCCGGGTAGGAGGCGAGCGCCAGCTCGATGGCCGGAGCGGTCAGCGCGCGTCCGACGGCGTCCGCGTCCGCAGCCCTGGCGGAGAGCCGCAGGATGCAGGCGGCTCCCTCCTCGGTCGGCGAGTCGGGCGCCGGGATGCGGTAGGTGGACCAGGTGTAGTCGGGTCCGATCGGGAGCTCGGCGTCGAGCTGGTCCCGCAGCCAGGCGGCCTTGGCATCGATGTCGGGTCCGGTGAGGACGAACTCGGCCGAGTTGCGGTAGCCCCCGAGCGAGTTGACCGCGACCTTGAGGGTCGCCGGAGGCGGGGTGCCCGTCACGCCGGTGATCGCCACCCGGTCGATGCCGACCTCCTGGAGCCGGATCGAGGTGAGGTCGGTGGTGACGTCGGGGCCGAGGTAGAGCGGACCCTGGATCTCGTAGAGCAGCTGCGCGGTGACCGTGTCGACCGTGACCGTGCCGCCGGTCTCGTCCTGCTTGGTGATGATCGAGGAGCCGTCGACGGCGATCTCGGCGACCGGGAAGCCCAGCGGACGCGCCCGAGCCTGCGGCGACATGGTCAGGAACCCGGAGAAGTTGCCGCCGGTGGCCTGGGTGCCGCACTCGATCACGTGCCCGGCGACCACGGCGCCCGCGAGCTCGTCGTAGGAGTCGCGCTTCCAGCCGTGGTGGGCGATCGCCGGCCCGACCACGACGCTCGCGTCGGTCACTCGGCCGGTGACGACGATGTCGGCGCCGGCGTCGAGCGCGTGCGCGATCCCGAAAGCGCCGAGATAGGCGTTGGCGGTCAGGGCGTCGGGATGCGAGTCGAGACGGCCACGAAGATCGTCGCCGTCGACGTACGCGACCTTCGCCCGGGTCCCGAGAGCCTCGATGGCGGCAGCGAGACCGGCGGGGTTGAGCCCGCCCGCGTTGGAGACGATCTTGACGTCTCGCTGCAGCGCGAGGTCGACGCTGTCGGCGACCTGGCGCAGGAAGGTCTTGGCATAGCCCGTCGTCGGGTCTTTGAGGGTGTCCTTGCCGAGGATGAGCATGGTGAGCTCGGCGAGGTAGTCGCCGGTGAGCACGTCGAGCCGACCGCCCTCGAGCATGTCGCGCATCGCCGAGAACCGGTCACCGTAGAAGCCGGAGCAGTTGCCGATCGTGATCATCGCGCGTCCCCCTCCGGCGCTCGTCCGGTGCCCGTGGGGCCGGCGAACGCCTGGGCGATGCTCAGCCACTTCTCGGCGTCGTCCCCGGTCGCCTCCAACGCGGTGTCGTCGCGATGGATGCGCTGGGTGACGAGGCGCGCGAAGTCGTACGCCGGGCCTCGGACGCTCTGCGCCGCGTCCTCCGGCCCCCACTCCCAGACCTCTCCGGACGGCGCAGTCAGCTCGATCCGGAACGGGGAGCTCGGCGGGGTCAGGCCGTGGACACCGTAGGAGAAATCGCAGGTGCGGGTGCCGAGGTGGCAGACGTGCTTGATGCGGTCGCTGGGCTCGTAGGTCAGGCCGAGCGCCTCGCGTACGTCCAGTCCGTGGGCCCAGGTCTCCATGAACCGCGCGGTCGCCATCGAGGCCGGCGACATCGGCGGCCCGAACCAGGGCAGCTTCTGCCCGTTCGGGACGTTCGCGAGCGCTCCGGCGAGCTCGCCGCGTACGCCGTCCCAGTGCTCCAACAGGTCGGTCGCCGGCATCGTGGCAAGCGCCAGCGCGGCCTCGTCGACGTAGCCCTCGGGGTCCTTGAGCGCCTCGGTGACCAGCTCGTCCCAGGCGGTCGCATCACCCGCCACCCACTCGGTCGCGGCGAGCGCGGCCTCGTCGGTCCAGGCCAGGTGGGCGATCTGGGCGGCAACGTCCCAGCCGGCGGCCGGCGTCGGCTCGCGCCAGCCCGCCTCGCTCAGGCCCGCCACCACCTGGCGTAGCTCGAACCCCTCCATGGAGAGGTCCTCAAGAAGTGAATCCAGGAGACTCATCGGGCCACCTCCGTAGCGCGAGCGCCAGAATACGGACGCGGCCCGATGAAAGGTTCAAGGTTCACTCGCTTGCGCTCGTTCATTGCAGCTCTCTTTCCAGAACCTCGGCCCAGTGATCGAGGATCCGCTCGCGTCGGGCGGCGTCGTCGGTAATCGTGTCAGCCAGAGCCAGGCCGCGGACGAGATCGAGCGTGGCCTGCACGAGCTCGCGCACCCCCGGCTTCGACTCGTCCACGTCCAGCAGCTCGACCGTGGCCCGGTGGAGCTCGCGGCCGATGCGCTGCTCGAGCGGACCCACCGCCGCGGCCAGCTGCTCGTCGGTGCGGGCCGCGACCCACAGCTCCAGGGCCGCGGCGAAGACCGGGGAGGTGACCTGCTCGGCGAGCATGGCGAGCACGTGCCGCGTACGCTGCCCGCCCTCCGGCAGTGCCCCGGCAGCCTCCTTCAGCGCCTCGCCGCGGGCCTCGGTGATGTGCTCGACGGCCGCCACGACCAGGTCGTTCTTGGCCGGGAAGTGGTGCAGCTGCGCCCCGCGGGAGACCCCGGCGCGCTGGGAGACGAGCGTGGTCGAGGTGCCGGCGAAGCCGCGCTCGGCCAGCAGCTCGACGGTGGCGTCGAGGAGTCGCGCCCGCATCGCGCGGGTGCGCTGCTCCTGAGGAATCCGGGTGGCCTGGCTCACAGGCACGCACTCTGCCGCGCCAGAAACAAACAGTCAACCCTGACTGTATATTTCTGAGACGACCCCACAACAGGCGGAAGCGGAACGTCCGGAACCGCTCGTAACGTCGGCCCCATGGCTATCGCACGCAATCCTCAGTGGGTCATCGACTGTCCCGACACGGCAGCCCTGGCCACCTTCTACGCACAGCTCCTCGGATGGGAGTCCAAGGTCGACGACGACGGCGGCTGGGCCAGCGCCTGGGGCGACGGCGGATCGCTGGACTTCCAGCGCGTCGACAACTACCAGGCTCCGAAGTGGCCCGGCCAGGACGTACCTCAGCAGACGCATCTCGACGTCACGGTCGACGACCTCGACAAGGCCGAGGCCGAGGTCCTCGAGATCGGTGCCACCAAGCACGAGGTCCAGCCCGGCGAGTCCTTCCGCGTCTTCCTCGATCCCGCCGGCCACACGTTCTGCCTCTGCCGAGCCTGAGCCGAGGCGTCACCCGCGTCGGCCGAGACGTCACGTACGCGGATCGAGTCGGCACCAACGTGCCAACTCGACCCGCGGCAGTGACGCCTCGGCCGACGTACCTGACGCCTCGGCGGGCTATTCGACCCGGGCCACCATAGGCAGGCGACCCCGGGTGGTGACCGCGACGATGAGCGCGATCAGCAGGGGAAGGCCGATCACCACGACCCCCACCAGCTCCCACGGGATCTCGAGGTAGTGCGCGGCGACGCTGTAACGCTCCGGCCAGCCTTCGGTGGTGATCGGATAGCTGATCGCGATCCCCGGGACGAACCCGATGAGTGCACCCGGGACCGCCCCGAGAAGCGTCACGACCAGGGCGTACGAGGCAGCGACCCCACGTCGCGTACGCGTCCTGGCTCCGACCGCCGAGAGGGTCGCCAGGTCGGGGCGGGCGTCGTTGAGCGCCAAGTGCGTCGCGGTCAGCGCACCACCGATCATCAGCACGGCGCCCAGGGTGACCAGGAGCAGCCAGACGATGACAGCGGTGTCCGTCTCCTGGTAGCCACGCTCGATCAGGATCGTCGTGGGGAACTGCCCCGCAGCCAGGGCCTCGTCGAGGTCCGTCTCCGCGGCGGCGCTGAGCCGGGCGTTCTCGACGTAGAGGCCCACGACCCGCGGTTCGAGGCCGAGCTTCTTCACCATCGCAGGCGTCACCACCGCATAGGCGGGCGCGGCCCGCTCGCCGACGTCGAGATAGGTCGCCGGCACGTCGACCGTGACCGCGTCGAGATCGGTCTGCTCCTCCTCGGAGAACTCCTTGATGACCAGCCGCGCGGACTGCTGTGAGGACCGAAGCTCGTCGTCGGTGGTGAACACCACCGCACCGGAGGACCGCAGGGTCTCCGCAGCAGCGGCGGCGTCGCGCTCGGAGAGCGAACGCGCCACCGCCGACGGGAGTGCGCCGTCGGCGCCGGTGACGATGAGCTCACCGAACTCGCCGATGGTGGTGTCCAACGGGACCGCCCCACCGTCACCGGTCTCGACGACGACGTACCGTCCGTCGGCCTCGGAGGTCGCGCCGGACGCGAGTGCTGCCGTCGCCCCCGGGATGGCCTTGTCGACCTGCGCGGCGATGTTCTCCCACCGCGCTCTCGTCTCGTCCGGGTCGACGTCGCTCTCGGCGGTGCTGTGTCGGGGATGCACCACGGCGTCGCCGATCGTGAAGGAGGGCAGGTAGCTCTCCTGGTTCTGCTCCTGGTCGCTGCTGAACGCGATCCCGAGCGTGACCACACCGACCACCGTCACCGCGATCGCACCGGCAGCCGGCACCGTCCGGGTGCGGTGCCGATCGGCGTCGCGGGTCGCGAACCGGATCACCAACGGCATCCGGGCGCTGAACCGCGCGGCCGCGGACACGAGGGCGGGGAGGATGAACAGCACCCCGGCGACACAGAGCAGTACGCCGAGAGCGATCGGGATCCCGCTGAGCGCGTTCCGGGTGCCGTACGCCGCCGATGCCACTCCGGCGATGACCAGCACGAGGCCGATGATCGGCGAGCGCCGCGAGGGCAGGGCCTCGGACCGCCGCCCGGACAGTACGCCGACGACGTTCTGTCGCGAGGCGATCCAGGCCGGCACGATCGCCGCACAGATCGCGGCCGCGAACCCGAAGACGGCGACCGCAAGGACCTGCAGCCACGGCACCTCGAACGGGCCGAACCAGGCCGAGACCTGATCCTGGGCCAGCGGCTGGAGCAACCGCGCCAGCCCGACCCCGAGGATCGCACCGACGACGGCCGCGACCGCACCGATCACGATCGCCATCCCGAGCAGGACGCGCCGGGACTGACGAGCGGTCCCTCCCGAGGCCGCGATCAGGGCCAGGTCGCGCGCCTGGCGCCGGGCCGCGACCGCGAACGCGGGCCCGGCCAGCAGGACCACCTCGAGGATCACCATGACCACGATGAGGACGAGGACCACGAGCTCGGAGGGGTCCGGGGCGCCCATGGGCGGACGGATCTCCTTGTCGGCCGCACGGGCCGCCGCAGGCGGGTCCATGACGACCGAGCGCGAGAGCACGAAGGCACCCGCCGCGTTCAGGTCCTCGATGTCGGACCAGGTCACCGGTCCGCCGCCGACCAGCCAGGTCGAACGATCGCTGGTGTAGTCCACCGGAAGGTCCACTCCGGCGATGAAGGGGTCGTTGCGTACGTTCGCCGACTCGACGATCCCCACGACCTTGCGCGTCTCATCGATGTCGCCGTTCGGGATCAGCAGCTCCTCGCCCACTCCCGGACCACGGAACGCGAGGTTGGAGTTGACCACGACCTCGTCCGGGCCCTGCGGGAGCCGGCCCTCGCTCAGCCGGACCAGACCGGCGGCGAGCGGGTCGTTCAGGTCGGTCTCCAGGCCGCTGGCCCAGGTGACTCCCTTGTCGGTGCGTACGTCGAAGGTCCGGTCCTCCGCCTGGAGCAGCGGGCGGTCCCCGATGACGGCCTTCACCCCGGCCGCGTCGAGCGGGTCGGCGTCGGACTCGTCGAGCCACTCGGAGGCGTTCTCGGGGTCGATGCCCTGCCGCACGACGGCGGAGCCCTGGACGTCGATGCTCGCCGCGGCCTCGGTGCCGAGCCGGCGGTCGAGGCCTTCCACGGTGTCGACGTCATAGGTCTGGTACGTCACCGCGACCGCGGTCACGCCCGCCACCGGCAGCGCGATCATCAAGATGACCAGCAGGCTGCGCCACTTCGCCCGCCGGGCTTCCCGTTGCCCGATGCGGAGGGCGAGACCCCAGCCGGCAAGGCGACTCATGCCTCGACCTCGTCCACGAGCGCCAGGTTCGGGGTCTCGCCGGCCTCGTCGACGACGAGCCCGTCGCGCACGTAGATCACCCGGTCGGCCCAGCTGGCGTACCGCGGCTCGTGGGTGACGAGCACACCGGCCGCGCCCGCGTCGCAGCGCGCCCGGATCAGCTTGAGGATGTCCTCGCCGGTCTCGGTGTCGAGGGCGCCGGTCGGCTCGTCGGCCAGGATCAGGCGACGCTCACCGACGATCGCCCGGGCGATCGCGATCCGCTGCCGCTGCCCACCGGACATCTCGTCGGGGAACCGGTCGGCGAAGCCGTCGAGCCCGACCTCCTCGAGCGCCGTCCTCGCCGCGGCCCGCGCCGAGCGGCGTCCGGCACCGTCGAGCTCGAGCGGCAGCGCGACGTTCTCGGCGGCGGTCAGCGCCGGGATCAGGTTGAAGTCCTGGAAGACGTAGCCGATCGACGTACGCCGCAGCTTGGCGCGCCCGCTGACCCCGGCCTCACCGAGATCCTGGCCGTCGACGGTCACCGACCCGGAGGTCGGCGAGTCGAGGCCGCCGGCGATGGTCAGCAGCGACGACTTCCCGGAGCCGCTCGGCCCCATGATCGCCACCAGCTCACCGGCGTACGCAGCGAGGCTGACGCCACGCAGGGCGTGCACCTCGGCGGCGCCGGTGCCGTGGACGCGGCTCACGTCGGTGAGCCGGAGGACGGGTTCACTCATCGGTGGACTCCTTGGTCGAGGTGTTGACGGGCGTGGCGTGGACGCGGCGGCTGAGCCGCTCGCGGGCGTCGGCGAGCCAGCGATCGCTGTCGTGGCTCAGGCGGCGCAGGTCGTGGGCGAGGGCGGCGTTCATCGCGCCCCTCCTTCGGCGGACCCGGCAGAGTCGGCGGGCTCGGGAGCGGTCCTCGTGGAGGCCGCCCGGCGGAGCCGGGACTCGCAGTGGTCGAGCCAGCGGATCTCGGCCTCGGCCGCGAAGATCAGTCGATCGAGGACCAGCCCGCCGGCGAGGTCGTCACCGGCTCCGGACCGCGACTGGCGGCGGTATCCCTGGAGCGCCTGCATCGTCGCGTTGCGCTGCTGCTGGACGACCTTGCCGACGTCCACGCTGGGCACCGCGACCGCCACCGCGAGCTTGATCGCGAGCTCGTCGCGCTGCGGTTGCGTACGCTCCACCGGGGTGTCGAACCACCCCTTGACCTCGACCTGGCCAGCCTCGGTGAGCTGGTAGAGGGACCGTCCCTCCGCGTCGGTCCCTCCAGCCTCGACGAGGCCGTCACGCTCGAGTCGCGACAGGGTCGTATAGACCTGCCCGACGTTCAGCGGCCAGCTCGCGCCGGTGCGCTGCTCGAACTCGGCGCGCAGCTCGTAGCCGTAGCGCGGCTTCTCCAGCAGCGCCAGCAGTGCGTGTTTCACGGACACTCGATCACCTCCCTTGGTTACTTACTGAGTATGTATATACCGAGTATGCATCCGGAGGCAAGCCGAAATTCCGCTGCCGACGCCTCCCCCTGCGTGAAACAATTCCGCGGCCGGTTCGGGTCGGCATCCACCAAGCCACCTGACCAAGGGACAAGAAGTGTCACGTCATGGACGTGTCGTCGCGCTGGCCGCGGCGTCACTCGCTCTCGGCGGGGTGAGCGTCATCCCGATGACCTCGTACGCCGCCGAACCGGACCCGATCGCGACCTACAAGGACCGCGCCGGCGTCCCCCTGACCATCCACCGCACCACTGACGACACCGCCGATTTCATCGGCGCGAAGCGCGACGCGGCGGAGCCGCTGGGCGCCTCGGTCACACCGGACGACGCCGCCCGGACCCAGCTCACCCGGGTCGGCAAGGCCCTCGGCACCGATGACCTCGACCTCCGCGAGCAGGACACGACCGCTGCCATCGGCGGCGGCTCGGTGACCCGGTTCGACCAGTACGTCGACGGCCGGCCCGTCCTCGGCGGCGAGGTCGTCCTCGGTCTCGACGAGGAGCGCGGACTCACCTCCGCGGCCACCAGCCTCTCCGACGCCACCTCGGCGCCGGAGGCGAACGTCAGTCGTGCCGCAGCGGCCGAAGCCGCCAAGAAGGTCGTCGCCAAGGCCCACCGAAACGAGACCGGAGCGCTCACCGTCGAGGACCAGGGCATCTGGCTCTACGACGACGAGCTCGTCCGCGGCCCGCAGGTCGGCACCGCCAGCGTCCGCCGGCTCTCGGTGACCGGTGGCTCGGCCGTCCGCGAGACCGTCCTGGTAGACGCGACCAGCGGCCGCGTACTCCTGCGGGTCGACGAGATCGCGCACGCCAACCGCCGCATCTGCGACTGGAAGAACACGCCCAGCGCGGCGACGGTCGACCAGGAGTGCGGCACCACCAGCACCCGGGTTGCCCGCCGAGAAGGCGACGCGGCCACCGGCGTGACCGAGGTCGACACCGCGTACGACATCGTCGGCGCCACCGCCGAGATGTACGACAGCCTCGGCGTCGACCTCACCGACCTGCTCGGCTGGCAGTCGGCGGGTACGGCGAAGGCGATCACCGCCAACGTCCGCTATTGCGAGCCGGAGGAGGCCTGCAGCGCGGCCTCGCCGTACAACAACGCCTACTGGAACGGACAGGAGTTCTTCGCCGGCGGTGGCATGGGCAGCGACGACGTGATCGCCCACGAGCTGACCCACGGTGTCGTCGAGCGCAGCTCGAACCTCTTCTACTGGTTCGAGTCCGGCGCGATCAACGAGTCGATGGCCGACGTCATGGGCGAGATCCTCGACCACCGCTACGCCACCACCGAGGACAGCCCGACCGACTGGCGCATCGGCGAGGACACCCGCCTCGGCGCGCTCCGCGACATGGCCGACCCGACGGTCCACAACCAGCCCGACCGGATGACCAGCGCCCGCTGGGAGGCCGACGAGAACAGCCTGTACGCCGACAACGGCGGCGTCCACACCAACAGCGGCGTCGGCAACAAGACGGCGTACCTGATCTCCCAGGGCGGCGACTTCAACGGCCGCACGATCACCGGCATCGACGGCGCCGACGCGACCCTCCAGAAGACCGCGACGCTCTACCTCTACACGATCCAGCACCTCGTCTCCGGAAGCCAGTACGCCGACCTCGGCCGCACCCTGACCAGCGGCTGTGACGCGCTGGTCGCCGCCGGCACCTCCGGCTTCACCGCCGAGGACTGCACCCAGGTCCGGCTCGCCACCGCGGCGACCGAGCTGTCCAAGTCACCGACCAAGGCCGGTGCGACCCGCCCGGCGGACGCCCCGAACACCTGTCCCGCGGGCAGCCTGAACAAGGCCGCGATCACCGCCCCGTCGCTCAGCCGCGGGGTCCTGTGGACCCAGGCTCCCGACCCCTCGGTCGGCGTCCCCGCCAACGACCGCGACGGCAACGGCTCCGAGTTCGGCTGGGACCCCGACCCGGCGGCCTACGGTGACCCGACGGCAAGCATCCTGTCGACCAGCGCGTTCAAGGTGCCGTCGGGCAAGCGGACCTACGTCCGCTTCTCCCAGTGGCACCTGTTCGAGTGGTATCCGGCTACGCCCGACTACCCGACGATGCACATCGATGGCGGCGAGGCCCGGCTCGTCATCGACGGCAAGGCGACCGCGATCCCGGCCTCGGCGTGGGTCAACGGGCCCAAGCAGAAACTGCTGCTCAGCAACCCGGACAAGCCATTGACCGGCTTCGGCGGCGACTCGAACGGCTGGACCGCCTCCCGGGTGGACCTCTCCTCGTTCGCCGGCAAGACCGTCCAGTTCCAGTGGGTCGTACGAGGCGACGAGTCGGATGCGTTCATCGGCTGGTTCATCGACGAGCTGGAGCTCTACAGCTGCACACCGCAGACGATCGCGAACACCGCCGTGCCGAAGGTCAGCGGCACCCAGCGGGTCGGCTACACGCTGACCGCGTCGAAGGGCTCCTGGAGCCCGAGCGCAACCAGCTGGCGCTACCAGTGGCTGCGAAACGGTGCCGCGATCAGCGGGGCCACCGGGGCGACGTACAAGCTGACCGGATCGGACCACACCCGGAAGATCCAGGTCAGGGTCACCGCCTCATCGTCCTCCTGGCCCGCGGCCAACCCCGGGGTCAGGACGAGCTCGGCGACCGGCGCGATCAGCGCCGGCTACCTAACCTCGGCGACACCGAAGATCACCGGTACCAAGTCCGTCGGCCGGCTGCTGACCGCGACCCGGGGTACGTGGAGCCCGTCCGGCATCACGTTCTCCTACCAGTGGCTGCGCAACGGCAAGGTCATCAAGGGAGCCACCGGCAAGGCGTACCGGCTCAAGACGATCGACCGCGGCGACCGGATCCGAGTCCGCGTCACCGGCCGCAAGACCGGCTACTACACGAAGGTGCGGATCTCCGCCGCAACCAGCGTGGTCCGCTGAGCTCCCCGACGGTGACGGCGAGCTCAGCCGTCACCGTCGGGCCGGCCGGGGTGCAGCAGCAGGTCGACCTCGTCGATGACCACATCGGTCACGACACCGGCGGCGAGACCGTCGATCCGGATGCCCTCGATGGCGGCCACGAGGCCGTCCCGCTCATCGGTCAGCCGCGCCGCGGGCCGGGCGCGGACCGCGTCGGCGACCCGACGCTCCAGCGCCGTGTGCAGGACGGCGCGCGGGTCGATGTACGCCGCACCGACCCGAGGCGGGTCTACGTCGACGGAGAAGGTGGCGAGGACGCGTACGTCCCGGCCGTCGCCGGTCCGGGTCCGGACGACGATCGCGATCTCCATCGGCCCGGTCGGCCACTCGAGCACCTCGTGGAAGCCGGGGACCGCCATCGTCATCGAGTCGGAGGCGATCCGGATGATCCGCCGGTTCCTGGTCACCACCAGGCACTCACCACGGCGGGCCCGACGCACCAACGAGGCCACCACGAGGACGACCGCGATCGCCGCGATCACCAGAACCGTCGCCATCTCCCCCATGGCTCCGAGTCTTCTCCGCCCCCGCCCGCTTCCGAATGGGCTCTGCCACCCATTCGTCCTCTCCTGGGTATGTCAGCCGGATGTGCCCTGGGCCCAGGGACTGATCCGCACCTCGGCCCCGTCGAGGATGTCGAGGTCGCTCGGCCCGTCGATCACCGCGACACCGAGCGTGGTCGGCGTGCTGCCGGGGATCGCGGCCACGAGCAGCTCGGTCGTGACGTCAGGGTCGTTCGCAGTGGACATCGCCTGCCAGTCGATCACCGCCATCACCGACTGCGCCGGAGGGACGACGACGCGCTCGGGCACCATCGAGGGTTCGTACGGCTTGACCATCACCTCGGTCTGCCGAGCACCGGCGGCGTTCAGGAACGCGACATCGGGTACGCCCTCGATCGCACAGGCTCGACGGCCGAGGTTGCGGGCCCGGAGCCACGCCTGCCGCGATCCCAGAGCCGCGTCCTGACCGCCGAACGAGACCTCGAGATCCGAGGGCCGACAGGACGGCGCGGCCGGGTCGGCGGGCCAAGGCGCACGGTCGCCGAACGGCGGCATCGTCGTCGGCGCCGGGGTCCTCCCGCCGACCCAGCCCTCGACCTTGCCGCCGCGCGTCCCCTCGACCGCGTACGCCAGTGGCTGCCCCGACCCCACGGGATAGCCGTGGTAGACGGTCAGCCACCTGCTGACGTCGCCGATCACCCGGTCGCCCTCGGCAGCCTCGACCAGGACGATCAGCGGTTCGTACGGAGCGGCCAGCTGGGCCGAGGTCACGGACGGCTGCTCGGAGGCAGCCACCACGAGTCTCACCGCCGTCGGATCGGGCACCTCGTTCGACCGGTACCACGCATCGCCGCCGCGGAGATCCACCGGGCGCTGCCGGGCGCGGGCGACCGCGGCCAGCGCGACCAGCCGGGCCTGCGGCGCCTCCACGTCGGCCTTGGCAGGGCGGCCCGTCTGCGGATCGGTGACGGTCGACGATACCGACGTCGCCCCGGCCTCGCACAGCGCGACGGCATCGGCGAGTGCGTCACCCATGGCATCACCGGGGTTCAGACCACGCTCGCCGACCGTGACCCGGGCCCGGCCGATCGTGAACGTCACGCTGGTCCGCTCGGGCTCCGCCTCTGGCGCGAGTCGGGTGATCTCGGGGCTCACCACCCGGAGCACCTCTCGGCTCGCCGCGGCCGCCTCAGCCCCGGACAGATCCTCCTCCAGGGAAACCTCGATGCTGACCGCGTGCTCCACGCGGTCGGCCTCCCCGAAGTCCTCCCCCGGGATGCGCCGGGACTCGTCGACGGCCAGCACCTCGCGTACGCCTGGGACGGACCGCCACTCGTCGGAGAGATCGAGGAACCTCGACACCCCCTCCGGCGTCGTCGTCCCGGCGGCAGACACAAAAGGCCGGGCCCAGAACATCACGACCGCGCACCCGGCAGCGATCAACAGAACGAGCCCGACGACCACGATCCCCACCCGGAGCTCGCGCTTGCGAGTGCTGCCCGGCATCGCCACGTACATCCTCCTCGACCTCTACGGAAGGCAAAGAGTCGCACAGGACGAACCGCGTCAGCCCTGCAAATAGCGAACCGGCACGGTTCCTTCACAGGATCCGTGCCGGTTCACCACATGTGCCGTGCGTCAGGCGGGGAAGCTTTCACCCTTCGCCGCGAGGTCGCGGAGGTACTGCGTCGGGCGGAACCGCTCGCCGTACGTCTCGGCCAGCTCGTCGGCACGAGCCAGGAAGGCCTCGATGCCGATCGAACCGTCAGCGGCCTCGTAGCCGGTGATGAACTGGGCCGCACCACCGGTCTGCGGCGGGAAGCCGATGCCGAAGATGGAGCCGATGTTGGCGTGCGCGGCGGAGGTGATGACACCCTCCTCGAAGCACTTCGCCGTCTCCAGGGCCTCGATGAAGAGCATCCGCTCCTCGGCGTCCCGGATCGGGATCTGCTTCTCGGCGACCGGGAACACACTGCCGAGGTCGGCCCAGATCGAGGTGCGCTTGCCGTCGGTGTAGTCGTAGAAGCCGGCGCCCTTGAGCTTGCCGGAGCGACCCGCCTCGATGAGCGGGGTGAGCACCTTCTCCGTGGTGGTCAGCTCCTCGACACCGGCGGCCTCGCGGGTCGTACGAGCGATCTTGACCATGAGCTCGTGGTTGAGCTCGTCGGCGATCTGCAGCGGCCCGACCGGGAACCCGGCCTGGGTCGCGGCGCGCTCGAGTGAGTAGGGCGCGAAGCCCTCGGCGAGCAGCTCCAGACCCTCCTGGATCTGGGTGCCGATGACGCGTGAGGTGTAGAAGCCACGGCTGTCGTTGACCACGATCGGGGTCTTCTTGATCTGCTGGACGATGTCGTAGGCCTTGGCCAGCGCGACGTCGTTGGTCTCTGCGCCGCGGATGATCTCCACGAGCGGCATCTTGTCGACGGGCGAGAAGAAGTGCAGGCCGATGAAGTCGGCCGGGCGGTCGATCCCCTTGGCGAGCTCGGTGATCGGCAGCGTCGAGGTGTTCGAGCAGAGCACCGCGTCCTCGTTGACGAACGGGGCGATCTCGCTGAAGACCTTCTGCTTCAGCGCCACGTCCTCGAAGACCGCCTCGACGACGACGTCCACGCCGGCGAAGTCCTCCGGTGCGACGGTCGCGGTGATCCGGTTGAGGATCTCGTCGGCCTTCGCACTTGTCAGCTTGCCGCGCGAGACTGCCTTCTCGTTGAGCTTGGCGGTGTAGGCCTTGCCCTTCTCCGCCGACTCGATGGCGACGTCCTTGAGAACGACCTCGGCACCGGCCCGGGCGAAGGAGTACGCGATGCCGGCACCCATCATCCCGGCCCCGAGCACACCGACCTTCGTCGCGGTGAACTTCTCGACGCCGTCAGGACGCAGCGTGCCGGCGCCGATGGCACCGAGGTCGAAGAAGAACGCCTGGATCATGTTCTTCGACTGCTGGCCGGTGACCAGCGAGGTGAAGTAGCGCGACTCGATCCGGGTGGCGGTGTCGAAGTCGACCATCGCGCCCTCGACCGCGGCCGACAGGATCGCCTTCGGAGCGCGCATGTCGGACTGCTTGAGCTGCTTGCGCAGGATCGGCGGGAACGCGGGCAGGAAGCCCGCGAGCGCCGGCGAGGTCGGCTTGCCACCGGGCATCTTGTAGCCGGGCTTGTCCCACGGCTGCGCGATCTCGTCGGGGTTGGCCTTGATCCACGCCTTCGCGGCGGGAACGAGCTCATCGGGGGAGGAGACGAGCTCGTCGACCAGTCCCTTCTCCTTCGCGGCGGCGGGCTTGAACTTGGTGCCCTGACCCAGGACGTCCATCAGCCCGGTCATGATGCCCAGAAGGCGTACGACGCGGGTGACGCCACCGCCGCCCGGGAGCAGACCGAGGGAGACCTCGGGCAGGCCGATGTCGTAGCGGGCGTCCAGCGCGATGCGGTGCTGGGTGGCCAGCGCGATCTCCAGACCGCCACCGAGGGCGGCGCCGTTGATCGCCGCGACGACCGGCTTGGGGAAGGTCTCCAGCTTGCGGAGGGTCGCCTTGATCGACTCGACCTCCTCGAAGACCTGGGCACCGTTCTCGGGCCGCACCTGGATCATGTTCTTGAGGTCACCACCGGCGAAGAAGGTCTTCTTCGCGGAGGCGATCACCACGCCGGTGACAGCGTCAGCCTCGGCGTACAGCTTCTCGACGGCCTCCGCCATCGAGGTCTTGTACAGCTCGTTCATGGTGTTGGCCGACTGGTTCGGGTCGTCCAGGGTGAGGACGACGATCCCGTCGCCGTCCTTGTCATAGCGGACTGCGGTCTCGCTCATGTGTCTTCCTTCAAGTCTGTGCCGGGGCGCGGCCCGGGATGTTCACCGAGGTACCTCGGTCAGTTGTCGCTTCCTTCGCGGAGTTCCACGAGGGATGTGGGCGCTCACCGAGTTACCTCGGTGAGCATTCGCGGACGCGTCAGACCAGCTCGACGATCGTCGCGATACCCATGCCGCCACCGACGCACAGCGTGGCGAGACCGCGCTGCTTGCCCTGACGCTCGAGCTCGTCGACCAGGGTGCCGAGGATGATGGCACCGGTCGCGCCCAGCGGGTGGCCCATGGCGATCGCGCCACCGTTGACGTTGGTGATCGACTCGTCGATGCCCATGTCCTTCATGAACCGCATCGCCACAGCGGCGAACGCCTCGTTGATCTCGAACAGGTCGATGTCGTCGACGGTGAGACCGGCCTTGGCCAGCGCCTTGCGCGAGGCCGGGGCGGGGCCGGTGAGCATGATCGTCGGGTCGGCGCCGGAGACGGCCGCCGAGATGATCCGGGCACGCGGGGTGAGCCCGTTGGCCTTGCCGGCCTCCTCGGAGCCGATCAGCATCAGCGCGGAGCCGTCGACGATGCCGGAGGAGTTTCCGGCGTGGTGGACGTGGTCGATCTTCTCGACCCAGTGGTACTTGGCCAGCGCGACGTCGTCGAAGCCGGCCTCCTGGCCCTGCTGGAGGAAGGACGGCTTGAGGCCGGCCAGCGTCTCAGCGGTGGTTCCGGGGCGGATCAGCTCGTCGTGGTCGAGCACGGTCAGACCGGTCTGGTCGACGACCGGGATGACGGCGTCCTTGAAGTAGCCGTTCTCCCAGGCGGCAGCCGCCCGGGCGTGCGACTGGGCGGCGTAGCGGTCGACGTCCGAGCGGCTGAAGCCCTCGATGGTCGCGATCAGGTCGGCGCCGATGCCCTGCGGGACGAAGCCGGTCTTGAGCGCGGTGTCGGGGTCCTGTGCCCAGGCGCCGCCGTCGCTGCCCATCGGCGCCTTGCTCATCGACTCGACACCACCGGCGAGGATGAGGTCCTCGAACCCGCCGCGTACACGGGAGGCGGCCTGGTTCACGGCCTCGAGCCCGGAGGCGCAGAAGCGGTTGAGCTGCACCCCGGCAGTCGTCTCGGGAAGACCGGCCTTGATGGCGGCGGTCTTGGCGATGTCACCGCCCTGCTCGCCGACGGGGGTGACGACACCGAGTACGACGTCGTCGATCCGCTCGGGGTCGAGGTTGGGGTTCCGCTTGCGCGCCTCGTCGATCAGGCCGACCACCAGGTCGATCGGCTTGACCTCGTGGAGCGCTCCGGTCTTCTTACCCTTCCCGCGCGGCGTGCGCAGGTGGTCATAGATGAATGCTTCAGCCATGCGCCGATTGTGACACTAAAACTGTCACAGTCAACAGGGTGTTGCCCAAAGCTTCACGACAGATTGCGAGAAATCGTGCGGTTCACCGCGTCCTGGAAGCTCACCACGATGGCCTCGGTGGTCAGCTGTCGCAGACGCGGGAGCACCTCCTCGAGGTGCTCGGCCTCCTCCGCGGTGTGGTGGGTCCGCTTGAACGGGTCGATGACCTGGTCGCGAAGGATCGTGTTGAGCTCTGCGGCGAGATCCGCCATGAGGCGTGAGGTCGCTGCGTACGCGGCGGCGAGCGCGTCCCGGGGCAGCCCCAGCGCGATCAGCTCACGGCCGATCCTGGCCTGGATGTCGTCGGTCGGCTCGGTGGCCCAGGACGTGATCATGGCGCGCTGCATCGCGAGATCCTCCCGGGTGGTCTCGGCCGGGAGCCGGGCCAGATAACGCTCGATGGCCTGCAGGGTGAACCCGTGCTCCTGGAGCGCGGTGACCATGTCCAGGCGGGCGCGGTGCTCCGGCCCGTAGTAGGCGACCCGGCCGCGCCTGATCGCCGGCGGGATCAGCCCGAGGCTCGCGTAGTAGCGCGTCGTGCGCACCGACACTCCGGTGGCGGTCGACAGCTCATCGATCGTCATCAGCTCATCGGTCACCTCGGTCATAGCCAGGGACCGTAGACCAAAGTGTTGCTACTTCGCCAGTGTTACTGTCACAGTTGCTCCGTCGGTGGCCTGCGTCACAAGCGCGGGCACGATGAGCTCGACTGTCTATGAAGGAGTGCCATGCCCGAGAAGCCCACCATCTACGAGGCCGAACACGAGGACTTCCGCGCCACCGCGAAGGCCTTCTTCGAGAAGGAGGTCGTGCCCTTCCACGACCAGTGGGAGAAGGACGGCATCGTTCCCCGCGAGCTGTGGAAGAAGGCCGGCGACACCGGGCTGCTCTGCTTCGACGTCGACGAGGAGTACGGCGGCCCCGGCATCAAGGACTTCCGGTTCAACTCGGTCCTTCACGAGGAGATGGCGAAGATCGGCGCCAGCGGGCCCGGATTCTTCGTCCACACCGACATCATCGTCCCCTACATCTCGCACCTCGGCACCCCGGAGCAGAAGGCACGGTGGCTGCCGGGCTGCGTCTCCGGCGACATCATCACCGCCGTGGCGATGACCGAGCCGGGCGCGGGCTCCGACCTGCAGGGCGTACGCACCACCGCGGTCGACAAGGGGGACCACTACCTCCTCAACGGCTCGAAGACGTTCATCTCCAACGGCATCAACGCCGACCTCGTCATCGTGGTCGCCAAGACCAACCCCGAGGCCGGTGCCCACGGCATCTCGCTGCTCGTGGTCGAGCGCGGCATGGAGGGCTTCGAGCGCGGCCGCAACCTCGACAAGGTCGGCATGAAGGCGCAGGACACCGCCGAGCTCTCCTTCACCGACGTGGTCGTACCGAAGGAGAACCTGCTCGGCGAGGAGGGCTCCGGCTTCGTCTCGCTGATGACCCTGCTACCGCAGGAGCGCATCTCGGTCGCCTCGATCGCGGTCGCCGCGGTCGAGCAGGTCCTCGAGCTCTCCCTCGACTACGCCCGCACCCGCGAGGCCTTCGGCCGCCCCATCGGCCGCTTCCAGAACACCGCGTTCACGCTCGCCGAGATGGCCACCGAGGCCTACCTCGCCCGCCTGTTCCTCAACGACGCCGTCACCCAGCTCAACGCCGGCACCGCCGACACCGTCCTGGCCAGCATGGCGAAGTGGTGGACCACCGAGCTGCAGAAGAAGTTCGTCGACCAGGGCGTCCAGATCCACGGCGGCTACGGCTACATGATGGAATACCCGATCGCCAAGGCGTTCGTCGACAGCCGCATCCAGACCATCTACGGCGGCACCACCGAGGTTCAGAAGCTGATCATCAGCCGCCACCTCGGGCTGTAGTCAGGACAGCTCTTTGGAGCGTACGTAGGCGGCGCGGGTGGCCTCGAGGAAGGCCGCCCGCAAGCCGTTCTGCTCCAGCGCACCGAGCGCGGCGGCGGTCGTGCCGCCCGGGGAGGTGACCTGCTCGCGGAGGATCGCGGGATGGGTGCCGCTCTCGAGCAGCTTGGCGGAGCCGGTCAGCGTCTGGATGACGAGCGTCGTCGCGTCGTCCCTGGTCAGGCCCAGGTGGACGCCCGCCTCGATCCAGGCCTCGGCGACCATGAAGACGTACGCCGGGCCGGAGCCACTGACCGCGGTGACGGCGTCGATCTGCGACTCGGGGACCGTGACGACCTTGCCGACGGCACCCATCAGGTCAGCCGCCGCCTCGATGGCTTCCGGCTTCGCCTTCGCGCCACCGGCGACCGCGGACATGCCTTCGCCGACCAGAGCAGGCGTGTTGGGCATGACACGCACGACCGAGACGCCGTCCGGCACAGCCGGCTCCATCGCCGAAGTCGGAACACCAGCGGCCAGGGACACCACCGTGGCCCCCTGCCGCAGCGAGGATGCGATCGACTCCAGCACCGGCACGACGCCGTACGGCTTCACGCCCAGCACCACCACGTCGGCCTCGGCGACAGCCTCGGTGGCCGGCAGCGTACGGATGCCGTGCTTCTCGCGGAGCGCGGCCGCCTGATCCTCGCGCGCCTCCACGACGATGACGCTCTCCGGAGCGTGACCGGCCTCGAGAAGTCCGGCGAGGACAGCCCCACCCATGTTGCCTGCACCGATGATCGCGATGGTCATGCTCGCCAGTCTGTCAGAGCGGACGACCTGCGGAGATAAGGCCCCGAGCGGCCCGAGCAACTGCTAGGTTGTGATACCCACAACCGTATATATGCCGCTGGTCATCGGGAGGCCACATGCGCATCAGACGTACGTCCCTGCTTGCTGTGATCGCCCTCGCGGTGACCGTCGCGACGGTGGGTCCACCTGCCTCCGCGGGGAACGAGGACCAACGCCGGCTTCCCTCCCCCGAGTCCGAGGTCAACGTGACCGGCGAGCCGTTCACCGGGACCGCTCCGGACGGCACCGTGCAGGGGCTGGTCGACGCCCACAGCCACATGTTCATGCAGGACGGGATCGGTGGCGCGGCGGTCTGCGGGAAGGCCTGGTCGGCGGCAGGGATCGCAGACGCGCTCCAGGACTGCCCCTCCCACGGGATCGCCGGGGAGACCGCGCTGCTGGAGAACCTGACCCGCTCGGGCAGCCCGTTCGGGTTCCACGACACCACCGGCTGGCCGTCGTTCGCGGACTGGCCGGCCTACGACTCGCTGACCCACCAGCAGATGTACTACCGCTGGGTCGAGCGCGCCTGGCGCGGCGGACAACGGATCCTGGTGGTGCAGCTGACCAGCAACAAGGCGCTGTGCGCGATCAACCCCGGCACCCACCAGTCCTGCGACGAGATGACCGCGGTGCGGAGGCAGGCCAGGGATGCGTACGACACCCAAGCGTTCATCGACGCGCAGTACGGCGGCGAGGGTCGCGGGTGGTACCGGATCGTCACCGACGCCGAGCAGGCGCGCGAGGTGATCCAGGACGGCAAGCTCGCCGTCGTGCTCGGCGTGGAGACCTCCGAGCCGTTCGGCTGCTCCCAGAAGCTGCGGCTGCCCTCCTGCACGCGCGCCAACATCGACGCGGGGCTCGACGAGCTGAAGTCGCTCGGGGTCTCGTCGATGTTCCTGTGCCACAAGTTCGACAACGCGCTGTGCGGGGTCCGCTACGACGAGGGCACCACCGGGCTGCTGATCAACGCCGGCCAGTTCCTCACCACCGGGACGTTCTGGACGCCAAAGGCCTGCGACCCCGGCCAGCCGCACGACAACAACCCGCGCCTGGTCGACCGGCCCGCCGAGCTCGCCTGGCTGCCGCAGCCACCGATCTACCCGTCGGGAACCGTGTGCAACCCCCACGGCCTCTCGGCCCTCGGCGAATACGCCCTGCGCGGGCTGATCAAGCGCGGCATGATGGTCGAGGTCGACCACATGAGCGCCAAGGCCGCCGGCCGCGCCCTCGACATCCTCGAGGAGACCGACTACCCCGGTGCCCTCGCCAGCCACTCCTGGATGGACGAGCGCTACCTCGACCGGCTCTACGCCCTCGGCGGCTTCTCGACGATCTACGGCCATAGCACCGACCAGTTCCTGGCGGAGTACGCCCGTACCGCACCCGTCCGCGACCGCTACGACGCGGGCATCGGGTTCGGCTTCGACATGAACGGCTTCGGCGGCACGCCTGGCCCGGCGAAGACTCGCGTCACCTACCCGTTCCAGACCTTCGACGGCGGCTCCGTCGTCGACCGGCAGGTCACCGGCCAGCGGATCTGGGACTACAACACCGACGGCGTCGCCCACTACGGGATGATCCCCGACTACCTCGAGGACCTCCGCCTCACCGGCGGCCAGGACGTCATCGACGACATCGTCCGCGGCTCGGAGTCCTACCTGCGTACGTGGGCGGGGGCTCAGGCCGCCGCCTATTAGCCGCAGCTGCCATGAGGTCGGTGGGTTCAGTCGTCGTTTCTCGTACGTCTCAGCCAGCCGCCGCCGAACAGGGCCCAGACGACGAGCACGGGCTGGAAGAACAGCCGGATCAGCCGCTTGCTGTCTGTGTCGAGACCGAACGCGTCGACGCCTTCTACGTACTGCGCGATGTTGCCGGGGAAGATCGCCACGAAGAACGCGGCAAGCAGCGCTCCGACGAGACGTCGCTTACTCGGCAGCAGGACGAAGGCCAGCCCGAGCCCGATCTCGACGACGCCCGAGCCGACCACCGTCAGGTCCTCATCGACCGGGAACCAGTCGGGCACCTGCGCTCGGAACTCCTGTCGCTGGGTGGTCAGGTGCGCCACCCCGGCGCCCACCATGATCACGCCCAGCAGAATGCGCGCTGTAGTCCGCGCGGTCGAGGTCATCGCACCACTGTAGGAGAACGTGCAGAAGCCCGGCAGGCTCGACACCGCTGGTCGAGCCGCCGGAGCCCCTGGGCGGAGGCGTGTCGAGCGTTGTATCGAGCTTGTCGAGATGACCAACACAGTCCTATCGGCGCTCGATCGGAACCGTGTTGGTCTCGACACCGCTCGCTGGCGCTCGCGGGCTCGACCAGCGGCTAGAAGAGGTTCTCCACCAGCGGGGTCGGCGAGCCGAAGCGGTGAGCGGTGATCGACACGGCCTGCTCGCGCAGGAAGGTGAGCAGCTCGACCCGGCCGGCCTCGACGACGGGCTGGGCGTAGAGCGCGACGTCGACGCGGCCCTGGCTCGCCTCCGCGAAGGCCTCGCGCGACCCACCCAGGAGACGTACGCGGCTGGGCGCGTACGGCCCGGAGACGAACGACGCCCACGCGGCCGTGTCCTCGACGACGTACGTCGCACCGGTCGCGCGCACCAGCGAGGCGGTCTCGTCGTCGAGCGCCGTGGCGACGGACACCGTCACCGGAGCGCCCGCAGCCACACCGGCAGCGAGAACCCGCAGCAGGTGGGCGATCGCACCACCCTCGTACCGGATCGTCACCGGCACCGGCGAGTAGCGCAGCACGTTGACCTCGGCGGTCAGTCGCGAGACGTCCCGAGCGGCACCGAACTCGCGCTCCCAGGCGAGAGCATCCGAGCCAGCCCCACGCTTGAGCATGTCGAGCTCGTCCAGCTGCAGCCGCGCGGCCCAGTCGACGAGCGACCGCACGGCAGGAGCCGGTGTCGCGAGCTCGGTGGCGGGAGCCGGGACCCAGTCGCTGAGGCCGACCAGATAGTTGGGCCCGCCGGCCTTCGTCCCGGCGCCCACTGCGGACTTCTTCCAGCCGCCGAACGGCTGACGGCGCACGATCGCGCCGGTGATGCCGCGGTTGACGTAGGCGTTGCCGGCCTCGACGGAGTCGAGCCAGTGCGAGATCTCGGCGCGGTCGAGGCTGTGGATGCCGGCGGTGAGGCCGTAGTCCACCTCGTTCTGGATCTCGAGAGCCTCGTCGAGCGAGGAGGCCGAGATCAGGCCGAGGACGGGACCGAAGTACTCGGTCAGGTGGAACTCGGAGCCACGCTTGACGCCGGTCTTGACACCCGGCGACCAGAGCCGGCCGGTGTCGTCGAGCTGGCGCGGCTTCACGAGCCACGTCTCGCCCGGGGCGAGCGTCGTCAGCGCCTTGAGCAGCTTGCCGGAGGCGGGCTCGATGACCGGTCCGACCTGCACCGTCGGGTCCGTCGGATAACCCACGCGAAGCGAGGTCACCGCGTCGATCAGCTGGTCGCGGAAGCGGCGCGAGGTCGCGACCGAGCCGACCAGGATGCCCAGCGACGCAGCCGAGCACTTCTGTCCGGCGTGACCGAAGGCGGAGTAGACGAGGTCCTTGACGGCCAGATCGAGGTCGGCGTCCGGGGTGACCACCAGCGAGTTCTTGCCGGAGGTCTCGGCCAGCAGCGGCAGGTCCGGGCGGAACGAGCGGAAGAGCTCGGCCGTGTCGAACGCGCCGGTCAGCACCAGCCGGTCGACCAGCGGCGAGGCGATCAGCGCGCGACCGACCTCGTTCTCCGGCACGTGGACCAGTCGGAGCACCTCCTTCGGCACGCCCGCGGCCCACAGCGTCTCGACCAGCACCGAGCCGCAGCGCTGGGCCTGCGGAGCCGGCTTGATCACCACGGCCGACCCGGCCGCGAGCGCCGCCGCGACACCACCGGTCGGGATGGCGAGCGGGAAGTTCCACGGCGGGGTGACCAGGGTGAGGCGTACGGGTATCTGGCGCGCGCCGTCGACCGTGTCGATCTCCTCGGCCAGGCCTGCGTAGTAGTTGAGGAAGTCGATCGCCTCGGAGACCTCGGGGTCCCCCTGGTCGAGGGTCTTGCCGCACTCGGAGGCAGCGACCTCGAGCCACTCGGCCCGGCGCCGCTCGACCTCGACGGCGGCGGCCCGCAGCACGGCGGCCCGCTCGGCGCCGGTCTTGCGGCCCCAGTCGGCCTGGGCGCCGACGGCACCCTCGAGCACCGACTCGACAGCCTCCACCGAGGTCAGCGTGTGATCGGCGACCAGCTGGTCGCCCAGCGTCGAGGAGCCCACCCGGGCGATGATCGCCTTGCCCCACTCCCGGTTGCCCGGCAGGTGCGGGTCGGTGTCAGGGGCGTTCTCGAACAGGGTCTGGACGTCGTCCGCGACCGGGGAGCGCCGGTCCTGGGTCCGGTTCGGCGCCGGCACGGAGTCGTCGACAGCCGCGAGGGAGCGTACGAACCGCTCCTTCTCCCGCTTGTAGAGGGCCTCGGAGGAGTTGAGGTCGAAGACGGCCGACATGAAGTTATCGGTGCTCGCGCCCTCCTCGAGGCGACGCACGAGGTAGGCGATTGCGACGTCGAAGTCCTTCGGGTGCACGACCGGCACGTAGAGCAGCAGGCCGCCCACGGTCTCGCGGACCGCCTCGGCCTGGCCCTCGGCCATGCCCAGCAGCATCTCGAACTCGACCGAGTCGCGAACCCCACGCTGACCGGCCAGGATCCAGGCGTACGCCACATCGAACAGGTTGTGACCGGCGACGCCGACGCGCACGTTGGCCATCCGCTCGGGCGTCAGCGCCCAGGAGAGCACTCGCTTGTAGTTGGTGTCGGAGTCCTGCTTGGTCGACCAGGTCGCGACCGGCCAGCCGTGCAGCGACGCCTCGACGTGCTCCATCGGCAGGTTGGCGCCCTTGACCAGCCGCACCTTGATCGCCGCGCCCCCACGCGCACGGCGAGCAGCCGACCACTCCTGGAGCCGCATCATCGCCGACATGGCGTCGGGCAGGTAGGCCTGCAGGACGATGCCCGCCTCAAGATCGGCCAGCTCGGGCCGGTCGAGGAGGCGCGTGAAGACGTCGATGGTCATGTCGAGGTCGCGGTACTCCTCCATGTCCAGGTTGATGAACTTCTTCGTCCCGGCGGCGGAAGATGTCGCCGCGTAGGTGTAGAGCGGGAGGAGCCGCTCGACCACGTGGGTGACCGCTTCGTCGTACGCCCAGACCGCGTGCGGCGCGACCGGCGAGGAGACCTTCACCGAGACGTAGTCGACGTCGTCGCGCGCGAGCAGCTTGCGGATCCCGGCCAGGCGGCGGTCGGCCTCCTTCTGGCCGAGGACCGCCTCGCCGAGGAGGTTGATGTTGAGATTCACGCCGCGCTCGCGAATCCGCTCGATCTGCTTGCCGAGCCGGGCGTCGGAGGCGTCGATCAGCAGGTGCCCCACCATCTGCCGCAGCGCACGGCGCGCCACCGGAATGACGAACCACGGCGCGACCAGCGACATCAGCGCGCCGAGCTTCACGCCCAGCTTCAGGTGCCAGGGCAGGAACGAAGGTACGTTGCCGGCCAGCTCACGCAGGCTGGCCGCGGCCACGCGTACGTCCTCGGGCCGGATCACCCGGTCGACGAAGCCGACGGTGAAGTCGAGTCCGGCAGGGTCCTTGAGGACGTCGGCGAGGCGCTGCGCGGCCGGGGCGGCGGGCTTGGTCGAAGCCTTCGCCAGCCAGCCGCGAACGAGGTGGTCGACCTCGGAGATGAGCGCGTCATTGGTGGTCATAGAGCCGAGTATGCGACCAGAGTCACGTAAGATAAAGCGATGTTTCCTGGAGATCATTCGTAAGAAGAGCTGAAGGTTTAGATGCTGGACGTCCGCCGTCTCCGACTGCTCGCCGAGCTCGCCGCGCGCGGGACCCTCGCCGAGGTCGCCGAGGCCCTCCACCAGAGCCCGTCATCGGTCTCCCAGCAGCTCGGCCAGCTCGAGCGCGAGGTCGGGGTGCCGCTGCTGCGCAAGGCCGGCCGACGGGTCCAGCTCACCGCCGCCGCCGAGGTCCTCGTCGAGCACACGACCGAGATCCTGGCCCGGCTCGAGGCGGCCGAGGCCGCGGTCACCTCGCTCGGCGACGAGACCGCCGGCACCGTCCGGGTCGCCGTCTTCCAGTCCGTGGCTCTCGCCTACATGCCGCAGGCTCTCGCCGACCTGACCCGGCGCCATCCACGGCTGCGGGTCATGCTGTCCCAACGCGCGCCGGAGCAGGCGCTCAACGACCTCGCCCTGCGCGAGCTCGATCTGGTGGTCGCCGAGCACTATCCCGACCACGGCGCACCGCACTTCGACGGTCTCGACCGGCAGCCGCTGACCACCGACCGGCTCCGGCTCGCTCTCCCGCCCCGCGGTTCCGGGGCGATCTGGGACAACATCACCTCCCTCGCCGACGCCGGTTGTGTCCCGTGGGCGATGGAGCCGCCGGGCACGGCGTCGCGCCACTGGATCGAGGAGCAGTGCCGCCGGGCAGGCTTCGAGCCCGAGGTCCGCTACGAGACCGACGACGTCGAGGCTCACGTCGCGCTCGTGGAGTCAGGCAACGCCGTCGCGCTGCTCTCCGACCTGATGCGCGTACGCCACCGGACCGCCGTGCGGCTCATCGATCTGCCGGGGTCACCACGGCGTACGGTCTTCACCGCCACCCGGACCGCGATCGCCGACTCCCCGGGGATCATCGCCTGCCGTGCCGCGCTGGGTCGCGTCGTACCGGCGGACCTGACCCTGCCCGGCTGAGCTCGTTCAGTTGAGCTCGATCAGCCGAGGAGCTCCTCGAGCGGCTGGTCGTGGTCGATCGAGAGCCCGTACACCGTCGTGCGCGTGTCGATCATCGCCAGGACGGCCTCGGTGACGACCGAGGTCAGATGCTCGGCGTCGGGGATGCCCTCGCCGAGGTGGACCCAGCGGCGTACGGCACCGAAGACCATCCCGATCAGGCCGTAGATCAGCGGGTCGACGGCCTTCTTGTCGATCTCGGAGACCTCCACACCGGTCAGCTCGAACGCGGCCAGGATCAGCTCCTTGATCCGCTCCGCGATCCGGTCGAGGCCCTGCTGCAGCGGACCGGTGCCGTTCGGCGCGGTGTCGACATCGGCCACCTGGTGCAGGAGCGGGTGCTCGAGCGCCCAGTTGACGTACGCCCCCACGGTGCGGGAGATGATCTGCCGGATCGATCCGGTCAGCTCCATCGCCGGGAAGAGCTTGGCCCACAGGCCGTCGAGGATGTCGGCCTGGATGGCGAGGTCGAGCTCACGCCGGTCGGCGAAATGGCGGTAGACCACCGAGCGGGAGAGTCCCGCGGCCTGGCCGATCGCCTGCAGGCTGACGTTGACGCCCTCGGTCTCGATCAGACCGATCGCGGCATCGACGATGCGCTTTCGTCGGTCGTCGTTGTGACGCTTCCAGCGAACTGCCCTGCCATCCATGGTGAGACCATCGTAGTCCCACGTACTTCACGCCGGGACCGGAACGCTTGTCACAGTAATCACAAGCCGGCGCCACAGCGCCGGCCTGCGGGAGGGCTCAGGCGAACCGGATCAGCTGAACTTGAGGGCGCCGTCGGCGACCGGCGCCCCGAGCGCCTTCATGTCCACGAGATAGTTCTGCTTCGCGGTCCACGGCGCCCGGTCGCCGGCCTTCGGCATGAGCTCCAGCGAGCGCTGGATGTAACCGGAGGCCAGGTCCATGAACGGCCGCTCCTCGACGCTCGGGTCGCGGGTGACCGCGGCGACGTCGTAGCCGTTCTCCCCCATGAAGTCGAGCAGCCGGATCACGTAGTCGGTGACCAGGTCGGCCTTGAGCGTCCAGGAGGCGTTGGTGTAGCCGATGGTGTAGGCGAAGTTCGGGATCCCGGTGATCATCAGGCCCTTGTACGCCATCTGCTCGGGCAGGCTGACCGGCTCACCGTCGACGGTGTAGTCGAGGCCGCCGAAGAGCCTGAGGTTGAGGCCGGTGGCGGAGATGACGATGTCGGCCTCGAGCGTCTCGCCCGACTCGAGCTCGATGCCCTTCGGGACGAACGTCTTGATCCGGTCGGTCACCACCGCGGCGTACCCCTCGCGGATCGACTTCATCATGTCGCCGTCGGGGACGAAGCAGATGCGCTGGTCCCACGGGTTGTAGGGCGGGTTGAAGTGCTTGTCGACGTACGCGATCGCCTCGTCCTTGGTCATGCCAGGACGGCCGCCGCGGGCGGTGAGGCCGTTGATCCACTGGTCGCGGATCACCTTCTTGACGACGCCGGGAGCCCGTCTGGCGATCTGGTAGGTGCCGACGGTGAGGGCGATGTTCTCCCAGCGAACGGCCTCGTGGCCGACCTTCTCGCGTACGCGCTTGAAGGGGAGCTTGCCGAGCAGCTTGAACGGCGCAGTCTTCAACAGCGAGGCGATCGCGTCCTGACCCGGGCGCGAGAGGATGTACGTCGGGGTGCGCTGCAGCATCGTCACCTTCTCGGCTCTACCCTCGCCCGCCAGGTTGGGCAGGAGGGTGACGGCGGTCGCGCCGGAGCCGATGATGACGACCTTCTTGCCCGCGTAGTCGAGGTCCTCGGGCCAGTGCTGCGGGTGGACGAAGGTGCCCTCATAGTCGTCGAGACCGGCGAACTCCGGCTGGTAGCCGTTGGCGTAGTCGTAGTAGCCCGAGCAGTTCCACAGGAAGCGGGCGGTGATCTCGGTCGGGCCGTCGGAGGTCTCCACGGAGACCGTCCACTGCTTGTCCTCGGTGCTCCACGCGGCACCGGTGACCTTGTGGCCGTAGTGGATCAGCTTGTCGACGCCGTAGTCCTTCGCCGTCTGGCGCAGGTAGTCACGGATCTGGTGACCGTCGGCGAGGGCCTGCGCGCTCTCCCACGGCCGCCACTTGAAGGCGAAGGTGAACATGTCGGAGTCGGACCGGATGCCCGGATAGCGGAAGAGGTCCCAGGTGCCGCCACTGGCATCACGCTGCTCGAGGATCGCGAGCGTCTTTCCAGGAAGGCGCTCACGGAGCTGTGCGGCCGCTCCGATGCCGGAGACGCCGGCACCGATGATCAGTACGTCGACATGCATGTGGGCCAGGTTACCCGGGAGTACGTGTTTGCGACACCCTGTCCCGCAAACTTTTGCAAGCAATCTGGATCTCCACCGCTGACCAACGGCACGCAAACAATCACCACCTCGGCACCACAACCGTGCTTGTAGTCACTACGCTGCGATCTGCAGCCGTGGGGGCGGCGAAGCATCCACGGCGATTTCGGGGTCACTCACCCATCGCTTTCGGTGGCTGAGGCTGCATGCGGACCGCATCGTGCGGTCAATCGGTCTTCGAAAGGTTTTCGAGTGTTGAGTTTCGTACGCGCCGGCGCGGTTGTCGCGGGCGTTGCCCTTGCCGGTCTCGCAGCGACCCCGGCGTTCGCCACGGGCGACCACGGTGACCCGGCCGGCAACAACGGCACCGTCAAGATCATCAAGCACGGCAACATCGACGAGGTCCCCAACAACGAGCCGCACGTCGGCTGCGCGCTCGACGTGGAGTGGTACGGCTTCGACGAGGGCATCGACATCGTCTCCACGATCAGCTTCGAGCTGCACTCGCCGACCGACGCCGGCGAGCTGACCGTCGACGGTCCGCGCTCGGTCTCCGTCGGCGCGGATGCCGCCAGCGGTGCCGGCACCGACGACGGGCTCGACGGTCGCGAGACCTACACCCTGTCCGCCACCGGCCTCGCCCACCCGAAGCAGGGCTTCCACGCGAAGGTCACCATCCACACCCCGGGCAGCCAGGGCAACGACACCAAGACCAAGGTCTTCTGGTTCAAGGACTGCGCCGTAGAGGAGCCGTCCACGTCGCCGTCCCCGTCCGAGTCCCCCTCGGAGTCCCCCTCTGAGACCCCGTCCGAGGAGCCCTCCGAGACGCCGACCGAGGCCACCCCGGTCTCCGACGAGACCGAGCCCGCTGACGAGGAGTCCTCCGAGGCGCCGGTCACCGACTCCGACGTCCCGACCAACATCGACGCCGGCCTCGCCGGTGAGAGCGACTCCGCCGTACCCGCGATGTGGCCGCTGCTGGCCATGCTCGCCGGCGCCGCCGCTGCCGGCACCGCGCTCGTCGTGGTCCTGCGTCGCCGCGCTGCCGCTCTGGTCCACCAGGACTGAGCCAACCCGCGTCACCTGGAACGGCGCGGCGTAGGACCTTCGGGTCGTACGCCGCGCCGTTTCTTGTTGGCGACTGTGTTGGTCTCGACACCGGCTCGCTGGCGCTCGCCGGGCTCGACCGACGAGACAACCGCTGGTCGAGCCGCCGGAGCCGCTAGGCGGAGGCGTGTCGAGACCAACACAGTCGCTTCGCGTCAGTCCTGGAACGCGGCGCCCTTCTCGATCAGGGCGTCGGTGTCCTCGATGCCCCAGGCGGCGAGGGCCTCGCGGGTGTGCTGACCCGCGCTGGCAGCCGGCCCCGCACCCAAGGTGGAGGTGGTCCGGCTGAACCGCGGAGCCGGGGCGGGCTGGGTGACCCCGTGGTGGGTGACGTACGTCTGGCGGGCCTGCAGGTGCGGATGCGTAGCGGCCTCGGACGGGGTGAGGACGGGGGCCACGCAGGCGTCGGTGCCCTCGAAGAGCTCGGCCCACTCGGCCATCGTCTTGGACCCGAAGGTCTTGGCGAAGAGGTCGCGCATCTCGTCGTAGCGCTCCATCTCGTACTGCCCCGGGCAGACCCCGTCGAGCCCGAGCCGGGTGACCATCTCGGCGAAGAACTTGCCCTCCAGGGCGCCGACCGCGACCTGGCGGTCGTCGGAGGTGTCGTAGAGCGCATAGAACGGCATCGCGCCGTCGAGCAGGTTGCTCTGCCGCTGCTCGTGCCAGGTGCCGGAGGCGAGCATCCCGGAGATCATCGTGGCGAGGTGGGCGGTGCCGTCCACGATCGCGGCGTCGACGACCTGCCCCTGGCCGGTGGTCTTGGCCTCGACGAGCGCGGCAAGGATGCCCATCACCAGGTAGGTCGAGCCGCCGCCGAAGTCGCCGAGCAGGTTGAGCGGGAAGTGCGGGCGGGCCCGGTCCTGGCCGAGCCCGTTGAGCACGCCGGTGGTGGCGATGTAGGTGAGGTCGTGTCCGGCGGACTGGGCGAGGGGACCGTCCTGGCCCCAGCCGGTCATCCGGCCGTAGACGAGGCGCGGGTTGCGCTCCAGGCAGGTGTCGGGTCCCAGACCGAGGCGATCGGTGACGCCGGGGCGCAGCCCCTCGATGAGCACGTCGGCGGTCTCCACCAGGCGCAGGACCGTCTCGACGGCGTCCGGGTTCTTGAGGTCGAGCGCGATGCTCGGGCGGCCGCGGGTGAGCAGGTCGCCGGCACCGCCGCCGAGCACGTTGCCGCCCGGCCGGTCGACCCGGATCACGTCCGCGCCCATGTCCGCGAGGAGCGTGCAGGCGTGCGGCCCCGGCCCGATCCCCGCCAGCTCGACGACCTTCACCCCGCGGAGGGGACCGGTGCCCTGGCCCAACGTCACTGATTCAGTCATGGCGGCCATCCTTCCAAAGTCCAGCCTCCCAGAGTCCGGAACGCTCCGCCCGGCGTGACCTGATCGCGGAGCCGAGTCCGATACGCTCCGAGACACACTCGCCGGTGCACAGGAGCAGAGAAGTTGTCTCGGGAAATCCCCACGTCCCCCCAGTCCGCCCCCCAGGCCAGCTCTGTGAGCCCGCTGATGGCGAACGATCCCCGCGAGATGGGCCCGTACGTGCTCACCGGCCGCCTCGGCCACGGCGGCATGGGCGTCGTCTATCTGGGCGAGGACGCGTACGGGATGCAGGCGGCGGTGAAGGCGATCCTTCCCGAGCTCACCTCCGACCCGGGGTTCCGCGCGCGGTTCGAGCGGGAGATCCAGGCAGCCAAGCGGGTCGAGAGCCGGTTCACCGCGAAGGTGCTCGACGCCGACCCCGATGCCGAGCAGCCCTGGATGGCGAGCGAGTACGTAGCCGACCCGCCGCTCAACAAGCTGATCGGCTCCGGCCAGCGCCTGCCCGAGATCGACGTACGCCAGCTGGTCGCCGGCGTCGCCGAGGCGCTCGCCGCGGTGCACGCTGCCGGGCTGGTGCACCGCGACATCAAGCCGGGCAACATCCTCTACGGCGCCACCGACCCCTGCGTGATCGACATGGGCATCGCCCGTTCCGTCGACGGCACCGCGCTGACCCAGACCGGCAAGGCGGTCGGCACCTACGGCTACCAGGCGCCCGAGCAGGTCCAGACCGGCACCTTCTCCAGCGCCGTCGACATCTGGGCCCTGGGCCTGGTCGCCTTCGTCGCCGCCACCGGCCGCTGGCCGTTCAGTGGCGAGATCGGCTCGATGGGGCATCTCCTCAAGGGCGAGTCGCCCAACCTGAGCCTCTGCCCGGTCTACCTGCGCCCACTGGTCGCCGCCTGCCTGGCCGAGGACCCGACCGGACGCCCCTCCGCCACGGACATCCTCGCCACCAACGGCGACTGGACCCTGCTGCCGGCTCCGGTCACCTCGGAGGAGGCGACCAGTGTCGGCACGCTGTCGCCGGCTTTCAACACCGGCGGGATCGCTCGTGCCCCGCACCCCGCCACGCCCGCCTCTGACACCGCTTCCAACACCGCCGACCTGCCGACGATGGCGCCCACGTTCGCTGAGGCTGCCCAACCTTCCGGCCGACGCTGGAAGGTCGCGGTCCTGGCCGCGGCGGCCGTGGTCCTGGTCTCGGCCGGCGTGGCTGTCGCCGCCAATCCCGGCCTCCTGCCCGGCCAGGACGAGACACCGAAGGTCGGCGAGGTGACCCCGTCTGCCGAGCCGAGCACCGGCGAGAGCAGCACCGCGCCGACGACGCCGGTCGGCGGCTCGGTCGACACCGGGACGGATCCTGGTCTCAACGAGGAACCCGACGACGAGGGCGTGGAGGGCGACGGCGAGATCGCCCCCAGCAGCGGTACGGCCACCGGCGACGCCGCGCCTTCGGAGTCACCGGACGCGAGCGCGCCGGCCCCCAGCGGCCCGGCCACCGACCCGGCCACCGAGACCCCGACGGCCGAGCCGACCGAGACCGCGACGGTCGAGCCGACCGGGGATCCCGTCGAGGATCCGACGGCGACCGCGACTC
Organism: Nocardioides sp. NPDC058538; assembly: GCF_042719275.1. Lineage (NCBI taxonomy): Bacteria > Bacillati > Actinomycetota > Actinomycetes > Propionibacteriales > Nocardioidaceae > Nocardioides > Nocardioides sp. NPDC058538. The sequence continues at coordinate 17,793 of NZ_JBHXNY010000013.1, read as the reverse complement.
CCTGACGCTTCGGCCAGCTCGTTCTGAAGGGCGGCTCGTAGGGGTCGGAGAGACCCCGGTCACACCGTGTCCGAGGTTGGATCGATCAAGGTGGCCGGGGGTCTCGGCGCGCCGATAATCGAGCCTGGCGGGGTGTGCCGTCCCTTCTTCCCGAGCAACCGAAAGTTGAGCTGTGAGCGACACCGACGAGACCTTCAACGACTGGCAGCACCGCGAGGAGCTCGCGGAGACGATGATCCCGATCATCGGCAAGCTCTACCGCGAGAAGGATGTCACCATCCTGGTCCACAGCCGGTCGCTGGTGAGCAAGTCCGACATCTCGATCCTCAAGGCGCACCGCTTCGCGCGCCAGATCGAGGGCGAAGAGCTCTCGGTCACCGAGACGTTCCCGCTCCTCCAGGCGGTCGCAAAGCTCGACCTCGGCCCCTCGAAGATCGACCTGGGCCTGCTCGCGGTCCAGTACGCCGACGACGAGCGTGGCCTCTCCGTCGACGACTTCGTCGCCGAGAAGCTGTCCGGCGCCACGGGTGAGAACAAGCTCGAGCGCAACGGCGGCCAGGACGTCGTGCTCTACGGCTTCGGCCGGATCGGCCGGCTCGTTGCCCGGCTCCTCGTCGAGAAGGCCGGCTCGCGCCACGGTCTGCGGCTGAAGGCCGTCGTCGTCCGCAAGGGCGGCGAGGACGACCTCATCAAGCGCGCCTCGCTGCTGCGTCGCGACTCGATCCACGGCCAGTTCGCCGGCACCATCACGGTGGACGAGAAGAACGGCGTGATCATCGCCAACGGCAACCCGATCCAGTTCATCTACTCGAACGACCCGACGACGGTCGACTACACGGCGTACGGCATCAAGGACGCCATCCTCATCGACAACACCGGCAAGTGGCGTGACCGCGAGGGCCTCTCCCAGCACCTGCGCCCGGGCGTCAAGAAGGTCCTGCTGACCGCGCCGGGCAAGGGCGATGTCCCCAACATCGTCCACGGCGTCAACCACCAGACCCTCACCGGCGACGAGCAGGTCATCTCCTGCGCGTCCTGCACGACCAACGCGATCGTGCCGCCGCTGAAGCTGATGGAGGACCGCTTCGGCATCGTGCGCGGGCACGTCGAGACGGTGCACTCGTTCACCAACGACCAGAACCTGCTGGACAACTACCACAAGGCCGACCGCCGTGGCCGCTCCGCACCGCTCAACCTGGTGCTCACCGAGACCGGTGCCGCCTCCGCCGTCGCGAAGGCGCTCCCGGACCTGAAGGCGAAGATCACCGGCAACTCGATCCGCATCCCCACCCCTGATGTCTCGATCGCCATCCTGTCGCTCTCGCTCAAGAGCGAGACGTCGAAGGAAGAGGTCGTCGACTACCTCCGCGAGGCCTCGCTCACCGGCGAACTGCGTCGCCAGGTGGACTTCACCACCGCCCGCGACGCGGTCTCCTCCGACTTCATCGGCTCGCGTGCCGCCTCGATCGTCGACGGCAACGCGACCATCGTCGACGGGGACTCCGCCATCCTCTATGTCTGGTACGACAACGAGTTCGGCTACTCCTGCCAGGTCGTCCGGACCGTGCAGTCGATCTCCGGTGTCGAGTACCCGACCTTCCCGGCCCCGGCTGCCGTCTGAGCCGCCTGAAGCGGATCAGCGCCTACGCTGCCCCGTCTCGTCCGATCTCCGGACGAGACGGGGCATCTTGCTCCCAAGCCCGAAGGATGGCGAATCAAGACCCTGTGGATAACCCTGTGGAAACGACCTGGGTGGCGTCCAGCCAGGAGGCCGGATCCGTTCCTTTTACAAGGCGATGAACTCAGGAACGGACCCGGGCGAGGAAAGCGCGGGTCCGCTCCTCGACGGGGTCGCCGAAGAGCTGCTCCGGCGGACCCTGCTCCAACACACGCCCACCGTCGAGGAAGCAGACCTTGGTGGCGACCTCGCGGGCGAAGGACATCTCGTGGGTGGCGAGCACCAGGGTCGTACCCGCCTCTGCCTCGGCGCGGACGATCTCCAGCACCTCGCCGACGAGCTCGGGGTCGAGGGCGGCGGTAATCTCGTCCAGGAGGAGCAGGCGCGGCCGCGTGCACATCGCGCGCACAAGCGCGACCCGCTGCTGCTGACCTCCTGAGAGGGCGTCGGGATGGGCATCGGCCTTGTCGGCAAGGCCGAACCGGGCCAGCAGGGTGCGCGCACGATCAGCGGCCTCATAAGCTCGGACACCATGGACGCGCACCTGCGCCAGCGTGCAGTTGTCGAGCACGGACAGATGCGGGAAGAGGTTGTACGCCTGGAAGACCATCCCGATCTCGCGGCGAACCGAGCGCGGGTCAACGAGCGGGTCGGAGATCTCCGAGCCGTCGAAGGTGATGACCCCGTCGTCGATCGTCTCGAGCAGGTTCAGGCAGCGCAGCAGGGTCGACTTCCCCGAGCCCGACGCACCGATCAGGCAGACCACGTCGTGCTCGGCCACGGATAGGTCGAGGTCGTCCAGGACGACCCTCCCGCGGTAGGCCTTCCGCAGACCCTTGGCCTCCAGCAACCCATACTCAGTCATCGGCCCAGTCATTGGCCCAGTCATCGGCCCTGCTCCTTCTCGATCTGTCGCCGCATCAGCCAGTCGGTGAGCCGGGTGAGCGGGACCGCGACGATGAGGAAGTACGCGGCAGCGACCAGCAGCGGCGTGCCGTTGAAGTTGTAGCCCTGGTAGTCCTGGGCCGCCCGGAGCGCCTCGAAGACACCCACCGCCGAGATCAGCGCGGTGTCCTTCTGCAGCGAGACGAGGTCGTTCATGAGCGGCGGTACGACGCGGCGTACGGCCTGTGGAAGGACCACGAAGCGCATCGTCTGTGAGTGGGTCAGCGCCAGCGCTTCGGCCGAGGCGACCTGAGTCGGATGGATCGCCAGGATGCCGGCACGGAAGACCTCGGCGACGTAGGCGCCGTAGCAGAGCACCAGGGCGAACGTGGTCAGCCAGAACAGAGAGCTGGTCACCCCCGACAGCCCCAGCGCCGGGATGCCGATGCCGCAGATGACGACGACCAGGATCGACGGCACGCCGCGAAAGAGATCGGTGTAGCCGGTCGCCAGGAGCCGCAGCGGCGCCAGCCACGGTGAGGTCGTCTGGCGGGCGATCGCGACGAGGGCACCGAGGATGAGTACGCACGGTTCCGCGACCAGGAAGATCCGGATGTTGATCCAGAACCCCTCCGCGATCGCCGCGAACGACTCGCGCGCGTGCGACCAGCTCAGGAAGTAGTCCCGGACCCGGTCCCACCCGGGCGAGGACAGGACCAGCAGCACCAGCCCGACCGCGACCACGGCGGTCACCACCGTGGCGATGACGGTCTGCTGGAGCCGCTGCCGGCGACGTACGGCCTGTCTTTCGAGTTCCCGATCGCTGGGTTCCCAGGTCACCTGCGGACTGGTCACTTCAGACTGCGTCATTTCAAGATGGGCACGGAGACGACATCAGACAGCCACTCCTTCTCGAGCGCGGCGAGGGTGCCGTCCTCCTCGAGCGCGGTCAGCGCCTCGTCGAGGCAGGACGCCAGTCCGCTGTCCTTCTCGGTCAGAAGGCCGAACTCCTCCGGCTTCTCGCTGCTCTCGAACTGCCCGGTGATCGTGCTGCCCTCGATCTCGGCGGCGGTGATGTAGAACGCGGTCGGCAGGTCGAAGACGAGCGCGTCGACCTGACCGTTGAGCAGCGCCTGCTTCGCCTGGTCGCTGGTGTCGAAGACCAGCGGGTCCGTGCTCGGCTGCACGTCCTCGCGGATCGCGGTGAGCGACGTGGTCGCCGTCTGGGCGCCGAGCTTGAGGTCCTTCAGGTCGGCCAACGACCCCGCCGCAGCGGCACCATCCTCCATCGTCACGACCGCCTGCGATGCCGTGTAGTAGCCCTGCGAGAAGTCGACGACGTTCGCCCGCTCGGGCGTGATCGAGATCTGGTTGATGTCGAAGTCGAACTTCTTCTCGCCCGGCGTATAGGAGGTGTTGAACGCCTGCTTGATCCAGACCACGTCGTCCTTCGCGAAGCCGAGCTGCTCGGCGACGGCGTAGGCGACCGCCGACTCGAAGCCCTTGCCGTTGCTGGGGTCGTTCTCGGAGAACCACGGTTCGTACGCCGGGGAGTCGGTGCCGATGGTCAGCTTGCCGTCCTGCTTCAACGGCAGGTCGGCGGCCTCACAGGAGGCGGGTGCGCCGCCTCCGGCGTTGGTGTCGCCCTCGCTTCCGCAGGCAGTCAGCGCCGCGGCGAGAGCGAGCGGAGCGACGGCAAGGGCAGTGAGGCGAGCACGCATGTGCGGAATCGGCATGATCGGAATCGTAAGGGAACGGGCACTGGCCACTTCTTATTACTCATGAGTAGCATGCGTCCATGGCGTACGAATCCCTGCTCTCACCGATCACCATCGGGTCGCTCACGCTGCGCAACCGGGTGGTGATGGGGTCGATGCACACCGGCCTCGAGGACCACGCGTGGGACATCCCGAAGCTGGCGGCCTACTTCGCCGAGCGGGCGCGCGGCGGCACCGGGCTGATCATCACCGGCGGCTACGCACCGAACAAGCGCGGCTGGCTCAAGCCCTTCGCCAGCGAGATGAGCTCCCGGCTGCACGCCGCCCAGCACCGCCGGGTCACCGGCGCGGTGCACGAGGAGGGCGGCGCGATCGCGATGCAGGTGCTGCACGCGGGGCGCTATGGCTACACGCCGTTCTCGGTCAGTGCCTCGGCCGTCCAGGCGCCGATCAACCCGTTCAAGCCCACGGCCCTCTCCGACAAGGCTGTGGACGCGACCGTGAACGACTTCGCCAAGAGCATCTCGCTGGCGAAGAAGGCGGGCTACGACGCGGTCGAGATCATGGGGTCGGAGGGCTACCTGATCAACCAGTTCCTCGCCGAACGGACCAATCAGCGCGAGGACCGCTGGGGTGGCACGGCGACCAACCGGATGCGGTTCCCGGTGGAGATCGTGCGGCGCTCGCGGGAGCTGGTCGGTGACGATTTCCCGATCATCTTCCGGCTCTCGATCCTCGACCTGGTCGAGGACGGCCAGACCTGGGAGGAGACGATCGAGCTCGCGTACGCGCTCCAGGACGCCGGCGTCTCGGTCTTCAACACCGGCATAGGCTGGCACGAGGCGCGGGTGCCGACCATCATCACCCAGGTCCCGCGTGGTGCGTGGCTCGACATGACCGCCCGCCTCAAGGCCGAGGTGTCGATCCCGGTCTGCGCCTCCAACCGGATCAACACCCCCGAGCTCGCCGACGGGGCGATCGCCGAGGGCAAGGCCGACCTGGTCTCGATGGCCCGGCCGCTGCTGGCCGACCCCGAGTTCGCCAAGAAGACCGCCGAGGGCCGCACCGACGAGATCAACACCTGCATCGCCTGCAACCAGGCCTGCCTGGACCACGCTTTCGCCAACAAGGCCGCCTCCTGCCTGGTCAACCCGCGTGCGGCGCGCGAGACGACGCTGGTGCTCAGGCCGACCAAGCTCAAGCAGACGGTGGCCGTCGTCGGCGCCGGGCCGGCCGGCCTCGCCGCCGCCACCTCGGCCGCCGAGCGCGGCTTCGCGGTGACCCTGTTCGAGAAGTCCTCGCAGCTCGGAGGCCAGTTCCGCCTCGCGATGGCCGTGCCCGGCAAGGAGGACTTCAAGGACACGCTGCGCTACTTCACCCGGCGCCTGGATGTGCTGGGCGTCGAGGTACGTCTCGACACCGAGGCCACCACCGCCGACCTGGAGCCCTTCGACCACGTCATCGTCTCCACGGGTGTCACGCCGCGGCTCCCGCGGATCGCCGGCTCCGAGGACGACCGGGTCGTGACGTACGCCGACGTGCTCGCCGGCCGGGTCGTCCCGGGCGACCGCGTCGCGGTGATCGGCGCCGGTGGCATCGGCGTCGACGTCTCCGCCTGGCTGACACACCAGCCCGAGACCCTCGAGGAGTGGAAGGCCCGCTGGGGCGTCGGTGACCCGGCGACCTTCCGCGGCGGCCTGACCAGGCCGGTCCTGGAAGCACCGGCTCGCCAGGTGACGCTGCTGCAGCGCAAGTCCACCCCGATCGGCATCGGCCTCGGCAAGACCTCCGGCTGGGCCCACCGAGCCCACCTGAAGCAGGACGGCGTCAAGCAGGTCCGGGGTGCGACGTACGACAAGATCGAGGCCGGCGACGACTCCCTCACCCTCCACTACGCCGTCGACGGCGAGCCCCGCACGCTCGAGGTCGACCACGTGATCCTCTGCGCGGGCCAGGAGTCGGTGCGTGACCTGTGGACCGAGCGGGAGCACTGGCACCTCATCGGCGGGGCCGACGTCGCCGCCGAGCTCGACGCCAAGCGTGCGATCAAGCAGGGCACCGAGGTCGCCGCAGGCTTGTAGCCTGTCCCGCATGAGCGATCCCGACTGCCTGTTCTGCAACATCGTCGCGGGCGACATCCCCTCGACGAAGGTCTACGAGGACGACGAGACGTACGCCTTCATGGACATCGCCCCGGCGGCCGAAGGCCACGCGGTGGTGGTGCCGAAGACGCACACCAAGGACGTCCTGGAGTCCGACCCTGCGGTCTACGCCGCGACTGCGAAGGCCGCCCAGGCGGTCGCGAAGCGGGCGGTCGACGTGCTGCAGGCGGACGGGGTCAACGTACTCAACAACTGCGGGCCGGCCGCGTGGCAGACGGTGTTCCACCTGCACTTCCACGTGATCCCGCGCTACACCGACAAGACCAAGGACTCGCTCACGCTCCCCTGGGTGCCGCACCCGGGTGACATGGACGCGATCAGGGCCATCGGCGAGAAGCTCGCCTTCTAGGCTCAGCCCGTCGGGGCGCCCTCGGCATGGGCAGCGACCATGTCGGCGTACCAGCCGAAGGAGCGTTTGGGCGTACGCACCCCGGCAGCGTCGACGTGCACCAGCCCGTACTTCCCGCCCACGCCGTCCTCCCAGTCCTTGCCGGTGAACGGCGCTTCCCAACCGTCACGGTCGAGCAGGGTGTAGGCGTAGAAACCGCGTACGTCGACACCGCGCTCGATCGCGGCCGAGACCGCCTCCAGGTGTGCCTCGAGGTAGTCGATCCGGGCCTGGTCGTCGACCTCACCGTCGACCATCGGAGCGTCGTACGCAGCACCGCACTCGGTCACCACGATCGGCGGCATCGCGGCGCGATAGCGGGATCGGGTGATGATCAGCCACTCCCGCAGGGCGGTGGGCACCACGCCCCAGCCGGTGTCGGTGGCGGGATAGCCGACGAGCGGCACCATTCGGAACGGGATGTCGTCGCCCTCGGCGGAGGCGCCGATGCGCTGCGGCGCGAAGAAGTTGACCCCGTAGAAGTCCAGGGGTGAGCGGATCACGGCCATGTCGCCCGGCATCGTGACCTCGTCGGCGAGACCGGCGATGTCACGGGGATAGCGGCCCATCAGCATCGCCTCGAGAGGCACCGCGTTCCAGGCCAGGTCGATGAGCTTCGCCGCGCCGACGTCGGCGGGATCCTCCGAGAGCGGCCAGATCGGCTCGTGGTGGTTGGCGCACCCGACCGACTCGACCCCGGCGGCGCGCAGCACCTGCACGCCGCGGCCGTGGGCGAGGAGCAGGTGGTGCATCGCCGCGACGACTCCCCAGCCCGCGCGGCGACCGGGCGCGATCGTGCCGAGCCCGTAGCCGAGGTAGCCGGCCACGTTGGGGTCCTGGACCGGCACCCACTCCGGGATCCGGTCGCCGATCAGATCCGCGACCGTCTCGGCGTAATCGCCGAACGCGTCGACCGTGGCGCGGTTGAGCCAGCCACCGTCGGCGGCCAGCGGCTCCGGCAGCTCGCCGGCGTAGAGCGTGGCCGACGGGCGCAGACCAGCCTCGAGCAGCTCGTCGACCAGGCGGTCGTAGCGAGCGCGGGCATCGGGATCGAAGGCACCGCGCCCACCCGGCTGAAGCTCACGCCAGGAGACCGCGAACCGGTATCCCGGCGCACCGAGACGTTGAAGCAGCGCAACATCCTGCTCGCCCCCCGGCCGGGTGGCGTCTGCAGTGCCGAACACGAAGCCAGTCGGAAACTTGGGAAACGCCACGGCACAATCATGACTGTGACTGCCCAGATCCGCCGAGGAAACGCCCGATTCACGGAACGTCCTCCCGGCCTCCGGCCAGGAAAAATCACCTGGCACACCTACTCATTCGGTTCCCACTACGACCCCCAGCGCGTCGGTTTCGGCCCGATCGTGACCTACGACGAGCACCTGCTGGGCAACGGTGAGGGGTTCGAGACCCATCACCACGCCGGCGTCACGATCGTGACCTGGCCGCTGTCCGGCGAGGTGACCCACACCGACTCGACCGGCGCCACCGGCACCGTCGCGCCCGGCCAGGTCGGCGTCTTCACCACCGGCGACGGTGTCGACCACTCCGAGTTCGCCTCGGCCGCCGGCACCCGGTTCATCCAGGTCTGGATCACCGGCAGCACCGGCGCGCCGGCGTACGCCGTCCACGACGTCGCCGCCGTCGAGGGCGAGTGGACCGAGGCGGTCCGCCTGGACCAGGGGACGCTGCGGGTCGGCCACGTCGGCACCGCCGGCCCTGCCGAGATCACGCTCCCGGAGGCCGGGCTCCGTCATCTCCACGTCGCCTCCGGGGCGCTCCTACGCAGCGGAATGGCCGAGCCGCTCACCGCCGGCGACGCCTTCGAGGTGACCGCCGGCGACGACCTGCCGCCGGAGTTCACGGTCAGCGCGGGCGTACCGACCGAGCTTCTGCTCTGGACCTTCGACCAGGCCGAATAAAGCGCGGACAGGCAGCATCAGAGGCGGATAAGGTCCGCCTTAGACTGCTGCTCAGTGTGGAGACTCTGCCGAAAGGTTTGGTGTGACGACGTTCCTGATCATCGGCGCCGTCGGGCTGGGCCTCCTGCTGGTGTCGCTGGTGATCGGCGACCTCCTCGACGGCTTCCTCGACGGCGCGCTCGATGCCGACTGGTTCTCGACCGCCGCGATCGGTGGATTCGTGTCCGCCTTCGGGTTCGGCGGCGCGCTCGCCGTCGGCCCGCTCGGGACGATCCCGGCCATCGGGATCGGAGCCTTGGGCGGCGCACTCTTCGCTTGGTTCACGCTGTGGCTGACCCGCCTGCTGAAGGAGGATCACACCGATGCCGCGCCCTCGGGGGAGGCCACCGTCGGCCTGGACGCTGCCGTGATCACCACGATCCCGGCGGACGGGTTCGGCGTGGTGCGGGTCGCCCTCGGGGGCCACACGGTGACCTACAACGCCAAGGCACCCGACACCGATGAGGCGATCACGCCCGGCACCGCCGTGCACGTCACCGGAGTCCTCTCACCGACGGCAGTCACTGTCGCGCCGACGTGGCGCGAGATCACCTCCTGACTGAAGGAATCCTCATGGAACTGCTGGTGCCGATCGCCGGCCTTGTCGTACTTCTCATCCTGCTTCTGCTGCTGGTCACCAGCCGCTACAAGGTCGCCGGTCCCAACCAGGCCTTCATCGTCACCGGCCGCAAGGGCAAGGCGGTGCTCAACCCCGAGACCGGCCAGCTCACCACCGACCTGTCGGGCCAGAAGGTCGTGCTCGGCGGCGGCGTCTTCGTGGTGCCGTTCGTCCAGAAGCTGGCGACGATGGACCTCTCCTCGCGCCGGATCTCCGTCCAGATCCGCGGCGCGGTCTCCGGGCAGGGCATCAAGCTCAACCTCGAGGGTGTCGCCATCGTGAAGGTGGGCGGCAACGCCGACCAGATCCGGCTCTCCGCACAGCGCTTCCTCTCCCAGCAGGAGGAGATCGAGCCCTTCACGCAGGAGGTGCTCGCCGGCGCACTGCGCTCGATCGTCGGCGGTCTGACCGTCGAGCAGATCATCCGCGACCGGGCCGCGTTCGCCCAGCGGGTCGCCGACGAGTCCGAGTCGTCGCTCACCGGCCAGGGCCTGATCCTGGACACCTTCCAGATCCAGGACGTCACCGACGACGGCTCCTACCTCGCCAACCTGGGCCGCCCCGAGGCCGCCCGCATCACCCAGGCCGCCTCGATCGCCGAGGCCGAGGCCCGTCGTGCCGCCGAGCAGGCCCGGATCAAGGCCGAGGAGGAGATCGCCGTCGCCCAGCGCGCGCTCGCGCTCAAGCAGGCCGAGATCAAGGCCGAGACCGACGCTGCCACCGCCAACGCCGCCGCGTCCGGCCCGCTGGCCCAGGCTGATCGCGACCAGGCCATCCTCACCGAGCAGGAGAAGGTCGCCGTACGCCAGGCGGCGCTGACCGAGCGACAGCTCGAGACGCAGGTGCGCAAGCCCGCCGACGCGGAGCGCTACCGCGTCGAGCAGGAGGCCGAGGGTCGCCGCAGCGCCGAGATCGCCGCCGCGGAGGCCCGCAAGGCGTCGACGATCGCCGCTGCGGAGGCCGACGCCGAGCAGGCCCGACTCTCCGGCGAGGCCGAGAAGGCCCGCCGTGCCGCTCTGGCCGAGGCGGAGGCCATCGAAGGCGCCCGGCGCGGTGACGCGCAGAAGTCGCTGCGTCTGGCCGGTGCCGAGGCCACCCGGGCCGAGGGTGAGGCGAGCGCTGCCGCCACACTGGCCGTCGGTCACGCCGAGGCCGAGGCGATGGACAAGCGCGCCGCGGCGTTCGCGTCCTACAACGACGCCGCCGTGCTGCAGATGCTCATCGAGGTCCTGCCACAGGTCGCCAGGGAGGTCGCCGCGCCGATCAGCGCCATCGACAACCTCACCGTCCTCTCCACCGAGGGCGCCGGCGCCATCCCGAAGCAGGTCAACGACAACGTCATCCAGACCCTCAACATGCTCAAGACCACGACCGGCGTCGACCTCGGCGCGATGCTCCGCAAGGCCGCCGACTCGACCTCGGCGAACGGCACCGTGGAGATCCCGGCCGGGCAGTGACCGATCCACACGTTGCCAACACCCGGTCACAGATCCGGTAGAAAAGCGACATAGACGTGACAGCCAGGAACAAGTCTGGTTATGTATCCACGTCGACGTAGGGAGGGAGCACTCCAAACCTCGACCGGGCCTCGCGGCCGAAAGGCCGCCAGGCTCGCCCCTTGAGCTTCTCTACTGTTCCCCCCGTCGGTAGAGAAGCACCGAGGGAAATTGAATGTGGCCCGGCCTCACGGCCGGGCCACATCTTATTTTGCCGGTCTTCAGCGCTCGTTGACCATCCGGAGGAATGCCTCGACGAGCGGGCCCGAGGTGGCGGCGCCGTTCTCGCCCTCGTCGACGTACACGGCGACGGCCAGGTCGCCCTGCGCCGCGATCATCCAGGTGTGCGTGAGGCGCTTGCCGTTGCGGTCGAACTCGGCCGTGCCGGTCTTGGCGATCACCGGCTTGCCCGGTACGTCGGCCAGGCCGCTGCCGGTGCCGTCGGTGACCACACCCCGGAAGATCGTACGCAGCTGCTCGGCCTCGTCGGCGGCGAGCGGCTCGACGCCCGACGGCTTCGCGACCTGGCCCTCGACGAGGGTCGGGACCACGGTGTGACCGGCCTGGATGGAGCCGATGACGGCGGCCATCACGAGCGGCGAGGCGAGCACCTTGCCCTGTCCGATCAGGTCGGCGGCGTGCTCGGTCTCGCCCGCGGGCTCGGGGATCTGGCCGAAGTAGGAGGTGAAGCCGGCGTCGCGGTCGATGCCGAAGCCCAGCGAGGCGGCGGCCGAGGCGATCTCGGCGTGGCCGACCTCGCCGGCCGCGCCGACCATGGCGGTGTTGCAGGACTCGGCGACGGCGTGGGCGAGGGTGATCTCGCCGAGGGCCGACTTCGGGTACCAGGAGTCGTTCTTGAAGGTCTTGCCGTCGACGGTGGTCTTGGCCGGGCATGTGACCTGGCTCTTGGCGTTGAGCCCCTTGCGCAGCAGGGCCAGCGTGGTCGCGGCCTTGAAGGTCGAACCCGGCGCTGCCTGGCCGTAGGTGGCCAGGTTCATCTTGTTGTCCTCGCCGTTGGCGGCGACCAGCACGGCACCGTCGCTGGGCCGGATCGCGACCAGGGCGCTCTCGGGCTTGATGCGCTCGAGGATCTTCTCGGCGTTCTTCTGCAGCCGCTCGTCGAGGGTGACGGTCAGCGACTTCCCGTCGATCGGGTCGGTGCTGTAGAGCCGCTTGAGGACCTCGCCCTCGTCGCCGAGCACCGCGACCTGCAGCCCGGGTTTCCCGCGCAGCTGCTCGTCGTAGCGCGCCTGCAACCCGGAGAGACCTGCGAGATCACCGGGGAGGTAGGTGCCGGGCTTCTTCTTCATCATCTCCGCCGTGACCTCACCGACGATGCCGACGACCGGCGAGGCGAACTCCTTGGTCGGGCCGAGCGGGAGGGTCCGGTTGAGCATCGCCGCGCCCTTGATCTTGGCGATCTTCGTGGCCTTGGCCTTCGTCATCATCGGCTTGCGGATCGAGAGCGCCTCGACGAACGCCTTGTCACCGGCCGCCTTGACTCGCTTGGCGTAGCGCTTCGGGTTGATGCCGACGATCGTGGCGACGTCGCGAGCGGCCGCGGGAGCCGCGACCGGGTCGATCAGCGTCTTGTCGATGCCGACCGTGACGACCGGTCGGTCCGCGACCAGGGTCGCTCCGGACGTACTCAGGATCTCGCCGCGCTGCTGCTGGACGGTCTCGACGTGGAGGCTGCGTCCTTCGGCGAGCGTCGGGGCGACGACCGTCGGCTCCCAGACGAACTCCCACGTGTCGTCGGTCTTGCGGAGCTCGACCTCCGACTCGTAGGTCCACCGGCCGCCCGGCAGTCCCCACGCCCAGGTGAGCGTCGACTTCGCACTGTCGGTGCCGTGGCCGGAGAAGACCGGCTTGGTCGCGGACACGTCGGGGGCGCCCAGCTTGCCGAACAGGTTGCCCGTCAGAGCGCTGTAGTCGGTCGCGACGGCAGCGGGATCGGTCTGCGCCACGAAGTCGACCTTCGTGAAGGTGCCGGTCTTCAGCGCGGTGGTCAGGGTCGACATGCTCGGACCCGGTTCCTTGGCCCCACCACAACCAGCAAGCAGCGGTAGGGCAACAGCAAGGGCCGCTATGCCCCGGGAGACTCGCATGGAACGGTTCTATCAGCCTCGCCCCCAAGATTGGGTTACACCCGTTGAAGGGCCCACCCAATAATTGCCTGACGACGCATGCCATCCAGGCAATTCTCGGCCGGACCCTGACGCGGAGTTGTGAAGCCGAGCGCGCCCGGTGGACACGCCCGGCTTCACCACCACCTGGATCAGTGCGTCGCCAGCCAGGCGTCCAGGTCGACGCCGCGCTGGTCGGCGAGCTTCTCCAGACGCTCATGGGTCGGCGGCTGGAACACCTTCGGCTCGATGTGGCGGTCGAGAGCGGCGTACTTCCTCTGCTTGGCGGCCTGCGCGGGACCGGTCGCCTCGGCCGCGGCGACCACGGCCGGGGTCGCGGTGACGGCAGCACCGGTGAGCGGGGAGCTCACCAGAGGGGTGTAGCCGTCACGATGGCCGGCGGTGTTGGCGTGGTAGGACTCCTCGATCGGGTTGGAGAGCCCGTTGACCCACTCCGGGTTGTCACAGACCGCGTGTCCGGTGAACCGGCTGATCGGGTTGACGTAGCTGAACCCGGCGGCGCTCGCCCGCGAGGCCGTGGTGTTGTTGAGGAGCACCGCGGTGTCGTTGAGGATCGCCTCGTCAGACGGGCTGAACCAGGTGAACGCGTTGCAGTCCTCTCCCATGAACAGCTTCGGGTAGCCCACGACCACCACCTTCGCGCTCGGCGCAGCCGACCGGATCCGCGAGTAGAGCGTCCCGAGACTGGCCGGAAGCGTGTTGCGGATGAAGTTCTGCGCACCCGCGACGGCGCCCGCGCAGTCGCTCGCCCAGGCGGGGAGAGCGCACTCGGTGATCACGTCGGCGAAGCCGGCGTCGTTGCCGCCGACGGAGATGGTCACGTAACGGGTCGAGCTGGACAGAGCACTGAGCTGGCTGTTGGTGACGTCGGCGACGACCGCGCCCGAGCAGGCGCGGAAGTTGAGGCTGTAACTCTTCGCCGCGGCTACCAGACTCGGGTACGCCAGGGTCGACCGCATGCAGTTGCTGCCGTCGTTGATGTAGCTGCGGGTGCCGACTCCTGAGGAGTAGGAGTCGCCAAGGGCGACGTAAGGCTCCCCAGCCGCTGAAGCGAAGCCCGAAGCAATCGGATCCGCTGAGGCCGGGGAGCCTGGGGCGACGGCGAGGCCGGCACCGAGAAGGGCGATGGATGTGAGGGAGACCGCAAGGCGGACTTTGGACAGGCGGAAGATCAGACCGTTCATGGCAACTCCCGAAAGCCAGGGACCGCCACCATTGGCGGCCCTTCTCTACGGTTGTACGCGCTCTTGCTTCCGCCCGCAGGAAATTTGTTTCACGTCCAAGTAACTGTCCGGAACCCGCTTACCCGGGTTCACCCGACGTTCTGCAGTCGCGGCAGCAGCCGGTCGAGCCACCGCGGCAACCACCAGGCGCCGGGGCCGAGCAGCCTCATCACCGCGGGCACGACGAGGCACCGCACCACGACCGCATCGAGCAGCACCGCCACCGCCATCACGAAGCCCATCTCCTGCAGCATCCGGTCCGGGCTGAACCAGAAGGCACCGAAGACCACGAGCATGATCGCGGCGGCCGCGGTGATGACGCCGCCGGTGTGCGCCAGCCCCTCCCGGACCGCCTCCTGGGCATCGCCGCTGCGCAGCCACTCCTCGCGCATCCGCGAGATCAGGAAGACCTCGTAGTCCATCGAGAGCCCGAAGACGATCGCGAAGGTCATCACCGGCAGGAACGCCTCGATCGGACCCGGCTCGACCCCCAGGAGCCCCTCCTGGAAGACGTACGTCATCGCCCCCATCGAGGCGCCGATGGAGATGAGGTTGAGGATCGCCGCCTTGATCGCCACCGCGACGGACCGGAAGACGCACATCAGCAGCAGCGCGGAGAGCCCCACGACGAGCCCGATGAAGAGCGGCAGCTTCTCCCCGACCGCGTCGGAGTAGTCGATCAGCGCCGCGGTCGAGCCGCCGACGAGAACGTCGTCGCCGAGGTCCTCCCGGAGGTCCTTGACCAGCTCGGTGGTCTCGGCGTCCTGCGGTCCGGTCTCCGGGAAGGCGATGGAGGTGTACACCGCACCGTCGGCCGACGGCTGCGGCGGCGTCGCGGACGCCACTCCCTCGTACCTCGTGACCTTCTCGTACGCAGCGACCGCCTGCTCCTGGGAGCCCTCGGTCATGATGATGAGCGGTCCGTTGGCTCCGGGGCCGAACTTGTCGCTGACCAGGTCGTACGCCTTCCGCGTCGTCGAGGACGGGTCGTCGTTGCCGGCGTCGGCGAAGCCGAGCTGAAGGCTGAGCACAGGAGCGGCCAGCGCGCCGAGGGCGACCAGGGAGACGACCAGCGCGGCCCACGGGTGCCGCTGGACACCGGAGGCCCAGGCGCGCCAGCGCTGGCCGGGCTCGCGGCGCGACCGGGCGGCATGCTTGCGTACGGACTTCTCCAGACGCTTGCCGAACAGGGTCAGCAGCGAGGGCAGCAGGGTGACCGCGGCGATCATGGTCATCAGGACGGTGAGGGCGACGCCGAGCACGACTCCCTGGATCGAGGTCAGCTGCAGCACGTAGAGGCCACAGAGCGCGAGGATCACACTGACCCCGGCGAAGAGGACCGAGCGACCGGCGGTGTCGAGCGCGGTGGCCGTGGCGTTCTCGCGGGTGGCGCCGCCGAGCAGCTCGCTGCGGTAGCGCGAGAAGACCAGCAGTGCGTAGTCGATGCCCACGCCGAGCCCGACGATCATCAGCATCGGCGCGGTGTAGTCCGGGATCGTGGTCAGGTGCGAGAGCAGCGTGACCACGCCGAAGGTCGTGCCGACCGCGAAGATCGCGGTGATCAGCGGCAGGCTCGCCGCCAGGAACGAGCCGAACATGAACAGCATGATCACCAGCGCGGCGAGCATGCCCATCCCCTCGGAGCCGCCGCCCTCGCCCTCGTTCACCTCGCGCATCGAGTCGCCGGCCATCTCGACCTGGAGGTCGTCGGTCGACGTCTCCTCCGCCAGCTCGAGGAACGGCTCATAGGCGCTCACGGGGAGCTCGCCGGCCTCGGCGTCCATCACGATGGTGACCAGCGCGGTCGTACCGTCCTCGCTCACCGACCCCCGCAGCGGATCCGCCGCCTCGACCGTCTCGACGTGAGGGACCTCGGCGAGGTCGGCGAGCATCTGGTCCACGGCCTGCTGGTCGGTGTTCCAGCCGCGCTCGTCGTGGATGACCGCCCGCACCTGGTCACCGGTCGATCCGCCGTGCTTCGCCTGCAGGTCGGCCATCTCCTGCGACTGGGTGCCCGGGATGTCGAAGGAGTTTCGGTAGTCGTCGCCGATGCTCTGCGCCGCCGCCGTCACGCCCACCAGGACGACCACCCACAGCAGCAGCGCGGTCCAGTGATGGCGTTGTGAGAAGGACGCCAGCCGCCGCAGCGGACTGGGTCTCGTGATCGTCTGGGTGGTCATCATGTCTCCTGTCGTGTCTCGCCTGGCTATAGGTAGCCTGGCAACATGTATGGAGACAATGTACGACGAACTGTGTAGGCTGTCTACATGAAAGCCGATGCGCTCCGTGGCCACCTCGACTCGCTGATCCTGGCCGTCGTCGAGAAGCAGCCCCTCCACGGCTACGCGATCATCGAGGCCCTGAGCGCCCGCAGCGGTGGCGAGCTCGACCTCCCCACCGGCACCATCTACCCCGCGCTGCGCCGCCTGGAGAAGGCCGGCTACCTCAACAGCTCCTGGTCCGAGGTCGGCGGCCGCAAACGCCGCACCTACGAGCTCTCCTCCGCCGGCCGCAACGCCCTCGCCGCCCATCGCCAGGAGTGGCGGACCTTCGCCAAGGTCGTCTCCGGCGTACTCGGCGAAGCCTGACCCCAGCCGAGGCGTCACCCCCGCCGGCCGAGACGTCACGTACGTCGGCCGAGACGGCACTTGCGCCGGCCGAGACGGCACTTCTGGAGAGTCATTCAGGGAGTTCCCCGATGTGCCCGACACAGCCGAAGATAGAAGATGAGCGCATGAGCGCCGTCGACGTCTATCTTGCGGACCTGCGCGCCGCGATCCCCGGCCCGAGCTGGACCCGGCGCGACCTCCTCCGCGAGGCCGGCGACCACCTCGAGGACGCGACCGACGCCTACACCGCCGCGGGCTACACACCCACCGAGGCAGAGGCACTCGCCCTACGCGACTTCGGCTCCGTCGACGACATCGCCCCCGGCTTCCGCGACACCGTCGCGATCGGCGCCGCCCGACGTACGGCCATCCTGCTCGTCCTCGTCATGCTCCCCCAGGCCTTCCTGTGGGACGGCGGGATCGAGCTCGGCGCGAGCGCCCACTCAGCCGCTCCGGACAGCGGCCTCTTCCACGTCCTCGACATCGTCATCGGGTACGTCGGCACAGCAGGCGCCCTCGGCGCCCTGGTCGCGCTGGCGGTGACCGCGATCGGTCAGCGTTGGCTCCGGATCGGGCGCCGCACGGCCCGGCTCACCGCCGCCTGGTCCCTGGCCACGGCCGTGATCGTGCCGATCATCGGCTTCACCATGCTGACCCTGACCGGCGGCCTCACCGTGTTCCTGGCCCTCAGCGCGCTCGCCTTCATGGCCGCGCCATTCGCCCTGGTCGCACTCTCCGCCCAGCGCACCCTCGCCGCCTGCTGACCCCCTCGCCGAGACGTCGGCAACGTCGGCCGAGAAGTCACGTACGCCCGTGGAAGACGATCCGTGGTTTAGAGATGAGCGGGGGGCGGGTCGTGAAGGAGGGGTCCGGCCCGGTTGTTTATGTGATTGGTAAATTGGGGTAA
>NZ_JBHXNY010000012.1:9649-159657 GCF_042719275.1 Nocardioides sp. NPDC058538 | reverse complement strand
CACCGGGCGATACCTACGAGCCATACCGAAGTATTTCGCGGCACAGGCCAACCGTCACGGAACCCACCCGGCGATTTTCAAATCGCAACAGCCACCTGGGCCGAGGCGCACCACTGGATCGCCTGGGCCCAAGGCGGCCCAACCGATCTCGACAACGCCGCCCTCCTTTGCAGTCATCACCACCACCGCGCCCACGACGCCGCGTACCTCCATGAGCGTCTACCCAACGGCGAGGTCCGCTTCACCAGACGCAGATGAGCCGACTCATCGAGCAGAATCATCGCGACCCGTCGGCTTCCAAGCGGCGCGGACTCACGCCCGACTGACACCAGCACCTGGGTGCAGCCGGGAGGCTGCTGGACATTGCGCCTGCGACGCGGCGCGCCAGCGACGTTGCCGCGCTTCAACAGACGTCCAGCATGCCTTCGCGACGCGGTAGCGCGACGCGGTAGTAGGGCGCGTTGATCAAGTCCGATCTGATCCAGATCAGCGATGAGCGGAGCGTTGTGAGCCTCGGCGTCAGTGGCGCGGCGTAGCCTCCGCCCAGTGGCAGTGAACAAGACTCCTGGATCCCGCGTCGTGATGATGTGCGGGCCAGGTGGTGCAGGAAAGACCAGATATGCCAAGCGCCTGGAGTGCGAGGGCTGGACGCGTTTGTCGTTCGAGGTGGAGTTCTGGGATCGCGGAATCACTACGATGCCCTCCGCCGAAGTGGTCGCCGAGGTGGCAGCAGACCTGAAGGCGCGCTTGCTGCGCCATGTCGCGGCGGGGAACGATGTCGTGCTCGACTTCGGATTCTGGTTCCGGCGACAACGCGATGAGTTCCGTGCACTACTCGCACCCCACGGCATCGTGCCGGAGACTGTTTACATCGCGACGAGTCTCGAGACGATCTTGGGCCGAGTCGGTGACCGACACGGCAGGTGGGCGGACGATTGGCCGCTCACCGAGCAGACGGCGACTGAATACTTCGAGAGGTTCGAGCCGCCGACGCCCGAGGAGGGACCGCTCACGGTGGTCCGCTAGGCAGTGTGAGTGCGGTTCGCGCGCTGGGCTGAGGACGACACCTGGTTGAAGGCTCGGACCCACGAGGTCGGTCCGAGCCTTCAACTTTTCCACACCCGCGCAACCACGCCGCCCGGTGTCAGGCCAGCTGTGTCACCTCGCGTCGGAACGGCACCTCGTCGTTGGAGGGCAGGACGGCGTCGAACTCCTCGGCCGCGCGGCGGCCGGACCAGACGGCGGCCGCGATGGTGCCGGGGCCCCAGGAGTCGCCGATGCCGCGTACGGAGGCGATCTCGCCGGCCTCGTGACGGGCAAGCAGGTCGAGGTAGAGCTCCTCGCGCGGGAGGCGGGCGGTCACCATGACGACGGCGTCACAGTCGAGGTCACGCTCGATGCCGGCGTAGACGTCCTGGACCCGGACACCGCCGGTCCCGACGGAGGTGACGGCGTGGTCGGTCACCCGGGTGATGCCGTTCTCGATCAGGCGGCGCTGGATCCGGTTGACCTCGAAGGTGTTGTTGGTCCATGACGACACCTGCGAGCCGGTGGTGACGATCGAGACGTCGTAGCCCTTCTGCGCGAGCATCTCGGCGACGACACCGCCCAGGTAGTAGTGGTCGTCGTCGTAGACGACCACCTTCTTGCCGTCGGGGAGACGGCCGGCGAAGAGGTCATCCGGGCCCAGCACCTGAGCGCCCTCGGCGATCGGCATCGCGGTGGTGTGGAAGCGCGCGACCCCGTCCGTACGCCAGGTCGCGCCGGTCGCGGTGATGACGTGCTCGAAACCGAACTCGACGATGTCCTCGGCGGCCATCGGGCTCTCGCGGTAGATCTCGACGTTGGGGAGCTCGGCGAGGACGGCCTCGCGGTACTCCTTGACCCGGCCCCAGGCCGAGAGCCCCGGCAGCTTCGACTCGGCCGTCACCCGGCCGCCGAGGTCGCGGCCGGCTTCGGCCAGCACGACGTCGTAGCCGCGTACGCCGAGCGCCCGGGCCGCCTCCAGCCCGGAGGGGCCGGCACCGACGACGAGGATGCGGGAGTCGCTCTCCTTGGCCCGGATCCGCTCCGGGTGCCAGCCGCGGCGCCACTCCTCCCCCATGCTCGGGTTCTGGGTGCAGCGGATCGGCGACATGGTGAGGTCGCCGGAGACGCAGATGTTGCAGCCGATGCACTCGCGGATCAGGTTGAGCCGGCCGTCGCGGATCTTGTTCGGCAGGAACGGGTCCGCGATCGACGGACGCGCGGCGCCGATCAGGTCGAGGATGCCGGCCTTGACCTGTCGCACCATCGCGTCCGGCGAGGTGAACCGGCCGACGCCGACGACGGGCTTGGAGGTGAGCTTCTTCAGTCCGGCGACGAACTCCTCCTGACGCCCCTCGGGCGCGAACCGCGAGGTGACCGAGTCGCCCTCCCAGCTGCCCATCGCGAAGTCCCACAGGTCCGGCAGCTCGCCGAGCTCGCGAAGCACGCCCTCGATGTCCTCGCGGGTGATTCCGCCGTCGATCTCCTCCTCGACCGTGATCCGGCAGGCCACCGCGGCCCGGCCGGCGACCTCGTCGATGGTGTCCTCGAGGAGCTCGCGCAGCAGTCGCATCCGGTTCTCGAGCGAGCCGCCGTACGCATCGGTGCGGTTGTTGTAGCGCCGCGAGAGGAAGTGGTGCGGGGTGCCGTAGCCGTGGGCGCCGTAGACGTAGACGACGTCGTAGCCGGCCTCGAGGGAGCGGCGTACGGCATTGCGGTGCCAGCGCCGCAGATCTTCGATGTCCTGCAGTGACATGGCCCTGGCTTGGACCGGCGCGATGGTGTCGGGCGCGACCGGGAGGTGCGCGGGCCCGAGCGGGGTCTCGCGACTGAGCTGGTTCGGCGCGTTCATCCCGTTGTGCGCGAGCTCGATGCCGGCCAGGCCGCCGCCCTCGTGGATCGCGTCGGCGATCCGGGTGAGCGCGGGCAGGTCCTGGTCGTCCCAGATCCGCAGCTCGATGAAGGGCGCGATGTCGGAGGTCGCGTGGATCTCGACCTGCTCGGTGCAGACGACCGACCAGCCGCCCTCGGCCTTGATCTTGCGCATCGCCGCCTGGGCGCTGGGGTCGCGGTAGCCCATGCCGTTGCAGTGGGGCACCTGGTAGAAGCGGTTCTTCGTGGTGAACGGCCCGATCTGCACGGGCTCGAACAGGATGTCGTACGGCTCGGGGGTCGGCTTGGTCATCGGGTGGGCTCCTCGGTGGGAACGGACGGGACGGGGGCACCGACCTCGGCGCGGACGCGGGCACCTCGGACGTACCCGATGCCGCACAGCAGGAGCAGGCAGCCGAGGGTGCCGAGCGTGAAGACCTCGAAGGTCACCTGGCTCACGCCCCAGATCTCCTTGAACGGGTACGCCTCGCCGAACAGCCGCTCGAGGGTTCCCGGGAACACCGCGACCCACGAGCCGAGCAGGACCCAGGCGAAGGCCAGCCAGCCGAGCACCGCGAAGCCGCGGTCCGAGAGGGGGACCCGGAAGGGACGCGGACGGTCGGGGTAGCGGGTGCGCAGCCGGATCGCGGCCGGGATGACCAGGAGATAGCTGAGCAGGAAGGTCGAGATCGAGATGGTGAGCACGACACCGAAGATCGAGGCACCGTCACCGGTCACCTGCATCGCGACGAGCAGGAAGACGGTCGCCACCACGCCGGAGAGCATGTTGACCCGCACCGGCGTGCCGAGACCCTCGTGGAAGCGGCCGAAGAACCCGCCGAAGAAGGCGCCGTCGGCAGCGGTCATCGCCTGCATGCGGTCGGAGATGATCATCCACGCCGCGCCTTGGCTCATCAGGATGTAGACGAAGACGACGGCGGTGAGCGTGAGCAGCGGCTCGGCTGCGGCGCCGTAGACGGAGTAGACGGTGCCGACGGCGTCGAGGAGCCCGCCGATGCCGGTGATGTCGTCGCTGGGGACGACGAGCAGGATCGCGAAGATCGGCACCAGGTAGCAGACCGCGGCGGTCGCGCAGGAGCGGAAGATCGAGACCGGTACGTCACGGGCCGGGTTCTCCATCTCACCGGCGGCGCTGTTGGAGGACTCGAAGCCGAGGTAGGCGAAGAGCAGGATCGGGACCGAGCCGAAGAGGCCGAGCAGGGTCGGGCTGAAGTCGCCGCCGCTGAGGTCGACGACACCGTTCTTGGCGGCGTAGATGATCGTGGTCAGCACGAAGAACGCGAGCAGGCCGACCTTGAGGATCGCGCCGCTGGTCGGCAGCCACTTGCCCTTGGCCAGGCTGGCGATCGCGGCGACCACGGTGATCCAGATGAACACGATCTTGAACAGGTAGTCACCGACCGAGCCGTGCTCGAGCGGGGTGATGTAGGTGCTGACGGTCTCGGCGGCGAGGAAGGCCATCGAGCCGCCGACCCACACCGGCTGGGTGATCCAGGTGAGGATCGCCGCGACCGCGGCGGCCGGGCGCCCGAAGGCGTCCCGGACCCAGGTGTAGGCCCCGCCCTCCTCGCTGAACGCGGCGCCGGTCTCGGCGAAGATCAGGCCGTACGGCACGAGGAAGAAGACCGCGAGCACGAGGGCCCAGGTGAACGCCTCGGCGCCGTAGAGCGAGACCTGCCCGAGGGTCTCGAGGCCGACGACGGCGGCGATGAGCAGGAAGACGATGTCGAATCGTCGCAGCGACTTGCGGAGATGTGACTGTTGCTCGGCCGCGAGCGCGGTCGGCTGGTTGGTCTGCGTCATGGTTGATGTCCCTGTTGGTGCGGGCAGGTCAGTGGTTGATCCAGACGGTCTTGAGACCGACGTACTTGTCGAGGGCATGCAGCGAGAGGTCGCGCCCGAAGCCGGAGCCCTTGAACCCGCCGAAGGGGGTCCAGGCGCTGAAGGCGTCGACGCCGTTCACGGTCACCGTGCCGGCGCGGATCCGCTCGGCGAGCCGGTGCGCCCGGCTCAGGCTGCCGGTCGCGACCGAGGCGGCCAGCCCGTACGCGGTGTCGTTGGCGAGCGCGACGGCCTCGTCCTCGGTGTCGAAGGCGGTGACCGCCAGGACCGGTCCGAAGACCTCCTCGCGGGCCAGGGTGGAGGCCGGGTCGACGTCGTCGAAGACGGTCGGCTGGACGTAGCAGTCGCTACCGTCGCGGGTGATCCGGTCGCCACCGGTGACCAGGCGCGCCCCGGAGGCCTTGGCCTCCTCGACGAACTCCATGACCCGGTCGGTCTGCTCGGGCGAGACGATCGCGCCCATCCCGGCGGCCGGATCGAGCGGGTCCCCGGGGGCGTACGCCGCGGCCTCCTTCGCGACGAGGTCGACGAACTCCTCGTGGACCTCACGCTGGACCAGGACGCGAGAGTGCGCCGAGCAGACCGCACCCTGGTTGAACCAGATGCCGAAGGCGGTCTGCTTGGCGGTGGTGGCGAGGTCCTCGGCGTCGGCGAAGACAACGTGCGGGCTCTTGCCGCCGCACTCGAGCCAGACCTGCTTGAGGTTCGACTGGCCGGCGTACTGGAGGAAGTAGGCGCCGACCTCGGTCGAGCCGGTGAAGGCGAGCACGTCGACGTCGGGGTGCAGGCCGAGGGCCTTGCCGGTGGTCTCGCCCAGGCCGGGGACGACGTTGAGCACGCCGTCGGGGATCCCGGCCTCGGCGGCGAGCTCGGCGATCCGCAGCGCCGAGGACGGCGACTGCTCGGCGGGCTTGAGCACGACGCTGTTGCCGGCGGCCATCGCGGGCGCGACCTTCCAGGCGAGCATGTCGACCGGGTAGTTCCACGGGACCACGGCGCCGACGACGCCGAGCGGGACCCGACGGATCAGCGCGGTGGTGCCCGGCGGGGTCGGCGCGACCTCGTCGTTGATCTTGTCGATCGCCTCGGCGTAGTAGCGGAACAGGTTCACCGAGAACGGCAGGTCCAGGTCGTACGCGTCCACGACCCGCTTGCCCATGTCGAGCGAGTCCAGGACCGCGAGCTCGGCGGCGTGGTCGGCGAGGAGGTCGGCGAAGCGGAGCATCCGCTCCCGGCGGAAGGCGACGCCCGCCCGCGACCAGCCGCCGTCGTCGTACGCAGCCCGCGCCGCCCGCACGGCGGCGTCGACACCAGCGGCGCCGGCGTCGGCGACCTCCCCGAGCAGGGCGCCGGTGGCGGGGTTGCGGTTCTCGAAGGAGCCCTCCGCGGTGTCGACGGAACGGCCGCCGACGAACGGGCGCGTCCGGAGGCGGACATCGGCGGCTGTCTCGAGCCAGTCCTGGTGGGTTCGCACAAGCAAGTCCTTTCTTTGCGCTTCACCGCAAATATGAGCCTCACCACACCAGGTGTCAATCTTCGGCCCGCAGATTTCACATAGGCGTTACGGTTGAGCATGGCTCGACGCAAGGACCAGGCCGCTCGGCGCGAACACCTGACCGCGGCAACGCTGACCGTGATCGCCACCCACGGCTTGGCCGGCGCGACGATGAAGAACATCGCCGCCGAGGCCGGCATCTCGCCGCGCCTGATCGCCTACTACTACCCCGAGCTCGACGGTCTCATCGAGGCCGCCCACCAGGCCGCTACCGACCGCTACTACTGGTCCCGGCAGCGGGCCATCGAGGGCGACCTGTCCCCCGCCGAGAAGCTCGGCCGGCTGATGTACTCGGGTCTTCCCCGAGGTGAGGACCTCCTACTGAGCCAGGTCCTCGACGAGATCTCGGTCAACGCGAGCCGCAGCCCGATGCACGCGACCCTGATGACGCTGCTCTTCGACCGCGAGGTCTCGCTCTACACCGCCGTGCTCGAGGTCGGGCGCGCGACCGGCGTCTTCACGCTGACCGACTCGGCCGAGGCGATCGCCCGCAACTTCGTAGCCCTCGAGGACGCCTTCGGCCTCCACCTGCTCGCCCACAACTCGTCACTGACCCTCGAGCGCGCCGAGCAGCAGTTGGCCAGCTACGCCCACTCCGCCCTCGGCGTCCGGGTCGCCCCGATCGACCCAGTATTGCCCAGAGACGCAAAGAATCTTGGCCCACGACCCTGACCTCAGGCAGGCTCGACAGTCTTCACCATGACGCAGTTCTTCAGGCCCTTGGGCCGGTCGTAGGCGAAGCCGAGCCGCTCGTAGAGTCGACGGGTCCCGTTGTAGAGGAACGACGACGACATCTTCTTGGTCTGCTCGGTCAGGTCGTGCGGATAGCTCTCGACCCGCCCACCACCGGCTTGGGCGATCTGCTCGAGCGCACCGGTGATCGCGAGCTCCGTCACGCCCTGTCGCCGGTAGCGCCTGTCGACGAAGACGCAGGTGATCCGATAGTCGGGGTCCACCGTCTTCGTCGCGTCATACTGCTTGAGGTGGTGCAGCGTCGGCAGCTCGACGGGGGTGCCGTACTCGGCCCAGGCGACGGCCTCATCCCCGTCCATCACCAGCGCGGCGTGCGCCTCGCCCTTCTCGATGTAGGCCTTCTTCAGCGCGCGGTTCGCCTCCGCACCCTGACCCCTCTCGGGTCCGTCCGGATGGAACCAGATGCACCAGCAGCCGCCGAAGATCCCGTTGTGCCGCTGCACCAGCGCGTCGAACGCCGGCCAGGTCTCAGGACTGAGCGGCGCGATGGTGAACGACTCGGTAGCCATGCCGCCCACGGTATTCGATCCTGCACGGTCTGGGGCCTCAAGCTCGATACGCCCTACGCTCAACTCGAGTGGAAGAAAAATGCTGGCGCTTCAGTCCTCGGCGGGGGCTCCGATGACGACCGGGCGACCGGCGACGTACCCGGCGAAGATCTGGACGAGCGCGAGCCCCAACAGGAGCGCGATCGGGACCGACCACGAGCCGGTGGACTCGCGCAGCAGGCCGACGAGGAACGGGCCGGCGGCAGCGAGCAGATAGCCGATGCTCTGTGCCATCGAGGACAGCGCGGTGGTGCCGGCGGTGGTCGCGGTGCGGATGCTGAACAGGGTCAGGGCCACCGGGAAGACGGCGCCACCGATGCCGACGAGCACCGCCCACAGCCAGGCGCCCGCGACCGGAGCGAGCCAGAGGCCGGCGAACCCGATCGCGAGCAGCGCGGTCAGGACCGCGATCAGGTGGCCCTGCGTGGGTGCACGGATCGCGAGCGTCGGCGCCAGGAAGAACACGGGTACGCCGACCAGGATGCTCACCGCGAGCAGCAGCCCGGCCGTCTCATGACTGAAGCCGGCGTCGGCGTAGATGCTCGGCAGCCAGCTCATCACGACGTACGCGAACAGCGACTGGGTGCCGAAGACGACGGTCACGGCCCACGCCACCGGCTCACGCCACAGCGACACCCGGACCGCGCCGTCTCGGCGCAGGCCGCGGTCGCGCAGGTGCGGTACCCACGCCAGCAGCGCCAGGGCGGCGAGCAGGGCCCAGACGCCGAGGCCGATCCGCCAGCTTCCGGCCGCATGCGCGATCGGCACCGTGACACCGGCTGCGATCGCCGCTCCGAGCGACATCACCGCGCTGTAGGCACCGGTGACCGTGCCGACCCGGCTCGGGAAGCCCTCCTTGACCACGGCGGGAAGAAGTACGTTGGCAAGCGCGATGCCGGCACACGCGACGAACGTGCCGACGAGCAGGAGCCAGGGGTCGCCGATCACCCGGACGAACAGCCCGGCCACCAGGAGACCGAGCGCGACGCCGATGCCACGATGCACGCCGAGCCGGCGCGCGAGCGTCATCCCCGTCGCACCGACGACCGCGAAGCAGAGCACCGGCAGCGAGGTCAGGAAGGCCCGGGTGCCGGCCGAGAGCCCGTCCAGACTGTCGAGCAACGCACCGAGGGACGTGATTCCCCCGCGCAGGTTCGCCGCGACCAGCAGGACCGCGACCAGCAGCCACACCGTCGACCGAACGGCTGTGTTCGACGGCGGAGAATCGGGGCGGGACTGGATGCGGGGGTTCACGCCCTCTAGGATGCCAGACATCGGATGATTGGATGAAAGGACGGCACGTGCCGCTCTCCACCACCACGCCTCGCTCCCTGGTCGACCAGGCGATCGACGGCATGCGCGCCCTGCTCGCCGACGGCGAGTGGGCCGTCGGCGCCCGCATCCCGCCCGAGCCCGAGCTCGCCGCGGCTCTCGGCGTCAGCCGCAACACGGTCCGCGAGGCCGTACGGGCGCTGGCCCACACCGGCGTGCTGGAGGTGCGACGCGGGGACGGGACGTACGTCGCCGCCTCCAACGAGGTGGCCGCCATGATGCGACGCCAGGTCGGCCGGGTCGACCTGGCCCACGTCCTCGAGGTCCGCCACGCGATCGAGACCCGTGCTGCGGCCCTGGCCGCCGAGCGTCGTACCGAGGAAGACCTGCGATCCCTCACCGCGATCATGGAACAGCGCGCCGCCGCCGTCGCGGCCCGGGACGCCGACGCCTTCGCGGAGGCCGACGCGGAGTTCCACCTCGGCGTGGTCACCGCGACCCACAACCCACTCCTCATCGAGCTCTACGCCGGCTTCGAGGACACCCTGCGCGCAACCATCCACCTCGTCGACGAGACGGCCGAGATCGCCGACGAGCACCTCGCCGTCTTCGACGCGATCCGCGCCCAGGACGCCGATGCCGCCGCAGCCGCCGTCACCGGCCTGCTCCACACGCTCGCCCGCTGACGCTAGAACATGTTCCAATTCTTCGAAAGGTCCACTACCGTCGAGCGGTGAGCAAGAGAGAGTCTCTCGTCCGCGTCGCCGCGGCGTACGTCATCGCCCTCGCTGTGGCCTCGGCTTGGCTGATCTGGGGACCCGACACGCGTCACCTGTGGCTCGACGCCCTGATCGCAGACGTCCTCGCGACCCTCGTCATCTTCGCTGCAAGCCGGTTGCACAAGAACTCCAGCTTCTACGACGCGTACTGGAGCGTCGTTCCTCCGCTTCTCCTTCTCTATTGGTGGGCCTCGGCCGGCGAGGACGTCCCGGACGTCCGCGTCATCCTCGTAGCGCTGGTGGTCCTCGGTTGGTCGATCCGGCTGACCGGCAACTGGGTGTGCGCGTTCCCCGGGCTCCATCACGAGGACTGGCGCTACCCGCTGTTTCGCGAACGGGCCGGCAGATTCGAATGGATCGTGGACCTCGCCGCGATCCACCTCATCCCGACCTTCCAGGTGTTCTTGGGATCGTTGCCGATCTACGTCGCGGTCACCCGCACGGGTCAGGGCGTCGGCTGGCTCGACATCGCCGCCTGCGCGCTGGGCCTGGGTGCCGTGGCTCTGGAGTTCGGCGCAGACCTTCAGATGCACCGGTTCACCCGCGACAGCCAACCGGGCCAGGTGATGGACCGCGGGCTCTGGGGCTGGTCGCGGCACCCGAACTACTTCGGAGAGATCAGCTTCTGGTTCTCCCTCGCGCTGTTCGGCCTGGCCGCCTCGCCCGACGACTGGTGGTGGCTGTTCGCCGGCACCGTCGCGATGACGGCGATGTTCCTGGGCGCGAGCATTCCGATGATGGAGAAGCGCAGTCTCGAGCGGCGGCCGGCGTACCAGGACGTCATCGACCGGGTGCCCCGCCTCGTGCCGAGACCACCCAAGGCGGCAGGATGAGGCGCAAGCGGGTCATCATCGCGGGGCTCGGCGACACGGGTGTCCTGACAGCGGTACGCCTCTCGAAGCACGCCGACGTCGTCGGGATCTCCACCAAGCCAGGGCTGATCAGCGGCCAAGAGCTCGGCGCTCGACTCTGCAGGCCGGCCGAGTGGGAGCGCGACTACCGGATCTCGTTCGACCGGTTCCGCGGACTTGATCGGGCCGATGCCATCCACGGCACTCTCGTCGGTCTCGACCTCGCGCACAGGGCCGTCCATGTCGAGCTGCCGGACGGCACAACCCGCCCTGAGCCGTACGACCTGCTGGTGATCTCGACGGGGGTCACCAACGGGTTCTGGAGAAGGCCGGGCTTCCAGACGGACGACCAGATCGATGCCGACCTGCAGCATGTCCACGAACAGCTGCGGAGAGCGGCCTCGGTGATCGTCATCGGCGGTGGCGCAGCGGCTGTCAGCAGTGCGGCCAACATCAACGGCACATGGCCGGACAAGCAGGTCGACCTCTACTACCCGGGCGAGCACGCCCTCCCCCAGCACCATCGAAAGACGTGGCAGAGCCTGGAGAAGCGCCTTGTCGAGAGAGGCGTCGGGCTGCACCCGGGCCATCGCGCCGAGCTTCCGCGCGGCTTCGTCGGGAACGAGATCACCAGCGACGCGGTCACGTGGAGCACCGGCCAACCACCGGCGAAGGCCGACGCGGTCCTCTGGGCCATCGGCCGCGTGCACCCCAACACCGGCTGGCTTCCCGCGGAGATCCTCGACGACCGCGGTTTCGTCGTGGTGGATCCGAATCTCCAGGTCAAGGGGCAGAGCAGCGTCTTCGCGGTGGGCGATGTCGCGGCCACCGACGAGTTGAGATCCTCCGCGAGGAACCGCGCCGACCGACTCCTCGCTCGCAACATCAAGGCAGTTCTCAAGGGAAGGCCGCTCGACAGCTACCAGCCACCCCGGCGCCGCTGGGGCTCGGTGATCGGCGTTCAGCGAGACGGGCTCCAGATCTTCGCGCCCGACGGACGCCCGTTCCGCTTCCCCGCGTGGACGATCAACACCCTCCTGCAGCCTTGGATCGTGCGTTGGGGCATCTACAAAGGAGTACGCCGCGGCCGCAGGCGCCGGCTCCGTTAGCCGTCGGGGAGATCGACCCGGATGAACTTCGGCCGATACAGGAGCGGGTTGCGCAGGACCGCGCCGAAGTCGGTGCTGTTGCGGCTGTAGGAGACGATCACCGAGCCGGGCTGCTCGAGGATGTCGGGGTGGGCCAGCGGCATGTAGCGGAGCTCGCCGCGGGCCACTCCGGAGGGAAGGGTGCCGACAGGCGGTTGCGCGCGGAACGGACCGGTCGGCGACGACGAGGTCCAGAACACCAGGTCGTCGCCCAGGAACTCGTCGCTCTTGCTGAAGGCGTACCAGCGCCCGTCGCGCTCGAAGACGCTCAGCGTCTGGGAGACGCCGTCGGTCGCGGGGATCAGCTCGCTCGAGGAGCCGGCCCGCTTGTTCCAGCCGGTGCCGTCCCAGTAGGTCCAGCGGTCGAGGTCGGGGACGTGGTCCGGCGCGACGCGGGCGACGTGCAGGGCGAAGCCGGTGCCGAGCGGCGGGTCGGGCTCGCGGGCGGTGCCGTAGAGGTAGAGCCACTTCCCCGAGACCGCCGCCGCGGCGCCCCACATCGGCCGTCGGGTGTCGGCGTCGTCGGCACCGAGGTCGGTCACCGCGATCAGCTGCGGGACGCCCCCGTCGGGGACCACGAACTGGGCGATGGCCGGTCCGAGTGCCTCGAAGCCGAACGCGTCGCCGGAGTCGGTCGTACGCACCCGCTGCGCGGCCACCACGACAAGCGCATATCCCGGCTTGTCGAGCGTGGTCACCGACATCGGCCAGTAGCCCACACCGTCGCCCCGGTCGGGGAGGATGGCGCCCCCGGACTTCGGGAGGACGACCTGCAGGCAGTGGGGCTCGACGAGCAGCATCGAGTTGCGTACGAAGCCGGCGCCGGAGAACTTCGCGTCCCGCAGGGTGTCGCCGAACATCCAGATGCTGCGCCCATCACTCAGATGGGCGCTCACTCCCACGTCACCGCCCTGGAGAGCCGGCTCGGCGCGAAGCCTGGTGATCCGGTTGAGGTCGTCGACGTCCTCGACGGGGCCCGCCGGGACGCACTGGGTCGTCGAGGCGAGGCTGGCCAGCGGGCGCGGCACGGCTTCGCTGTGCAACGCGGAGGTCAGCGCGGTCGCGAGGATCGTCAGGCAGGTGGCCGAGGCCAGGACCAGGCCGAGGTTCCGCCGCCACGACCGCACCTCCGCGAGAGCGCCATGGCGTTCGACGTCGATCCCGACCAGCCACCGGATCGCCACCAGCGTGGCCAGCCCGAGCAGCGCCGAACCGGCGATGGTCACGATCGGCTGGGTGATGCCGCGACCGTCTCCGGCCGCCGCCCACAACAGCGACTCGCCGGCCCCCGTGATCGTCCATCCGGAGCCGATCGACCACGCATCCGCGAGCAGCAGGCGATCCCCGGCGAGAAGGAGAGGCACGGGTCCGGCGACGATCACCGTCGCCGCGAGCAGCAGCCCCGGCAGCCCGCCGATGATCTCGCAGGCGAAGGTCAACGCGCCCGCGGCGAGCACGGTGGCAGCGAGGACCGACGCCACCAGCATCCGCTCGCCCGCCGGTGCCGGCCCCGCGACCAGCCAGCCGCCGACGCCCGCTGCGACCGCCAGCGCGGCGAGGGCGGTCAGCCGCGCCAGGAGCCGAGGCAGCGTACGTGCGAACGGGCCCCACACGAGCGAGACGACGCACACCAGCAGGAAGCCCGCCAGCGCGGTCGCGAAGGTGACCCAGGACAGCGACCGCCCCTCGAGCCCGTCCCCCGGCGGCGCGAGCACGACCGTACGTCCGCGGGTCTTCTCGATCCGCGTCACCTCGGCCTGGATCGCGCGAGCCAGCGCCGGCCGGTGTGCGGTGGCCAGACGCAGCTCGTCCTGGGTGCCGGACAGGTCGACGCCGAGCTCTGCGACGACGTCACCGCTCTCCAGCAGCTCCGCCGCCTCGGCCCGGCTGTCGACCGCGCCCGCCGAGAACGGACGCCCCGGGACCGTGTTGACCTGCTTCACGAGCGGAACGGTGACGACATCGGGACCCACCAGGACCACCGGAGCCTCGTGGAGCTCGCCGGAGTCGGCGCGGAGCCCGGTGACGATCCAGCCCAGGGCGATCAGCACGAAGACAGCGCAGAGCACCACCTCGCGGCGACTGCCTGGTCGCACTGCTCACCACCGTCCTCGCTCACCGCGTCGCGCGGTTCATGAGGCCATGTAAGCAGTGCGACCCGGTAGGCCTAGTTCGGGGTGGCGCGCCAGCGTTGCGACGTGGCCGCGGTATCGGTCTGCTGCACGACCAGCCCGTTGGCGCCGGCCGCCAGGCTGAGACCGCTGTGCTTGGCCGAGAACTTCAGCGCCGCACCGTCGGCCGCGATCACCCAACGCTGGTTGGGCGTGCCCGTGCAGGTGTACTCCACGACAGGGTCGCCGCTCGTCTTCGAGCTGTAGGCGACGTCGGCGCACAGACCCGTGCCGGCGTTCTTCAGCTGGTAGCTGCCGTCGTCCTCGTTCCGGGTGACCACCCACTTCTGCGACGCCGCCGCACCGACGGCCGACGTGGTCAGCTGACCGTCGCTGGTCGCACCGGCGGCATCGAGCGCTAGCCCCGAGGCGGCGTTGCCGAGCGAGTACTGGCCGTCAGCCAGCGCCGGCGGCACGATCTCCTCGTCGCCGATCGTCATCGCGAACACGTGCACGGCGGCGTTGGCGGGCAAGGTGACCGCTGCGATCTCCTTGGCCGGGTCGGTACGCAGCGTCTTGGTGAACAGGCGGTAGGAGACCGTCGGATAGGCCGGTCCGTCCGGGGTGTTCTTCCCGAGCGTGGTGACGGCCACCTTGGCGCCGTAGCCGTCGGTCGCCGCACAGCACCAGTTGGGGAAGCCGAGCGTCCCCGTGGCGGAGGTGCCGTCGGTGTAGTGCACGGTCGCCTTCTCGGCGGCCGACAGGCTGGTGCCGGTCCCCAGGAAGGCCAGCGCGTTGCCCTTGCCGCTGATCCGGATGGTCTCGCCACCCGAAGCCACGTTGTCCCGAGTGCCCGGCTCCGAGTCCGGCCAGGTGAAGTCGAACCCGTTCGCGCTCACCGTCGCCCCGGGAGTGACGCCCTTCTCGGCCAGCTTGTCGGCGAGGAAGCTGCTGCCGCCGCCGTCGATGTCACCCGGTCCGGGGTCCTCGGCCCTGGTGACGCCCACGTTGTTGAACGCCGAGGCCAGGTCCGGGTGGGCGACCGTGGTCGTCGCTGAGTCCGTCACGGCGTACGTCCGGTCGTGGGCCACATAGGTCGCGGTCGCGTCGATCTTCACCCGGCCGGGCGAGGCGTCAGCCGGCGGCGTGACGCTGAACTTCGCGGTGCGGGAGGCACCGGGCGCGAGGGACCCCGACACCGCAGCGCCCGGGCGTACGTCCCAGCCCTCAGGGGCCTTGGCCGTGATCGACTCGAGCTGGACGCGCGAGCCGGTGTCGTTGGTGAAGGTGGCGCTGAACTCCGCTGCCTCACCGGCGACCGCGATCGCGGCGGTGGCCGCATCGACGGTCACGTTGCGGTCGCCCGGGTGGCCACCACCGACCGCCGCGGACCCGTTCAGCGCGACCACGGCACCGGCGGATGTGGAGAGCTTGCCGGTCTTCACCTGCGTGATGCCCGTCGCGGAGTCGTGGAACCATCCGGTCGCCGCGCCGTCGAGCTCCTCCTTCGAGGCCCGCTGGGGCAGCTCCTTGCCGGACAGCACCACGCTGCCCGGTTCGGCATCGGCGTGCACGCTGAGCCCGTACTCGCGCGAGGCGGGTTTGCCGGCGTAGGCGCCGTCCACCTCGCCCAGCCGCACCACGACCC
Organism: Nocardioides sp. NPDC058538; assembly: GCF_042719275.1. Classification (NCBI taxonomy): domain Bacteria; kingdom Bacillati; phylum Actinomycetota; class Actinomycetes; order Propionibacteriales; family Nocardioidaceae; genus Nocardioides; species Nocardioides sp. NPDC058538. The sequence continues at coordinate 144,231 of NZ_JBHXNY010000012.1, read as the reverse complement.
GGCCGCGACCCTGCTCGGGAGCGTCGACCTCGAACTCCTGGGTGGCGGACTCGCCCGAGGCGTGCGCCTGGCTGCGCCCGTCGTCCTCGTAGTTCACGAACGAGGAGGAGCCCTGCGGGTAGATGTCCAGGTCGAGGCGGCCCGACTTCTTGCCCTGCTGCCAGTCGAGCGTGCCCTCGGGGAACTGCGGCACGACCGCGCCGGCGCGTACGAAGAGCGGCAGCGTGTCCAGCGGAGCCTTGTAACCGTCGATCGTGGTCGGCCCCTGGTGGACCCGGCCGCTCCAGTAGTCGACCCAGGTGCCTTCGGGCAGATAGATGCCGTCGCGGGTCGTGGCGTCCTCGTAGACCGGGGCGACCAGGAAGTCGTCACCGGCGAGAAACTCGTACTTGACCGCGTCGCCCCAGGTCTTCGGGTCCTCGGGATAGTTCAGGTAGAGCGGCTTGACCGCTCCCACGCCGTTGCGGTTGGCCCGCATGGTGTGCGTGTAGAAGTAGGGAAGCAGCCGCTCGTGCAGGCTCAGGTACTTCCGGTTGATCGAGGTGTACGGCTCGCCGTAGCGCCACGGCTGCTTGTCGGAGGCCGCCCACCCGCTCATCAGGTAGGTCATCGGCAGGAACATCTTCCACTGCATGTCACGGACGTACGTCTCGGCGCTGCCGCCGAAGATGCCGTCGACGTCGCCGGTGGCGAGGTGCTGGCCGGACATGGTGGAGCCGGCGTACGTCGGGATCTGCCAGCGGATGTAGTCCCAGCTCCCGGACTGGTCGCCGCTCCACACCGCGGCGCAGCGCTGGGTCCCGGCCCAGCCCTCGACCGTGAGGACGGTCGAGCGATCGGTGCTGTTGGTCTCGATGCCGTCGCGGGCCTGCTCGCAGGCGTCGAGCGCGAAGCGGTAGCCGGGTCCGACCCAGGCGACGTCGGTCTTGCGGACGCGTACGCCCGCTTGGACCTCGGTCTCCTGCTCGGTCAGGTCGTCCTCGGTCCACAGGCCGAGCTCGGCGCCGTGGTCCTGCAGCATGTCGCCCGTCTCGGCCAGGTCCTCGTATCCGCAGCCGTAGCCGTCGTTGACCAGCATCCAGCCCAGCGGCATGTCGTGCTCGGCGTAACCCTCGGCGATCGCGGTCGAGTCCCGCAGGGTCTCGCGCTCGCCACGGTTGGCGTTGTGGAGATAGCAGTCGGCGTCGCCGACCTCGAGGGCGTACATCGGAACCGCGACCGGGCGGCCGGTCAGCTCGGTGTAGGAGTCGATGACACGCTCGGCGTCACCGACGAAGTAGTAGGCGTCGAAGCGCTGCTCGTCGTGGGTGGTCGTGGTCGGCGCACCGAAGTCGTAGCTGCCGGCCGCGAAGGTGTTGCGCAGGACGCCGTAGCCACGGGAGGAGACGTAGAACGGCACCGCGTTCGGGTTGCCGCCGTCGTTCCAGTTGAAGTCGCGCGAGATCTTGATCGTCTCGCCGCGGTGGCTGAACCGGCCGTTCTGCATACCGCCACCGAAGAACTGCTCCTCGGCACCTCGTTCCAGGTGCTGCGCGGTGCTCTTGTCGTCCCAGGTCAGCGGCGAGGCCTCCGCCATCAGCACCTTCCCGGCCGGGTCGGTGAGCCGCAGGGTGATCGGCTGCTTGGTCACGGTGAGCACGGCCTTGTCTGTGCTGATGACGTACGCCGCGCCGGTCTCCTTCACCTCCGAACGCCCACCGGGATAGTCGCGCTTGACGACGATGTCGGCGTCGGGAGCGCCGGGCTCGGTGGGGTCGTCGTTGGCCGGGTCGGTGAACTCGCCGTTCGGGGCCAGGCGTACGCGCACCATGTCGGCGTCCTCGAAGGTCACGCGCAGCGCGGCCTCCCCGGACTCGAAGGTGTAGCTGTCGCTGTCGCGCTCGAAGCCGGTGACGCCGCCGAGCTCGCTCGTCGCCTCGGCAGCCACGGAGCTGACCGGGCCGAGCGCGACCAGGGCAGCGGCCAGAGCCACCCCCGGGACCAACAAGCGTCGGATTGAGTGATTGAACATGATCGCCTCACGCCCTAAAGAGTCAGAATCAATCGCAAGTTGGAGGCGACTGTAACGTAGGTCACACTGCGCGGTCCACCCTCGGTCCGCCGATCAGCGCGAGCAGCCGGGCGGCCTCGCCGGCCACCGCATCGCGGCCGGCGCCGAGGTACTTGCGGGGGTCGACCTTGCTCTCGTCCGCGATCGCCGCGCGGACGGCGCGGGTGAAGGTCGCGTTGAGGTGGGTGGCGATGTTGACCTTGGTCATCCCGGCGGCGATGGCCGCGACGATGCCCTCGTCGGGAACCCCGGAGGAGCCGTGCAGCACGAGCGGCACGTCGACGGCAGCGGCGAGCCGGGCGATGAGCTCGTTGTCGAGGCTGGCCGTACGCGTCGTCATCGCGTGCGATGAGCCGACCGCGACCGCGAGCGCGTCGACACCGGTGGCCTCGACGTACTCCGCCGCCTCGGAAGGCTGGGTGCGGACCCCGGGTGCGTGCACGCCGTCCTTGCCGCCCACCTCGCCGAGCTCGGACTCGACGGAGGCGCCGCGCTCGTGGCACCAGGCCGCGACCTTGGCTGTGGCGGCCACGTTCGAGTCGTAGTCGAGCTTCGAGGCGTCGAACATCACCGAGGGACACCCCAGCTCGACGGCCTCCTCGACGAGCTCGACCCGGGTCGCATGGTCGAGATGTACGCAGACCGGCACCGTGGCACGCTCCGCGATCGCGATGCTCGCCCGCAGCAACGGCGCCACCGCACCGCGGTAGTCGACGGTGTTCTCGGAGATCTGCAGCACCACCGGGCGGCCGGCCTGCTCGGCACCGGCGACGATCGCCTCGGCCAGCTCGAGCTGGATGACGTTCATCGCGCCCAGGCCGCGGCCGGTGCCGCGGGCGTTGTCGAGCAGCAGCGACATCGGTACCAGGGGCATGTCAGTCTTCCTCGTGGTCGATTCGGCTGACCCTGACGTCGGCCAGGAACGATGCGTACGCGTCGGGGTCGATCTCGCCGGCGACCGGGGTGACCACCGCGGCCGCACCGAGCGCGGCGGCGTCGCGAAGGATGTCCGGCCACGGTCTGCCGTTGGCGAGACCTCGGGCGAGCCCGGCGGCGGTCGCGTCGCCGGCGCCGGTCGGGTTCCCGGTCACCCCGGCGGGCGGGCTCACCTCCCAGCAGCTGCCGTCGGCGTACGCAACCAGCCCGTGGTGGCCGCGGGTCAGCACGACCGGGCCGCCGTGGCGGGCGGCGAGCTCTGCGACCGCGGCGGCCGGGTCGTCGAGGGGCCGGCCCAGCAGGCGGGCGGCCTCGTCCTCGTTGGGCGTCAGGACGGCGCCGGTGCCGATCGCGGCGGCGAGCGCGGCGTCGTCGAGATCGAGGAGCACCGGTATGCCGGCGGTTGTCGCGAGCCGTGCGATCCGTGCCGGGAGGTCGGTGGGCACTCCTGGCGCCAGGCTGCCGGAGACGACGATGGCCGCCGCAGCTGGGATTCGGTCGGCCAGGAGGTCGAGCAGTCTGAGATCGGCGCCGGCGGCCGCCTGTCGACCCGGCTCCCACAGCGAGGTCGTCGACTCGGCGACGACCACCAGCGTGCGGCGTACCTCCTCGAGCTCGGGCAGGAAGGTCGCCGGCAGCTCCCGGGCGAGGGCTTCGCCGAAGTCGTGGTCGGCGAGGCCGACGGCATGGGTCGGCTCGCCGAGCTGGTGCAGGACCCGGGCGACGTTCACGCCCTTGCCGCCGAGCCGGCTGGTGACCTCGTCGACGCGGTGGACCTCTCCCACCCGCAGCCGGGGCAGCCGGTAGGTCATGTCGATCGCCGGGTTGAGCGTGACGGTGATGATCATGCGCCCGACCCCGTCGACGCCAGGGCCAGCCGAGCGGCGCCGACGAGGCCGGCTCGGCCGCCGAGGGCGGAGAGGCGAACGGGCGGGACCGCGGTCACGCCGGCGCGCTCGCGCATCCGGACCCGTAGCGGTTCGAGCAGATATCCCCTGGCCTCGGCGACGCCACCCCCCAGGATGATCTCGCCGGGCGCGAGCAGCGCTCCTACGGCCAGGAAGCCGTCGGCGAGGGCGGTGATCGCCTCGGACCAGACCCGGGCGGCGCGCGGATCGTGCTCGACCCGCGCGACGAGCTCGGCGACGCCGGCGACCCCGGAACCGCCCAGCGACGCGTATCGCCGCAGCATGCTCCGAGCGCCCGTGCGCGTCTCCACGCAGCCGTGGAGCCCGCAGGTGCACAACGGCCCGGCCGGGTCCACCACCAGATGGCCGAGCTCACCGGCCTGACCCGAGACGCCGACGATCGGCCTGCCCTCGACGTACGTCACCGCAGCGACGCCCGTCCCGAGCACCGCGACGAGCGCTGAGGCCGGTGAGCCGGCGTCCGCCCAGATCGCCCCCGCGGCGGTGGCCGTGTCGTGCGAGACCACGACCGGAAGGCCGAGCCGTTCGGCCAGCGGCGCCGCCACAGGCACGTCGACCAGACCGAGGTTGACCGCCTTGAGGGAGATCCCGGACTCGGTGTCGACGAGTCCGGGAAAGGCGACCCCGACGCCGGCGACCTGCGACCGGTCCACGGGGCTCAGGCCGGCGAGCAGCTGCTCGCCCAGCTGCGCGATGTCGTCGAGCACGGCCGGACCGGTGCGAGTGGCCACCCGCGACTCCGCCAACGACACGTCGCCGGCGCCGACCACTGCTCCGCGCACGGAGGTGCCGCCGACGTCGAAGGCGAGGGCGAGAGCTCGCTCCGCGGCTGGTTGCGTAGGAGACTCGCTCATCGATTCACTCGGAAGGAGCAGCAGCCGGGCTCAGGATGATCGAGCGCGTGAGGTTGCGCGGCGCGTCGGGGTCGAGACCGGCCCGACGGGCCCGCTCCACGCAGAGCAGATGCACGCGCACCAGCTCGGCGAGCGGGTCGATCTCGTGGTGCACGAGGTCGGCGCCGGTGACCGCGACGTCCTCGGCGAAGCCCGGCACCAGGTCGCCGAAGGCCCACACGACCCGGCCGGGGGCACTGATCGAGAGCGGGCCGTGGCGGTACTCCATCATCGGGTAGGACTCGGTCCACAGCTGTGCGGACTCCCGGAGCTTGAGCGCCGCCTCCTGCGCGACTCCGTTGGTCCAGCCGCGACCGACGAAGGTGAGCTGCTCGGCGGTCAGCGCCGGACCGAACGCGCTCTCGCCGGCGTCGATGATCTGCTGGGCCTGCTCGGCGGCCCGGCTCAGGTCCTCGCCGAGGTGCCAGCGCAGCACGGCGAGCGTGGTGGTCGCGAAGCGGGTCTGGACCACCGACTTCTCGTCCACCTCGGGCATCAGGATCGGCTCAGCGAGATCGAGGGCCGGAGTGCCGGGAGAGGACGAGATCACCGTCGCCGGGATCCTGCCCCGGATCCGGGCAAGCAGGTCGACGACCTCGGTCGTGGTCCCGGACCGGGTGATCGCCAGCAGCCGGTCGTAGTCCCGGTCGAGACGGGCCTCGGTCGGCGTCCAGGCGTCGGTGATGCCGTGACCCTGCTCCTCGCGCAGCGCGGCGTACGCCTGCGCCATGTAGAGCGAGGTCCCGCAGCCAATGACCGCGACCTTCTCCCCCGCCTTCGGCAGGGCATCGGCCGATCGTTCGGCGGTGCTCCTGGCAGCCAGCCAGTTGGCGGGCTGCGTCGCGATCTCGGCTGCGAGATGCGTCGTCGGTGCAGATGCGGTCATGGTCTCGGGTCACCCTCCGATGTGTTGCCGGCTGGACCCGAATCATCCAACGCCCTGCGCGTTTCTGTCAATAAATCGTCACAAATGATCATTATCGCTCAGTCGTGACGATGATCTCCGTGCCGCCATCGGTCAGTGCCTTCGCGAGCGACTCCGGCACCGGTTTGTCGGTGACGAGCATGGAGACGCTGGAAAGGTCGCGGATGCGCGCGAAGGTCGGATGCTCGAGCTTGGTGCTGTCGGCCACGACGATGGTGCGCTGGGCCGCCGCGATGAAGTCGGCGCTGATCTTGGCCTCGGCCGGGTGGATCGTGGTGAGCCCGGCCCGTGTGCTGATGCCGTCGACGCCGAGGATCGCGGTGTCGATGTGGATCTTCGACAGCACCCCCTCGCTCAGCGGGCCGACCAGCTCGTAGGACTGGGTGCGAGCGGCGCCGCCGGTCACCACGATGTTGACGTTGGGCCGGATCGAGAGCTCGTAGGCGATGTTGAGCGCGTTGGTGACGACGGTGATGCTGTCGTCCTCGGCCAGGTCGGGGTGGCGACCGATCGCGCGGGCCACCTCGCTGGTGGTCGTGCCGCCGTTGAGCGCGACCGTCTCGCCCGGCACGAGCAGGTCGGCCACCGCGGTCGCTATCGCCCGCTTCGCGTCGGCCTGGCGACCGATCTTGTACTGCAACGGCAGCTCGTACGCCGAACCGAGCGCGGTCGCGCCGCCATGTGTCCGGGTGACCAGCCGCTGCTCGGCGAGGTGCCCGATGTCGCGGCGGGCGGTCGCCGCCGAGACACCGAGCGCGCTCTCCACCTCCGCGATCGACACGTGCCCGTGCTCGCTGATCAGCTCGAGCAGCTGGTTGAGTCGCTGTTGTCTCATGGGCTCCCTTCCTGGGTCCCGGACAGCCTACGCAGATCTCAGGGGCCGCAGTGGAACCTCGCATCGGCCCAGTCGGCGTGGTCGTTGCCGTTCCCGTCGCCGGCATCGCCGGCCACCAGATCGACATAGTCGGCGCCGGTGACATCAGCGGTGATCGTCTCGGTGGCGCTGGTCGGCCCGAGGGCGCCGGTCTCGGCGACCGTCGTCCCGTCCGCGACGACGGAGAACCTCACCGAGCCCCGCGACGTCTGGACGTCGTCCACCCCGACGTCGGCGGTGAAGCTGGTGCAGTTGCCGGCCAGGTAATAGCGCACCTTCGAGACCGCGTGCGTGCCCAGCCCCTTGGTGTAGACCTTGCCGGCGAGCGTGATCGGCCCACCGTCGCCGGCAGCGTTCTCCCCCACGCTGGTGTCGCGCTCGACCGGTCCCCAGCCGTTGGTGGCCGAGATCCAGCCGAGGTCGCTGGCGTAGGTGTCCGCGGTCGGCGGGGGCGGCGCGGTCTGCACCGTGGCCGAGCGGGCCACCGTGCGCGTCTCGCCGTCGACGTCATAGCTCGCCGACGCGTTGAGCTGATAGGCCGACTCGGCCGCATCCGCCGGCGGCGTGACCTTCCAGGTCACCGAGTGGCTCGCCCCGGGAGCGAGCGAGTCGAAGGCCGCCGGCGTGGTGGCCTCCGCCGTCCAGCCCTCCGGCACCTCGAGACCGACCGTCCCGGCACCGGTCGCCGACGCCTCGTCGCTGGTCAACGTGGTGGTGACCTCGCCGGCCGCACCCGGCGGCAGCTTCTCCTCGCCGGCGTCGACGGCGAGGGTCGCGCAGGCCGGCAGGTCACTGGCCGCACCGAGGTCCTCGACGGTGAGGTCGTCGATGCTGATGTCGCCGCTCGCGCCGTTGTCGTCGGCGGTACGCAGACCGACCCAGTAGTCGCCGCAGCCGCCGACGACGAACTCATCGCTGAACCGAGCCGTCTCGACCTGCTTGCCGATCGAGCGAGCACCTACCTCGACCGTGCGCGGGTCGCCGCTCGCGACCGAGTCATAGCCGGTGACCCACTCGTAGTCGTCGTCACGTTCGGTCTGGTGGTCGAAGGAGACGCGGTAGCGGTGGCCGGGCTTGAGACGTACGGTCTGCGGGACGGTGCGGTAGACGAGGCCGCCGTTCTCGGCGTGCGACTTGAGCGACCAGTCGCCGCTGATCACGTCGTCGGTGACCTTGCCGTTCCAGCCGCTCTGCGTGTACGGCTCGTGCCGCTCGGCCAGGTGGGTGCGCGGGTCGGTGACGCCGCCCGAGGAGCCCTTGACGAACGGCGACCAGCCCTGGACGACCTCCTCGAAGTCCTCCTTCACGATGACCTTCGCGCCGGGCGCGGCCGGCAGGTCGCGCTTGGCTGCGACGACGCGTACGTCATCGAGGCGGACGCGGCCGGAGCCTGCCTCCGCGGAGATCTTGACGGTCGCCGTGCCGTCGCGGCCGGCGTCGAAGGGGACCTCGACACGCTGGAAGTAGGTGCTGTGCAGCTCGTCGGCGGCGACCAGGTTCTTCGCGGTCGAGCGCTCGACACGGTTGGTGTAGGTCTTCCCGCCGGAGGCGACACTGACCGAGGTGGCCCGGCTGTGGCCGGGCTCGACCTCCACCCAGACACCCAGAGCGTTGCGCCCGCTGCGCAGGCCCTGGAGGCGCTGGCTGATCGTGGCCCGCTCACCCGCACCCAGGACGGCGACCTGCTGACCGGTAGAGGTCCGCCCGGTCGTGGCCGCGCCGCTCGGGTGCCAGGCATCGAGGTCGCCGGCGTTGAAGCCGGGGTCGGCGACGTGGCTGCCCTGGCCCCACTGCGGGTCGGGCGAGCTGTCGGGAGACATCGTCAGGACGTACGACGTCCCTGCCTTCGCCTCGAGGGTGACCTTGCCGTTGCGCACCGGGACGCTGCCCGCCGCGACCCGGCCCTGCTCGGTGAGCGCGTAGACGTTGAGCCGGCCGCTCCGGCTCCACGCGTCGGTCAGGTCCCAGGTGGTCCGGCCGCCGTCGGCGTTGTAGTGGTAGAGCTTCGCCCCGTCCTGCTGCCTGTCCTTCCACGGCAGGAGGTAGGCGTCGCCGTCGAGCACGAGGTCGCCGCCCTGATAGATCTTCCGGGTCGCGTCGGTCTGGCCGGTGTTGACGATGCGTACGCCGCCGTCCTGGACGATCTCGTCCGGGCTCCAGCGCAGGATCGGGTTCTTCTGCAGGTACTTGGTCGGCAGGTTGGTCTGCCAGATGTCGTCGTAGAAGGCGTCGACGTCGTTCTCGCCGGTCCACCCCTCGAACTCGACGATCTCGGTGTGCCCGAGCAGCTTGTCCGGGTTCCAGGTGTCCTTCTGCCCGTTGCGTACGAACCGGATCATCTGGCTGTTCAGGCCCTTGTTGGTGGCGCCTCCGTAGGACTCGTCGTTGGCCCAGTGGGACCAGAGCGCGTCCTCCTCGAAGTGGTAGGACCACTCGGTGCCGATGTTCCAGCCCTGCCCGCGCAGGTCCTGGGCGAGCCGCTCCTGGAGCCAGCCGTAGGAGTAGTAGACGTCGATGTAGAGGAAGTCGAGGTTCGGGTGCGTCTCGCGGCGCAGCTGGGCGAAGCGGTCGACGATGCTCTTGGTCGCGAGGTCGGTGCGCTGGTCGATGTAGTAGGACTGGTCGATCCAGTCCCAGCCGGGCTTGCTCTCCTCGACGAGCGTCTCGTCGAAGGTCTTGGCCTCGGGGTAGGCCTCGGTCGCGTTGACGTGGACGCCGAAGTCGGCGCCCCACTTCTCGCCCGCGCGGACCAGGGTGTTGAGGTCGCCGAGCCCGCCGGCGCGGGTGTTGTAGTTGCCGCCGTAGTCGGGGTGCGCGGAGTCGTGGCCCTCGGAGCCGTACCCCTTCAGCACCGCCAGCTGTCCCAGCCCGTCGGTGGCCAGCGAGACCCGCTTGACGTCGTCGAGCGTACGCAGGAACGGATGGGTCGCCTGGCTGGCGAAGTTGAACGGGATGTGGGTGACCACCCGCTCGGGGGTCTCCTCCGCGCCGTTCATCGGCCGCTGGATGTCGCGCAGCGCGATCGCGCCGTCCTGCCAGTCGACGGCCTGGTCACCGTTGGCGTCGGGGGTGATGGTGACCTTCGCCCACGGGAGCTCTTCGGTGTAGGGCGAACCGGTCGCCCGGTAGGTCCACTGGCCGCTCCACAGCCCGACCCGGCGGCCATTGTCGGTGGCGCTCACGCTGCGCCAGATCCGGCCGCGCTCGTTGGTCGAGTCGCCGCCGCTCTGGTCGTAGACCGAGTTGGTCTCGATCGCGGCGGCGAGCTGGTCGGTGTCAACGATGGCGTACGCGGATCCGACCGGCTTCTCGGTCGTGGCCAGGTCCGCGGTGACCTCGGTGTGGGTGTCTCCGTTGGTGGTGCGGTCCGCGCTCACGACGGCGGTGTTCACGGTCGCGCCGGCCTGGTCCGAGCTGACCGAGAGGAGGTCGTGTCCGGGGATGTCGAGGGTGCCGACCCGGTGCTCGTCGGTGTCGGTCACCTTGGTGACCGCGAAGGTGACGACGTCGCCGGCCACCTCGAGCTTCGCGTCGAGCTCGACGCCGGGCAGGTCGGCGAAGGTCAGCCGGTAGGTCGCCGTGTCGGCGTCGACCTGGGTGCCGGTCACGGTCGCCGTGCGCGCGGTGCCGTTGATCCGTACGGCGGTCGGCGTTGTCGTGGCGCCGCTGATCTCACCACCGGCAGTGTGCCGGTAGCCGAGCACGGCCGGGAAGTCCTCGGCCACCTGGACGCTGAGGACGGGCGAGGTCAGCGTGAAGCCGCCGCCCGCGAGGGCGGCATGGCTTTCGGGCGCGATGGCGGCCACGCCGGCGAAGGCCGTCACGGACGCGAGGAGGGCTGTGAGGAAACGCTTCGGCATCGTGACTCCCGAGGGTGGGGGTGGGCCTGACGAGGTCCGACCATCATGCAGAGTTTTGCGCGGACTGGCTAGGTTGTGCTCAAAAGTTGTCATAACCTCGGGCGGGTGACCCCTACCTTGACCTGGCGCGACGGCGTGTTCCTGAAGCACGGTGTCCCCCACCGGATCCTGTCCGGGTCCATCCACTACTTCCGCATCCACCCGGACCTTTGGGAGGACCGGCTGCGCCGGGTCGCGGCCACCGGGTTCAACACCGTCGACACCTACGTCGCCTGGAACTTCCACGAGCCCGACGAGGGTTCCCCCGACTTCACCGGGCCTCGCGACCTGGCCCGCTTCATCACGATCGCCGGCGATCTCGGGCTCGACGTGATCGTGCGCCCCGGCCCCTACATCTGTGCCGAGTGGACCAACGGCGGGCTGCCGTCATGGCTGACTGCCCGCACCCGGGCACCACGCAGCACCGACCCGGTCTACCAAGACGCGGTCGCGCGCTGGTTCGACACCCTGCTCCCCCAGCTCGTCCCGCTCCAAGCCGGTCACGGCGGGCCGGTCGTGGCCGTGCAGGTGGAGAACGAGTACGGCTCCTACGGCGACGATGCCGCCCACCTCACCTGGCTCCGGCAGGGGTTCCTCGACCGCGGCATCACCGAGCTGCTCTACACCGCCGACGGCCCGACCGAGGTCATGCTCGAAGCCGGCATGGTCGAGGGCACGCTCGCCGCGGCGACGTTCGGGAGCCGTGCCACCGAGGCCGGCGCGATGCTGGCCTCCCGACGGCCCGGCGAGCCGTTCCTGTGCGCCGAGTTCTGGAACGGCTGGTTCGACCACTGGGGCGAGAACCACCACGTACGCTCCCCGTCGAGCGCCGCCGCGACGCTGCGCGAGATCGTCGACCTCGGCGGCTCGGTCAGCGTCTACATGGCGCACGGCGGCACCAACTTCGGGCTCTGGGCAGGCGCCAACCACGACGGCCGCCGCATCCAGCCCACCGTCACCAGCTACGACTCCGACGCCCCGGTCGGCGAGGACGGCCGGGTCTCGGAGAAGTTCCGGCTCTACCGCGACATCCTGGCGCCCGCCACCGGACGCACGGTCGACGCGCTGCCCGCGCTGCCGCCGACTGGTCCGCGTCACGCGTTCTCGTCTGCGCCGGTCTCGCGCGGCACCGACCCGCTGTCACTGGTGACCCGTGGGCCGGCGACGCGCGCGGCGGGGCCGCTCAGCTTCGAGGAGCTCGGCATCGATGCCGGACTGGCGACGTACCGCTCCTCGGTCACGCTCCCCAGCCACGACGTCCATCTCACCGTGCGTGGACTGCACGACAGGGCGTACGTCTTCCTGGACGGGCGCGCCCTCGGCCTGCTCGAGCGCGACGACGCCGAGGCCGCGGTGCTGACTCTTCCCGGCCTGGGCACGGTCGCCGAGCTGACCCTGGTCGTCGAGGCGCTCGGACGCGCCAACTACGGCCCGCTGCTCGGCGAGCACAAAGGGATCCTCGGCGGCGTCCAGGTCGACCGGCGCCTCGTCCACGTCTGGGACCACCACCCCACACCCCTCGACCGCTGGGCGCCTGACGACCTCGACGGCGTCGCACATGCCGTCATCGAGGTCGACGGCCCCGCCGACGGCTGGCTCGCGGTCCCCGGTGACGGCGACCGATTCGTCTGGCTCAACGGCACCCTGCTCGGCCGCTTGTGGAGCCGCGGCCCCCAGCGCCGCCTCTACGCCCCCGCTCCCCTCTGGCGTGCCGGCGCCAACCAGATCTCCATCCTCGACCTCACCCACCCCGCGACGTACGTCGAGGTCCACCAGGACCCGGACTTCGGGCCGACCGAGGAGTACGTCGAGTCCCTGCCGACCGGCGTCGAGGTCACCACACGGTTAGCCTCGTACATGTGAACCCACTCAGCCCCGACACACCTGATATCAAGCCCAGGTCGCGCGCCGTCACCGATGGCCTGGAAGCCACGGCAGCCCGAGGCATGTTGCGGGCCGTCGGACTCGGAGACGACGACTTCGCGAAGCCTCAGATCGGCGTCGCATCGTCGTGGAACGAGATCACGCCCTGCAACCTGTCCCTCGACCGGCTCGCGAAGGCGGTGAAGAACGGCGTTCACGCGGCCGGCGGTTATCCGCTGGAGTTCGGCACCATCTCCGTCTCCGACGGAATCTCGATGGGCCACGAGGGCATGCACTTCTCGCTGGTGTCGCGCGAGATCATCGCCGACTCGGTCGAGACCGTGATGAGCGCCGAGCGGCTCGACGGCTCCGTGCTGCTCGCGGGCTGCGACAAGTCGCTGCCCGGCATGTTGATGGCGGCTGCTCGGCTCGATCTCGCATCGGTCTTCCTCTACGCCGGCTCGACCATGCCCGGACAGGTCGACGGCCGCGACGTCACGATCATCGACGCATTCGAGGCGGTCGGGGCCTGTATCGCGGGGAAGATGAGTCGCGATGAGGTCACCCGCATCGAGAAGGCGATCTGTCCTGGCGAGGGCGCCTGCGGGGGTATGTATACGGCCAACACGATGGCTGCTGTCGCTGAGGCGCTCGGCATGTCGTTGCCCGGCTCGGCCGCGCCGCCCGCAGTCGACCGACGCCGCGACGGCTTCGCCCACCGCTCGGGCGAAGCGGTGGTCGGGCTGCTTCGCAAGGGCATCACCGCGCGCCAGATCATGACCAAGGATGCCTTCGAGAACGCCATCGCCGTCGTGATGGCCCTCGGCGGTTCCACCAACGCCGTCCTGCACCTGTTGGCCATCGCCAACGAGGCTGAGGTCGACCTGACTCTTGACGACTTCACCCGGATCGGAGAAAAGGTCCCCCACCTCGCCGACCTCAAGCCTTACGGCAAGTACGTCATGAACGACGTCGACAAGATCGGCGGGATCCCGGTCGTGATGAAGGCGCTCCTGGACGCAGGGCTGCTCCACGGCGACTGCCTCACGGTGACCGGGAAGACCATGGCGCAGAACCTCGCGGAGCTGAGCCCGCCCGCGCTCGACGACGAGGTCATCCACTCCTTCGAGCGGCCGATCCATCGCACCGGTGGTCTCACCATCCTGAAGGGCTCGCTCGCCCCTGAGGGCGCTGTCGTCAAGACAGCCGGTTTCGACGACACCGTCTTCCGCGGCACTGCCCGAGTCTTCGACGGCGAGCGGGCCGCGATGGACGCCCTTGAAGCGGGGCTCATCGTCGCGGGCGACGTCGTGGTCATTCGCAACGAGGGCCCGAAGGGCGGCCCAGGCATGCGGGAGATGCTCGCCATCACGGGAGCCATCAAGGGCGCTGGCCTCGGGAAGGATGTCCTGCTGATCACCGACGGCCGGTTCTCAGGAGGAACCACCGGTCTTTGCGTCGGTCACATTGCCCCAGAGGCCGTCGACGCCGGCCCGATCGCCTTCGTCCGCGACGGCGACCCCATCGTCCTCGACGTCGTCAACCGCACCCTCGAGGTCGGGCTGGAACCCGAGGAGCTGGAGCGGCGGAAGGTCGGCTGGGAGCCACTTCCCTCGAAGTATCAGCGCGGAGTGCTCGGCAAGTACCGGCGCACGGTGCAGTCGGCCGCGGTCGGCGCGGTCACGAGCTAGTCAGGGTTTCGTCGTCCGTGCGATGCTCCATCACGACGATCCGGAGCTGGTTGGAGAGCAGCTGCGTGGCGGTGAGTCCGAACATCGCCCGGAAGGTGTCGCTGAAATGGCTCGGCGAGGCGAACCCCCGCATCGCTGGCGGCCGTCGAAAGGTCCGCACCCTGGCTGACAGCCGCTGCCGCGTACCGCATCCTGGCCCAGAGGCGGTAGCGACGGAAGCTGGTTCCCGAGTGGGCGGAGAACAGGTGCAGGAAGCGCGACTGGGACAGGTTGACGGCGGCGGCCATCTCCGCCGCACTCCCCCGCTCACCGGGCCGGTCACGAAGGAGCTGCATGGCGACGCGGATCCGCTCGTCGGTCGGGTACGTCTCACCGGCATCGAGCAGACGCCGTCGCAGCATCTCGGGATCCGTGACCGGCCCCTGGCTCCAGTCCGCGATCAGTGCCGCCTCGTCGCGATGGTCGTACGCGATCGTGCTCGCCCGGTCGGTCATCTGCCCGAGCAGGTGGGCCGTCCCCGATGCGCCGGGGTCGACGTAGAAGAACAGCATCGTCTGCTCCTCCCCCACGACGATCTGATGGGACGTACGCGCAGGGATCAGCGCGCTCCGCACCCGCCGTGGCTCCGCCTGACCTGACCGCAGCAGGAAGGGAGCGTCCAGACCCAACGCGAAGCAGGTCACCGACCCGGAATGAGTGCCCAGACGCAGCGACGGTCCCCGGTACGCCGCATGTCCCGACCAGAGCCACACCGTCGGCCGCGCGTCGTCGCAGCACGAATCCGGAAGCGGCTCGGTCGCCATGCGCGTCATGATCCCACGGTGAACACCGTGGCCAGCCTGACCATCGCCGTCATCGGCGTCTTCTTCCTCGCGATGGGGACGTACGCCCTCGTCACCCCGGGCGCACTCGCCGCCCCGTTCCACCTCTCGGCGAAGACGCCCGAGTCCCGCTCCGAGATCCGCGCGGTCTACGGCGGGTTCGGCATCGCGATGGCCGCCGTGCTGGGCGCCGCCGCTCTCGACATCGGCGACATCCGGACCGGCGCCGTGACCACCGTCGGCCTCGCCCTGATCGGGATGGCCGGCGGCCGACTCGTCTCGCGCCTGCTCGATACCCCCGTACGTTTCTATCCGATCTGGTTCTACTTCGGGGTCGAACTCGTGGCCGGCACGGCCCTGCTTGTGTGCGTTTGACCTGGCTGAATTCGGCTATGCTCGGCGCCGTGGGATCTCGGCCGACATCAGACACGTCTGTACATACGCCACGTCCGCGCGCGCCCAGGGCGAGCCACCTGGGCCAACGAGTCGACTGGCACAACGACCCCTCGGCCCCCGAGGTGAACAGCATCCGGCCCAGCGCCGGCGCCTTCGTGCTCGACGACCCGGGCAGGATCCTGCTGATCCGCCGCAACGACACCGGCAACTGGACGATGCCCGGCGGCGCGATGGAGCCCGGTGAGTCGCTGACCGCGGCCGCGGTCCGCGAGACGTTCGAGGAGACCGGCATCACCATCGAGGTGACCGGCCTGGTCGGGATCTGGACCGACCCGCGCCACCGCATCGAGAACACCACCAACGGCGAGGTACGCCAGGAGTGCTCCATCATCTACGCCGGCCGCTACCTCGCCGGCGAGCCCACTCCGTCGGCTGAGAACACCCACGCCGAATGGGTGAATCCCACGATCGTCCCCAGCCTTCAGATGGACCGGAGCCAGCGCGTACGGATCGACTGGGCCCTCAACCGCAACTTCCCCCACCTCGATCCCAACCCCTGAGCACGTCAGGGCAGGGTCACCGTCGGACCGGTCAGCCAGGACTACGAGGCGCTCGCCGCCCGCGAAGGAAATAGATCACCGGCCCCACGAAGTCCACCGCGATGACCGCGGCCCACTTGGCCTTGCTCCCGTTGACCAGCTCCGGTTTCCGAACTGCCAGGTCGGTCCACGCTGTCGCAGCCAACGACAGTTGGATCGAGGCCAGAACCAGAACGGCTGTCTGCTGGCGGCTGCTCAGCTCGCTCCATCGTTTCAACTCCATCACTTCCTTCCGAACGCAGGGGCGTTCCTCGATGTGGTTCAGCCAACGTAGTACGTCGCGCTGTTGACGTGGGCGTACGGTCGTTGTGCCCGCCCTGCAAGTCCTTGGTCCCACCGATCGACACGACGGTCGGGCGATGCATCGCAACAAGTTCGTGGGAGGACGAGGCGATGGCCTGAGGTCCTCACCCCACGCGTGCCGCTACGCCGGCCGCTCCTCGGCGAACCGCAGCAAGAGGCCGTCAGCCGTGACCGTTGCGCGAACGATCCTCGCCTCGGGCACGCCACAGATCCGAAGACACGTCGCCGCGATCGCTCGCCCCTGCACTGACGTGACCTCGCCGCCGCGGGACCGGATCCTCGTCACCGCCTCGACCGCCTGGACCAGCAACCCACCCAGTTGGTCCATGCTCACCGTGGCGGCAACAGTGCTACTGACGATGTCGGCACCCAACCGCCCGTACGCAGCGGTCAGCTCCTGCAGCGCAGGCTGGAACTCCGCGAAGACCTCGCTGCTCCTGACATCGGGCATCCGGTAGAGCTTGCCGAGGTTGTGCGGCACGGTCGCGAGCGCCTCCACGTCGATCAGGGCCAACAGGTCGAGCGCCGCCTCCGGCACGTCGGCCGGACACGCCAGCTCGATCCTCTCCACCTTCTCGAGACTCGGCCGCACCGAAAGCTCCAGGAGCTCAGCGAGGATGCCCGGCTTGCCCGCGAAGTGGTAGTACGGCGACGCCTGCCTGATCCCCACCTTCTCCGCTATGTCCCGCGTCGAGGTCGCCGCGAACCCACGGTTGACGAAGAGCTCGGCCGCCGCATGGAGGATCTCGTCGCGTGGTGCACGTGCGTTGGCCAACCGGGGGACCACCCGAGGCCGACCCGGTCGGGTTGCGGTGGCGAGCGCGTACTGGCTCATCGCGATCCTCTCGTCCGGAGTCCTGTCACACTCACGATGGCCGCGGACGACCATGGACTGGCAGAGAGCAGGTGGGGAGCATCGCCGTTGATCCCAGTGACCCCCGGTCCCCCGCGTTCGTTGTTAGGTTTGTGCGAGTCGTCCTGTCGCCTCGGCACGCGCGACGAGACACCGAACGCACCGGGAGGCCGGATGGCTGAGCAGTGGCACGAGAGGTTGGTACGCCTTCAGGCCGCCAAGGGCTGGAGCAACCGAGAGACCGCGATGCACTACATCGCCCTGTCGCCCTTCCACGAAGAGACTCAGCTGGACTCCGTGATCGCGATGTTCAAGCGCTACCGGCGTGGGGAGATCGCCAATCCGTCGCCCGAGACTCAGCAGGCGATCGCCGCGATGTTCGACCTGCCGGTCGCCGACTTCTTCGCCCAGCGCCCGCTCGCGAACCAGAACGTCCCGGACCGGCTCAGCCCGACCGAGTTCACCGACCTGGTGGCCGCGCTGCGTATGCCGAAGGTCGGCGAGGCCCACCTCGCGCAGGCCGAGGCCGAGGTCGAGCGCCTGTGCACCGCCTACTCGGCCCAGGACGCCCGCTCACTGACCGTCGAGGTCGACGACTGGCTGAAGGAGCTCGCCTCTCTGGTGCATGAAGGCCGGGTCTCCCTCGCCGGCCATGAGCGCGTCATCCACCTCACCGGCTGGCTCTCGCTTCTCCGGGCGTGCCTGATGTGGGACCAGGGCGACGAGCAGGCCACGCACCAAGCCCGCGTCGCCGCCGAAGGTTTCGCCGCGGACCTGGGCGACAACGTGATGGCCGCCTGGACCTGGGAGATCCGGGCGTGGATGGCGCTGACCCAAGGCGACATGCCCAATGTGATCGCAGCTGCCGACGCCGGCATCCGCTGTGCTCCCAACGCCTCAGTCGCCGCCCAGCTCCATGCGCAGAAGGCCAAGGCGTACGCCCGGATGAAGGACAGCCACAAGACCGAGGTCGCACTCGATCGAGTGCGCGAGGTCCTCGACGGCAACGACCTGCCATCGAACGTCCGCAACCATTTCAACGTCGACCCGACCAAAGCCTCTTTCTATGCGATGGACGCCTACCGCACCCTGCACGGCCGCGAACGCATGGCCGACGCGATGGCAGACACCGTCATCGCCACCAGCACCCGCCCCGACGGCACCGTGATCAGCCCGATGCGACTCGCCGAGGCCCAGCTGACCAAGGCCGTCCTCGCCGCCCGCGACGGTAGCCCGGTGACGGCGCTCGAGCTCGCCGGCGCGGCACTCAACCATGAACGGCGGTCCCAGCCGAGCTTGTTGCTCGTCGCGAGCGAGGTGGCTCACGAGCTCGAGTACCGCTCCCCCGCCGACGGCGCCGAGTTCCGCAACCACTTGCGCGAGCTCAGTGGGCCGACGAAGTAGGCCTGCCGAATCACAGGCTCCGATTCGCACTCACCGCGCACGACGTGACCACCACGGGACTGGCCGCCGCGGTGGCGAGCACACCCGACTGAGGTCAGCCGGAAACCGCGGCAATGGCCTCGATCTCGACCAGCTGATCCTCATAGCCCAGCACTGTCACGCCCATCAGGGTGCTGGGCACGTCATGATCCCCGAACGCGTCCCGCACGACTTCCCACACCGCGACAAGATCCGACCGCTGCGAAGATGCCACCAGAAGCCGGGTGTTCACGACGTTCTCCAGCGTTGCGCCCACTGCCCGGAGAGCCTCGCTCAGAGTCTCAATGCACTTCGCAGCCTGGCCCGCGTAGTCACCCACGGCTGCCGTCGTCCCGTCCTTCTCGAGAGGGCACGACCCGGCGAGGAAGACGAGGCGCACGCCACTATCCACGACCGACGCGTACGCATAGGGCGCGGCACTGAGTTCGGCAGATCGAATGAGACGGATTGCAGGATTCACCGGACGATCCTCTCACCTGCGCTTTAGCAACATGACCCATGTTCGCCACAGGATCAGGCCGTACGCAGCAGCCTGAACTCGTGCTTCTGCAGCACCTGCAGCACCAGCTTCGCGGGATAACCGAAAGCGTCCCGCCCCGCCTCGGACGTATAGGGCTCGATCGCGGAGATCTGATGCCACTGCCCGTCGACGAACACCTCACAGCCTCCGGCAGCGACGATGTTGCGATACCAGTTGACGTCCTCGCGGTACGTCAGCTCCGCGATGAAACCTTCCGGCACCCGCGCAAGCATGATCGGCGTCTCGTACGTCTTCCCCGACTTCCGGCCGACATGGCGCACGAGGGAGAACGGCCCGTGTCCGGAACGAGCAACCCGCGTCGTCACCTTGTTGAGCGTGTTCTTGATCAACCACAGCCACTTGCGACGCATCTCAGTCTCCTATGAGTCTCAGGTTCACCATTGGCAGTCCCTCGACCTCGTGACCGACCGCCGTCTCGATCGCACCGCGCAGGCGCCGCCAGGCCTTCGGGTGCGCCTCTTGATAGCGAGCCAGCGCCGCAGCAGACTCCTCCTCCGAGAGAAACCTCGCCTGCGCCGCGACGCTCGTACGCTTCCCGATGCTGACGCGGCATGCAGGCTCGGCCAGGAGGTTCCGATACCACTGCGCCCCGGTGCCGAAACCGCTCACCACCACGATCTCGTCCACGCTCGGCCGCTCGACGACCTCGAGACAGACATACCGCGGGACCCCTGATCGGCGTCCGATGTGCTCGAGCATCAACATCCGGGACCCGAAGAGCCAGCCGGCCCGGTGTCGATAGAGCCAGATCGGCGCGCGTACGACAGCGCGGGTCCGCAACAGCCGGGACACGACCGAGTCGACCATGGACGTCACCGAACCGACCTTACCCACCGGCTTCGTCGATCCTGCCCGATCGAGCAACGCCACGAACTACGCTCCAAGCATGGCAACGCTCCAAGACGTGGCTCGGATCATCGCTGAACTGTCCGAGGTCACCGAGGGCGAGCGCTACGGGAACCCGACCTGGTCCGTACGCGGCAAGGGCTTCGCCTGGCTCCGCCCGTTCAGCAAGGCCGACATCAAGCGCTTCGGCGACCAGACCCCGCCCACCCCGCCGATCCTCGCGGTCAACACCGCCGACCTGCACGAGAAGGAAGGCGTCCTCGCCGCCGGCATCGACGGGGTCTTCACCATCGAGCACTTCAACAACTACCCCGCCGTACTCATCGAGCTCAGCGCCATTGCCCCAGGTGACCTCCGCGACCTGCTGGTCGACGCCTGGCTCGCCGCCGCCCCAGCTGAGCTGGTCGAAGGATTCGACGGCTGAAGCTCTGACTCGCCGAGATCGTGTGCGTGACGGGGCGAGACATACTGCCCACAAGATGCGCCACCTCGCTTGGGTGTTTGCTGGTTTACTCCCGACATGGCATACGAGGAGCTCCCGCCGTTCGCTGCGTGGCAGTTCGTCGACGCCGTCGACGGGTTCGTGGTCGTCTATCGGGACGCCTCCGGCATCCGTGGATACACCTCAGCCGTCGAGGCGGGCCAGGCCTACGCGGTCCACTATGAGATCTCGGTTGATGCCCTCTGGCGTACGCGCGAAGTCCACGTCCACAATGACACCGCTCGCGGGCGACGGTCCACTGTACTTGTCTCCGATGGCAAAGGTTCCTGGACCGTCGATGGCCGGTCGGCGCCCCAGCTCGACGGGCTCTACGACGTCGACCTCGAGGCCTCTGCCTGCACCAACACCCTTCCCGTCCACCGGCTGGACCCGCCGCTAGGCGACGTCGTCACCGCGCCAGCCGCCTACGTCCAGGCACTTGACCTTCAGGTCAGACGCCTCGACCAGTCCTACCGACGCCTCGACGACCACCGGTTCGACTACCACTCCGAAGGCGGTTTCAACGCCGTGTTGGTGTACGACAAGTATGGGCTCGTCCTCGACTACCCCGGGATCGCGACGCGCTTCGCCTGAGAGACGAACCGTCCTCGGCGCACGGGCCGAGCACACAGCTCCAAACTGCTCTCTTGTTCCGCACAGGTCGCGTCGCGAGGACCTACCCACGCCGTCATCCGCGCGGTCGCTGACAGACTTGCGGCATGTCCCGGCCGCCGCGCATCGAGCCCGCCGCCGACGTAGTCGCCAAGGTTGCGTCGACCGCGTTGTCGCTTCCCGACGCCTACGAGGAGGATGCCTGGACCGGCGTCAGGTGGCGAGTCAGGAAGAAGACCTTCGCTCACGTCCTGGTCGCCCAAGAGGGGTACACGTCGGCGTACCGCGATATGACCGGGGTGACCGAGCCCACCACGGTGCTGACCTTCCGATCCTCCGGCGACGAACTGCTGGCCCTGGTCCACGCCGGGCCACCGTTCTACCAGCCTCCGTGGTCGCCCACCGTCGTCGGCATGGTGCTCGACGGCGATACAGACTGGGAAGAGGTGGCCGAGCTGGTGACCGAGAGTTACCGGTTCTGCGCTCCTAAGAAGCTGAGGCACCGGCTGGATCGATGATCGTGCGGTCCCCAGGGCGGTCACTGTGACAGAGCGGGGTCGTGCCTGAGCGTCCACGCGACGCGCTTCGTAGAGTGAACACTGATGAGTCGACAGCTGCTGGTCCGCGCGGCTGCCGCGACCGCCGCCATTGGAGCCTGTGCCAGCTCGGCATCGCTGCGCGCCCCCAGCAGGAACGTACCCCGGAGATGCTGATCGCGCGTGCCTGGCGCATCGAGCCCGTCGGTCGGCCGGGCTAGCGTCAGCGCCACTCCTCCCCCGGCTACTCCCTCCTTGGCCGCGTGCCCGATCACCCAAGTTGGGGGTCAGCCACGGCCGCGCGATCGCCGTGCTGCCCCGGCCGACGGCTGATGCATAGAGCCCCGGCCCGCCGTCTGTGCGGTCGGGGCCATGCGACGCCTGCGTCATGGCGCCGCCAACGAGTCCTCGCGCTAGCCCGGTAGGTGCTCCCCGAGCCAGGTCGCTCTTCGGCGAGCTGACGCGCGCGAAAGCCAAGCCTCCTGTACGACCTCAGCGAGCTCGTCATAGCTGATCTCCCCAAGCCGGCTTGCTCGGACTAGAACCGACAGGTGGCCGTCGAAATGCGGAGTGGTGAAGAACGGCGAGGACTCGTCCTGCACCATCGCCAGCTTGTCACCCTCGCTAGGCACCCAGAAGACGATGACGTCGTCGTAACGCTGGCCGGTGTCCGGGTCGAACGCGTCAGGACGCGGGTTCCGGAAGAAGACGAACGACTTTCCGCCTACCTGATAGACGGGCCTGTCCTGGGTGCCCGCGTAGACGCGGATGTGGGGCATGCCAAGGGCAAGCTCGTGCACGTCCTCGACCCGCGCCGGCCGGTCGCCTGTTCTTCTCACACAGTCAGGCTAGGTGTCACGGTCAACGCGTGGGCGGCCTCCGCGTGCGTCACTTCGGCTCCCCTCTGTTGTCAACCGGCGTCTTGAAGGACTCGTTCGGGTTGGCTCTTTCGAGGTCGTGGCTGCTCGGCGTAGCGTCGGGTTCGCGGGTCCGGGAGTGGCTGATCCGAAGTGTCGACATGCGGGGGCAGGTCGACCGCGCTGGATTCTTGAGACGCCCCGCAGTGCCCTCCCGGACTCGCTCCATGGCGGCGAATGGCGTCAGCGAGGAGCTGTTTGTAGATGGCGTCGGAGATGCGTCTCTTAAGGCACCGCAGCGCCTCCTGCGGCTTCTTTCCCGCTGCGCGTTTGCGCCGGTAGTAGGCGCGGCCCTCGGTGTCGAGGCGCAGCTGGGTGACCGCGGCGATGTGGATCATGTGGTTGACCTGACGGTTCCCGGCCCGCGAGCGACGGTGCCGGTTCTGCTCGCCCGAGGAGGCGTCCAGCGGCGCGGTCCCGGTCCAGGACGCGAACCGGTTGCGGTCGGCGAACCTGGCGACGTCGCCGACGTCGGCGAGGATTCTGGCGGCCACCACGGGACCGATACCGTGGATGTCCATCAGCCGTGACTCCCGGGCCAGGACCATCGCCTTGAGCTCGGCGGTGGCCTTCTTGATCTTGGTTTCGACCGCGATCAGCTCGACGAGTTCTTCGGCAGCCAGACGGCGGCGGGTCTTCCCAGCGATGTCCCTGGGACGGACCGTAGCCAACATGGCCTTGGCCTGACCGGTGGTGATGTCACGTTTGGCCTGACCAGGAAGAAGTTCTGCGAGCAGCGCCTGGAGCCGGCACACGGTCTGAACCCGACGCCGTGTGAGTGCTTCGCGTCGGTCGGCCAGCATCCGCAAGGCCTCGAGCGCACCGTCGACCTTCAGCACCCGCAGGTTCCTCGTGCGCACGGCCACGATGGCGACCGCGTGTGCGTCGTGGGCATCGGTCTTGCGGTTGTGGCCGGTGCCGAAGAGCCGAACACGGGCAGCGAGCTTGGCTGGTACGTCCGCGACATACTCGCCGGCTTCGAGGAGCCGCTGGGCGAGTGGACGCCCGGCACCATTGGCTCCCTCGACTGCCCAGACTCGCTCCGGCCAGGCCTTGGCGTAGGCGCGCATCGCGGCGTACCCGGCCTGATCGGTACTGAAGCGACCAGATCCGAGGAGCTGCTCCTGCTGGTCGACGACCTCGATCGTGGCGGACAGTTTGTGGGGATCGACCCCGATGAGGACCTGTTCCATGCGCTACTCCCTGCGCTCGTTCCGGTTGGGACGGCGAGGTGGGCATTGCTACTACGAGCTGGGCAGTCCCCTCTTGAGGCACGCCTCGTCAGCGGTGCCCGGCAGGCCGCAAACCGGAATCGAGCCACACCCGCGCAGACGGGTGGGCAGCCCAAAAGAGAGCAAGCCCACCGGACACCTGGACCGAGTCTGGCCGGACGCCGGTCCTACGGGAATCCTCTAGTAGCCCAGAGTGACGTTGTCTGAACTGGACGAGCACCTTTCTGCGAGGACTGCGGCATACGAGGCACTGCACAAACTCCAAGTTGTTAGACGCAGCGGCGCCATCGGTGCGTCATCCCGCGCGCTGTTCAACTAAGAAGGGCATCCGCATCGACCGCGATGCCGGCTGCCTTGAGTTCACCCAAAATGCGCGTTCGCCACGCGCCAGCGTCGTCGAGCGGGTAGTAGGCGACTCCGGCAATGTCTGATGGCAATTCGAGGCCACCTTCGTGCAGGATTGCGACACGCCGCCGACCGAGAGTTCCCATCGCATAACCGAGTTCGAGGACTACATTCTGCCTCGCGCGTGGTTGGTCGATCTCGCCATCCTCCGCAAGCCGCCCAAGATCGTCTCCGGTCATAATGATGACTGCGAAGGCCGCCGAGGAGTCGGCGCCAAGATGCTCCTCTAGCTTCTCGATGATCGTCACCGCACCCCCGCCGATCTGATCCGCGAGAACGACCGGCTCAATCTGGGTGGCGCGCCGAATCAGGTTCTCGACCTGCAAGCGCGGTTGGTCAGCTCGGCCATGCACTACAAAGACCGTCGCCGGTCCGTCGGTACTTGAGCCTGGCGCATCGTTGGCCGGACCGTCATATGCATCGAGTGTCGCGAGCAGAAGCTGCAATCGCTCAATCTTGACGTCAACATCGGCGAGCAACCCGTCAACCGTCACAACGTCTGCCACCTCGGGGCCAAGGGGATACTCAAGTCCAAGTGCGCTCACGTACTCGTCCTTCGGGGTGGAATCGAGCCAACCGCTCTTCTCAAAGGCCCGCTCGAGAACAAGTTCGTTCCGCTTGTCCCATGTCCCAAAGGCCGTCCGCAATACGGCTAAGTCCTGAGCTTCCGACTTGAGCGTCTCACCTGCCGCAACCGCCTCTTCGACCTGGATGCGGATCTGCGGCTCAGGGAGCCTACGAACAACCGTCACTTGAGAACCCTCTCATCCACATCATCAGACCACGCAGCCGCTGCCGTGCGGCTACCGGATCTCTCAGTCGTCAGAGCGACCCGTACCGCGCCATCCTGCACTTGCCCGGTCCGCCACGCCAACCACCCTCCGGCGTAACCCACGGTTGCCAACTGGGCGCCAAAACCGGCGGTCCAACGTCGACCAAGAGTCGAGACTCCTGGCGCATCTTAGCCAGACTTCACAGCGCCCTCCGCACCTGCCTGTTGTTTAGGTCACCAGCAGGTGTAGATGTTCGCCGGGTAGACCACATCGTCGTGGACTGCAAGTCGGACGAGAGGACCTCGCCCCAGTTGCTCCACCACTGAGACGGCGAGCGCACCATGCGACATACGACTGGAACGAGCTCACGCAACTCGCGGGCGATCGTCTCCGCGAGGTCGCAAGATCAACTGGTGAAGACAGTCGTACGGCACACGGCTGTCACACGGGCGCCGCGTGCTGACCACCGAACGTCGTCCTCGTAGGGGTGTCGGATACCTCGCGACCGGTTCGCGTGCGTGCGCCTCCTCCGTCGATGAGGGAGGATGGCCCTGTGTGGACAGGTCGGGTCAATGGGCGGCAGATCGTTGGCAGTGAGGTTCTACAGAGTTACTGGACACTCGCAGCGGAACGGCAGCGGGTGTACCACGCCCGACTTGCAGGTCAACAGGCCCCGTGGACGGTGGACCCAGTCATCTCACGGTACCGCTTCACCAATGCCTACCGCGCAGCTGACCGGGTCTCACAGGACCTGATCCGGATCATCTACGAGGGACCGCAGCAGCCGCGTGACCTGCTACTCCGAGTCCTTCTGTTCCGGTTCTTCAACAAGCCCCAAACTTGGTCAGCGCTGGAATCGTCCCGCAAGACCATCACAGCCGACGACTTCAACGTCGACGAGTACTCAAGGGTCCTCGATGAACGCCTTGCAAACGGCGAGCGCGTGTACTCGGCGGCTTACATCGTCCCTCCGCCCCCGTTCGGCGAACTTCGGAAGCATCGGAACCATCTGCGATTGATCGAGCACATGATGGGCAGCACGTTGGAGCGCGATCTCGCGGCAGCCCACTCCCTGAAGGACGTGTTCTTACGATTGATATCATTCCCGTCTCTTGGACCATTTCTGGCATTTCAGCTGACCATCGATCTGAATTACTCCACGCTAATCGACTTCGACGAAGATGACTTTGTCGTGGCCGGACCCGGGGCACTCAGCGGCCTGGCCAAGTGCTTCCCCGGCGCCACCGTCGATCCGGCATCGTTGATTCGCGCCATGGCCGATACGCAAGAGGAGCAGTTGGAATTCTTCGGCATCGACTTTCAGGACCTCTTCGGACGAAGGCTCAAGCTCATCGACTGTCAGAACCTGTTCTGCGAGACCGACAAGTACGCGCGAGTCGTGCATCCCAACCGTCCCGGCATCGGTAACCGAACCCGAATCAAGCAGCAGTTCGCGCCCAAAGGACGCCTGATCGCGCCGTTCTTTCCACCGAAGTGGAACCTGGTTCACACGCTCTAGCGGATTCTTGGCCCGCGTCAGGGCCGAACGCGACGTCCGTGGGTCGTTGGGCCTCGCTACCATCGCCTCATGTCGCTGACGACCGATCTGCCGCCTGAGGGCGGGCCCCCGACCCTTGCTGAGGGTGACTTCCCGAACCTCTACCGCTTGGCCGACGCCACATCCATGACAGGCCGCGACAAGACCTTCTGGCGAAATCGCTGGTACCTCATTGCACTGGCAGTGGGAGCGTTCGCAGGAGCCGTCACTTGGACGATCAGGTCGCAGGACGTGATGGGATGGATCGCTGTCGTCGCCTTTATGGCTGCGACCGGGCTGACAGTCTGGCTCGCATTCGGCAAGCCGGACGTAGCTTGGTACCAAGGTCGCGCTGCGGCGGAGTCCGTCAAGTCACTGACCTGGTGTTACGTCACTGGCGCCGATCCGTTCCCCTTGAACGCCGTCGATGTCGACCAGGCATTCATCGACCGTCTGCGTCAGATCGTTGGCGAACTGAACCACGTCGACGCTCCAGTCCCTCCAGGCGATCAGATAACGGCGCGGATGCGCGCCCTACGCGCCATGTCATTCACGGCCCGCCGCGACGCCTACGTCGTCGGCAGGATCGAAGACCAACAGCACTGGTACGCCACGAAAGCCGACTTCCACCGGAAACGAGGGCGTCAACTTATGTCCGGCGCTGTGGTCAGCTCTGTCATCGGACTAGCGCTCGGTCTACTCCGCGCGGAGGGAGTCATCGATGTCGACTTCTTGGGACTTTTCGCAACCATCGGCGCTGCTCTAATAGCAGAATCTCAGTTGCGTCAACACAGCTTTAACGCCACCGCATACGCCCTTGCGGCTCAAGAACTGGGTATGGCGGCCAGCTTGGCGAAGAATGCCCGAGAATCCGCTTGGCCCCGTTTGGTCGGTGAAGCAGAGGAGGCGATCTCACGGGAGCACACCATGTGGTGCGCACGAAACGGGATTGTCACCGCGAGCAATGGCTGATCGAATTTCGCGGCATGTCGATACCTCGCGCGGTACCGCGGACAGCACGCTCAACCGCAGGTCCGAACTCACCAGTGTCGGACGGCTTGTTCCAGTCAAGAATCTCTGCTCCCGCCTCAGTCAAACCGGCGGGGATCTCGGCACCATTGTCGATCAAGATTCCGACTAGCGCGTTCCCCTTTTCGCGACTCCACTCGATCTCGCGTGCCACCCACTCGCTATTGGCAGTGTCTGTTCCGATCAACACGACCGTCGCACTCGTGCCTTTGATTTGCTCCTTAATCTTGCTAGTGATGTAGTTGCGATTTTCGCTGTTGACTGGATCAAGGAGGTGACGTACGGAAAGGTTCAACTTGAGGTTCTTGTTGTACGACATCAGATTGAAGCCCTTAGCCCGCATCTGATCACGATGTTGATAGGACAAGAAAACCCTGCGCATCAGTCACCATCCATATCTGGCGCAAGTGTCCCCAGTTCACCGCACGCGGGGCATCGCTTGAGCAAAGCTTTGTTCTCCACTACACGGTGGCAATCCCCGCATCGCCACCGTCCGGACGGGCTGCTATTCGGAGCGTCGACTGTGCTCGACGTGTCATCGCTGGGCAGGTACGTAGGTGCGTCGGCCCAACTGAATCCGGTGTCCCGCCCCCACGAGGGGTAAGCAAAACCGGAGTGCTCCAGCGAGAACTGTTCCAAGCGCTTGACCTCGGCGAGATAGTCATCGGTCCGCGAGTCTCGACTGTCGATCTCTGCGCGCAACTGGCTCACGACCTCTGCTGAGATCGGCTTCTGGGTCCGGAAGCGCACAACGAGGTCTGAGCGAGCCGGCTTCGCCAGGCTCTTGGGATCGATCGGGTCCACGAACCTAACCACATCCGCGGCTAGTGCGTAGTCGCCACGGCTCGCGCCCCGCACGCCGGGTGCCGACCAACCGATGTGGTAGTAGCCCGTCAACCAGCGGACCTTGTCGCGAGTGGTCATGAAGAAGACGGTGGCAGCGCCGTTGGCAACGACGGCCTTGCGCATCGAGGGTTCGCAAGTCGAGAAGAGACCGTAGGTCCCAGTCTCGATGTTCGGGTCGCTCTTGTTGTCAGCTGGCTTGGTGATCTCGCGCACTGGCCAGCGCGCAAGTGGGTCGTTGAGGTACACCGAAAGGTAACCCTTCCCGCTGTCGACGAGCGGCGTCCACGGGGGCTTCGGTGGACGAACATCGGGCGCAGTCATGAGGTCTTAGCTCCTAGCGAGAAGGGGGTCTTGGAGTACTTCAGCCGACCAGCATCAAGGTCGGCGAGGACAAAGCCTCCCCCGTTGCGGGCAAGCAGAACCATCACCTGGAATCCCTGATAGATGGCCTCAGCCCAGAGCCAGAGGGGCAAGACGGACACCTCCAAGTCGTCTGTCACGTCGGCGATCAGCTCGAGGAGCTCCTCAGGAACCTTGCGCACGTCAAGGTAGTCATCGTTTACAAATGCCTGCTTCGCGAGAATGGCCGCCAGGCCTTCTTCTGCGAAGATCGCTCGAGCGCCGTCCTCGATGTCGTCAATGTGCGGAACCGACTTCCTCTTGACCCGAAGAAGGCTGCGAAGGTTCGGTGACCACTGCAATACTGCAAGAAACCCCAGGTGAATGGCGTCATGGAACCGATAAGCGTCGTCAGAGTGCGAGTTGTTGTGGATCTGATCGCCAAGTTGCCCCCCGACCGAATAGCCCATCATCTTCGAGCTATCCCCCCCAGCAACTGGGACCGCGCCGCCAGGAAAAGCGTTCGGGACGGCGTCCAGAAGCGTCATTGTCACCGTCGGCTCGCTGGTGGTGCGGTCGTCCACGAAACGCAAGTGCAGTTGCCGCGGGAACCGTTCCTCAGAAGGGAACTCGGCATCGAACGGCTCGCGGCGCAGCGCTCCCTCGACCGGTTCGACTCCCTGCAAGCGATCGGCGTCAACTTTCATGACAGCATCAATGTCAGCGCCGAGGTGCCGGCATACGGCTGAGGCATACCACAGCAGATCGCCAATCTCTTCGGCGACAAAACTCCCCCAGTCCTCGACATCGGGATCCCCGCGGTAGCGCTTCTTCTGCTCTACGAAAAGACTGCCAACCTCACCTGCCAAACCGAGCAGTGGGACGCTTAGACCCAAGGGGTCTGAGCCAGCACCTATATCTTGGTCTGTCTCCGCCGCCAAGCGAGCGTAGGACGAAAAAGAAAGCGGCTCGCCTCCAGTCGGGGCGTCTGACCTGATGCCGACGTGCCCGAGGCTCCGGTGACGCTCATCTACTTTACGCAGATTATCGTAAGCGATCTGATCGAGATCGAGAGCCATCTGATTCGCCACCACAGCACACCAGCGTACAAGTCGGCCCACGGCCCTCTTGATGGCACGCGTACGACCTTCTGTCGAGATCCTGTCCCGCAGGAACCTCTGCTGGGCATCAAGGATCGCTCCGACGTGCGCACCCGCACCCAAGAGCGGCACAAGCTCATGTGCTGTGTCTTCTGTCGCCTGAGCGTTGGCGACAACCTGTTGATACGCGCCTATCTGCACGCAACCGAGAGTAGCGCTTAGTACCGACAGTTTCGTCCGGAATCAACGATGCCTCCGTCGTGCGCTGCATCCGGGCCGCCCGTGACCGATCGCGAGGTCGTTGTGTCCTGGCCGTGGCTGCGCGCGAGCTGGCTGCATCTAGATGCTTCTCCGCCAACGCAAGACCCGGTGGATTCCTCGAGGGCCATAGGAAGGGCGAGCGTGATGCGCCGCCCTCGTTCAAGCCTCGTCATCCACCGTCGGCATCGTCCGAGGGACCTGGCGTCTTCACTCGAGGCTGCCCCCGTCGAGGAGTGTCTCGAGGACGGTACGCGGACGCGCTGCAATCAGTTTGGCTGGCCGTCGCCACAGTGACCGCACGGCAACTCGAGTTGTCAAGCGGGCTGGATCAGTGGCTCTGAAAGCCACCACTCGCTTGGCTGGGTCGTCTCGGCGCTGAAACACCCCGACGCGTGTGGGAAGTGACCAACTCTGTTTCACGATCTCTGCGGCTTGGTCGGAAGGAACCCCGTGCCGTCGGCCGGTCCCATCGACGATCCCCAGGAAAGTGCAGGAATCCAAGAGATCGATCTGCTCCTTCTGGATAACTGTCTCAGCTTCTGTTCCCGGGTCCAGAACAATCGGTATGCCCATCGGAGTGATCCGGTGCGTGTGCAGAGTCATCTTGCTGGAATCGAGGCTTTCGATCAGCACTCCCGACACTTGGACTGGCTTTCCGCCGAGATTCCTGATCGTGAAACGCACGGCGACGCGCTCCATCCTCGTATCGTCGCCACGTTCGACCAGGACGGGCGTACCGCTAGTATTGTGCACCTCATACTCGAAGTGGGCGCGCACCTCGATCCGAGTCCTTTGGCGCCAGGCGGAAGCACCCTGGCTAACCGCGAGGACCGATGCCAAAGCGGCACCGTACAGGGCTATCGCGTCGGCTGCTTCCATCGGACCCCCTCGTGCGACGACCCCGCCTGCTAATCGACGAGGTCTTGCGCGATGAACTTCCTACACTCAAGGACCACTGTATCCGGTGGATTACCACGCTGCGGGGAAAGCGGCCTAGCAATGCGAAGCAGCAGTCAACCAGCGGCTCGCGAAACAATCCGACAGTAACCGGCGTGAATGGGTGGACTGAAATGGGCAACGAGATCATTCGAAACCAAGCGCGTAGACCCGCAGCAAACGCTTCGGCCGCACAGCACCGATCACGTTGGGGTCGCTTCTGCGCCCCGTACCGGCAGAACGGTTTCGCTAGCACGACCGGCGATGTTGCAGCGTGAACGGCAGGGATTCGGCCTCGCTCACTACAGTGTATGAGTGTCCTCTGGGTGGGAAACTGTCTATCGCCGCATTCGTCACCCGGTACAAGAGCGAGAATTCACGAACGATCCACACCGCGAACGGTAGGGCGAGTCGGCATGGGAGCGCGCGGCACTGCACGCCGTAGGCTCAGTCACTGTCGAGGCCTTCCGGTCCGGGTTGCTTGGTCGCTCCCGATCTTGGTCACCCTCCATCGGAACTCGGACGAGCCGGATTATGCTGGCGGATGTTGGTGCTCGCCGCGGTCTTCGAGCCAGTCGCTGTAGGCTTGTCCGCCGCCGATGAGCAGCATGCGTAGCCGCTAGTGCTCGAGATTGCGGAAGTCGGGAACACGACGCGATGCGCGCGCGAAGATGCCCTAGTCGGCTTCGATGTCTAACTCAATCCAGGTAGACGTGTCGAGCACCCGATTGAGCTCGTCGACCTCGGCCTGCAGCTTGGCCTTCTCGGCATGAGCCATCGAGGTGTGCGCGATAAGCCCTGCCAGAGCGTCGCGACGTATCGCCTTATGTGTCGCTGTTTCCCGGCGTTCAAACTGATCGGACAGAGCCAGGGCCTCTTCGAACTCGCTGCGGGCCAGAGCGATGCGCGCCCGCAAGCCGAGGATGACGTCGCGCTGCTGAACGGCGTAGTACTTGGCAAGCCGTGCGACCGTTGCGTCGGCTTCATCCACGTAGCCATTCTTCAATTCGCATAGCGCGAGGTTGGAGAGCATCTCTGCAGGTGGCCGAGCCAGATCAGCAACCGCCTGCCTGGCGAACTCGAGAGCTTGTCCGGCATCTCCAAAGGCTAGGTTGACCCGGGAATGTCGATGCGCGGCAAACCCTGGACGATCAACCTCGTCCAGGATTGGCAGCAACTCGCGGGCTGTTGCCTCGTCGCCCTGTTTGCAGGCGATCTTGATTCTCAGAGTGACCACGTATGGATTGTCCGATTGACGCGTCTGAGCCGCCTGCACATGCTTCAGCGCGGAATCAAGGTCGTTGGTTTGGTAATAGCACTCCGCCAAATCGCGTTCTAGTGCAAGACCGCCACGTCCAAGGGTCCTGGCCCGCTCGTAGTGCTTAATGGCTTCCCGGTGGTCACCGCGGGTCCGCTCCAAGAATCCCCGATAGAAGGCCGCATCCCTCGGCTCGCCCAGACTGCTTAGCTGTGCGATGTCATCAAGAGCTTCCGCGTACCGGCCAAGCTTCACCTTAGCTTTGATGCACCATTCGAGGGCCTTGCTACTGGGCGAAGTCTCGAGCAGCAGATGCGCGTATTCAAGACATCTGTCGTAATTCCGCTGGTGATAGAATTGTTCGGCCAGCCGAAGCCAATCGCTCGACAAGGCGTAAGCAAGAGGTCTGCGATCAAGCCCTGCATGAGACAAGACGCGGTAAAGCACTCGGGAAATGTCCAAGTATGGACCACCCTCGTCCTGATTCGAGAGAAACTCCTCAAGCTCACTCGCTAACATCTCATAGTCCGTGATCGTGCACGTCGGATACTCGCGGTCGACGATGTAAGCCACGGGCTCGCTGATTGCATACCACGAAGTTCCGCTGACCGGACTTACGAGCGATAGGTCGATGAGTTCACGCAAGGCGGCGGCGGCGTCCTCATCGGTCTTCGCAAGCGCGCCAATCACGTCGATTGGGAGAGGGCTGTTTCGCGCCAGGATTCCGAGGATTCGACGGGCGCTTGATCCAACGGTGAGATCTCGCAGATACTTGTTGAGCGGGCGGGGTGAGTAGCTTGCAGCGAACTGGGGTCCAGTAGCCAGTGGTGGCCCGTAGGTCTTGGCCACCTGGATGGCAGCGGCGGCCGCCGGCGGGTAGCCGCGCACTTGAGCGGCTAGCGCCCCAAGTTCGCCAGGAGTCAACTCGACTTCTTGGGATCTTGCGAAAAGGGCCAAGAGTTGGCGTACCTCGCTCCTAGCCAGAGGCTGCACATCGACCGTGGTGCTCAGATCCGCAAGGTCGCCGATTAGATTTGGACGACGATTACTTACTACGACAAGCAGAAGGTCACGATCGCGGCTCGCCCTGCGGACTAGCTCTTCGATCGGCGCCGTGAAGGCGCCTGTATCGGCGAGCAGTCCTCCATCGTCGTAGAAGACGACAAGCTCGTGCAGGTTGCTCGCTGCTCGCAGATCGTTTACTACGTGGTCAAGAGCCTCGTCGCTCGACAACCCCTCAATCTGACGTGCCACCTCTAGGGTGGCTTGAGGGGTCGCTACAGGGTTCACAAGGTCGTTGAGCTTGACAGCCAACGCCTGGCTTGTGTCGCCGGCCTCGACCCGAAGGGTTAGAGTCCGGTCGAAACCGAGGGTTTCTGTAGCCACCCGCCGCAGAAGCGTCCGGCGGCCAATCCCAGGCAGCCCCCTCGTCACCACAAGAGAAGGTTCCTCCTCTTGATTCGGTGGCACGAGGGCGGCTTGGAGGTCAGCTATCTCGCGCGCTCGACCTACGAAGAAGCGGTGCTGCCCCTCGCCCACGAGCTCGTCAATCGCCGATCGAATGGCGCGGGCAATTGGTCCGGGAGATCGTGAGTTCACTAATAGGCTCCGAGTCAACCAATTGGGCAGGTCGGCGGCGGATAACCGGTCGTCGAGGATCACCACCATCGTCTTCCTGATGCGCCCGGTCGCCTGATGGAAGCGAGCCTCGTTGACCTCGAAATCAACCCAGACCGAATCCAGGGCTGCCCTGCTGGCAAAGAGAACAAATAGTCCAGCGCCCTGAATCGCACTCTCCATGGCTGCAACCAGGTCATCGCCACCGCGGAAAGTTCTCGTGTCCACCACAACAAAAGGGCGGCCAACCCGGGATGCGATCGCATTTACGAGTTCGTTGTCTACATGCGAGTGGGAAAAGAACGCCTTCAACGCACCTCCAGCTCTGGCTTCGGGTTCACCACAGTACACCGTTCGATATCCAGATCGGGGGGTCCGGAACACACCGTCCTCAACGCGAACGGCGACCGGCAGGCGAGGCACGTTTGCGCCCATCGGCGCGTGTGCCGTCCCGATCGATGCGGCCACGCCACACCACATCAGTGGCAACCGTCCCGATGCGCCCATTCCGCCGGGAGTCCGCCTTGTCCCGACTAGCGTCATACCGCCGCCAGTGGGGCGCACCAACTGTGTCGAGGCTTGAGGCGGTGATGGACGGAAGTGCGAGTGGCCGACGCTGCACCGATCGGCTGGAGCGCTGCGGACACCGGTTAGCGACCGGCTGCGGACGCGACGAGCCTGAGGCACATGGCCCTTTCAGTACTGCTTCCCACATCCACCAGCCCCAGATCGTCACCCCCGATGCGATGCGTCGGACGATGGGCTCGTCTGCTCGGGCGTCGTCGTGGTGACAGCCCTCGGCGCCGACGCGACACCGGCCGAGGCACGTCAGGCACACTGCAGGAGTGTCCGACCCTCTGCGCAATCTGCTCGCCGCGCCGCCCGATCTCCCGGTCACCGCCGGCTTGGCCGCTCTCGACCAAGCGCTTCGTACCCGCGGAGTCGCGGTGGTCCACGCACCGCCGGGCACCGGCAAGACGACCTTGGTCCCGCCCGCGGTCGCCGAGGTTGTCGCCGGACGGGTCGTCGTCACGCAGCCCAGCCGCATCGCAGCCCGTGCTGCCGCCCGTCGGCTGGCGCACCTGCTGGGCGAACCGGTTGGCGAGACGGTCGGATACTCCGTGCGCGGAGACCGACGCACCAGTCGACGTACCCGTGTCGAGATCGTCACGACCGGCCTGCTGCTCCGGCGGATACAGCACGATCCCGAGCTGGTCGGCGTCGGGGCCGTCGTGCTCGATGAGGTGCACGAGCGCCACCTCGACGCCGACCTGACCTTGGCGCTGCTCATCGACGTCCGGGCCCACCTGCGTGAGGACCTGTCCCTGGTGGCGATGTCGGCCACCATCGAGGCCGAACGGACCGCCGCCCTGCTCGGTGGGGTCGACACCGCTCCGGTGATCCGCGTCCCGGGTGCTCTGCACCCGGTCCACGCGGTCTGGTGCCCGGCGCCTGCGGGGGTACGCCGCACCGACGACCGGGGCATCACCCCGGCCTTCCACGACCATGTCGCAGCGACCGTACGTCGTGCGCTCGTCGAGCACGAGGGTGACGTCCTGGTCTTCGTGCCGGGTGTCGCGGAGGTCGAGGCGACCGTACGCCGCCTTGCCGGCGTGGACGCGTCCGTCCACGCCCTGCACGGACGTCTGTCCGGCGCCGAGCAGGATCGTGCGCTCAGCGAAGGCCCGCGTCGACGTGTGATCGTCTCTACCGCGGTCGCCGAGTCCTCGCTGACGGTACCTGGGGTACGGGTCGTCGTAGACGCTGGATTCTCGCGCGAGCCACGCACTGACCACCGTCGCGGACTGGCTTCTCTGGTCACCGTCGCGGTGAGCCGGGCAGCGGCCGAGCAGCGGGCGGGTCGGGCCGGACGGCTGGGGCCGGGCGCCGTGCTGCGTTGTTGGTCCGAGGCGGAGCACGCGCATCTCGCCGCTCACCCGGAGCCCGAGATCGCGACCGCCGATCTGACGGCCTTCGCCCTGGAGGTGGCGTGCTGGGGCAGTGACGACGTGCGCGACCTGGCGCTGCTCGACCAGCCACCCGCGCATGCGATGTCGGCAGCCAAGGAGGTGCTGGTGGATCTGGGGGCGATGACCGAGGACGGGAGGGCCACCCCGCGGGGCCGGGTGATCGCTGGCGTACCGGCCGATCCCAGGCTGGCGCGTGCCCTCATCGACGGGGCTGGTCTCGTCGGGGCCAGGCGAGCCGCAGAGGTGGTCGCGATGTTGAGCGAGGACGTGCGCGCTCCCGGCGGGGACCTGGTTGCTGCGCTCCGGTCGCTCCGTGGCAACCAGCGTGCGGGCTCGTGGCGCAGCCAGGCCACCCGCCTGGAGAAGATCGTCGAGAAGCAGGGTCCCACAGGCGGCCGGAGCAGCGCGTCGGACCATTCCCAGGCGGCCCGAGGACTCACCGATGACGTGGCGGTGGGGCTGGTGGTGGCCCTGGCGCATCCGGACCGGATTGCGCGCAAGCGTTCGAGTGCCGCGAGCTACCTGATGGCGTCCGGGACGGGCGCGGCGCTCGATCCGCGTGCCCCTGGGCCCTTGGACGGGCTGGAGTGGCTCGCGGTCGGAGACGCGGAGCGGCGGCCCGGGCAACGTGAAGCCCGGATCCGAGCGGCGGCCCCGCTCACCGAGGACCTCGCGCTGGAGGCGGCCGGGTCCCTGTGGACCGAGGTGGACGAGGTCACCTGGACCGGGGGGCGGGTGCTGGCTCGCCGACGTACGCTGCTGGGCGCGATCGAGCTCCGCTCCGTCCCGCTCAGCGATCCACCGGCCCACGCCGTGACCGAAGCGATCCGAGAGGCGGTGGCGAGCGAGGGAATCGCTCTCTTCGCCTGGTCGGAGGCAGCCACGGCGCTGCGCGCCCGCCTCGACTTCCTGCACCGTGCGCTCGGTGACCCGTGGCCCGATGTGAGCGACGTGGCACTCACTCAGAACCTCCAGTCGTGGCTCGGGCCCCAGCTGGCACGGGTTCGCTCGGCCCAGGATCTTCGTCGCGTCGACGTGGCTGCCGCGCTGCGGGCGATGGTGCCGTGGCCGCAGGCAGGCAGGCTCGACGATCTGGCTCCCGAACGAGTGCAGGTCCCCAGTGGGTCGAGCGTGCGGATCGACTACTCCGCCGAACAACCGGTGCTCGCTGTGCGAATCCAAGAGGTCTTCGGCTGGACCGCAGCGCCGGTCCTCGCGGACGGCCACGTCCCGCTCCTGCTGCATCTGCTCTCCCCCGCGCGGCGCCCCGCAGCCGTCACGGCCGACCTGGAGTCCTTCTGGGACAACGGCTATCCCGGCGTTCGGGCTGATCTGCGCGGGCGCTATCCCAAGCACGCCTGGCCGGAGGATCCCCGCAGCGCACCAGCCACCGCGCGTACGAACAATCCCCGCCGCGGAAGATGAGCGGCGGGTCGACTCTCCTGGAGGATAGCGTCTGGGTGTGGCCAGTCCTCGCCGATCCAGTGCTCGTCGCCGCGGCGGGCGTTCGCGCCGGAGCGGGACGCGACAACCGAAACGGCCGTTGCCGGCCGTCGGCCCGGGCGAGCGGCTGTGGGTGCTCGACGTCCCTTACGGCACCCAGGTCGAGGGCGCCACGTGGCACCCGGGAGTCAAGACCCACCTGTACGTCGGGCACGCTGTGCCGGCGCACCTCGCGCCCTACGCTCCGGGTCCGTACACGCTCGGTCGGTTCATCGAGAGCACCCTCAATCCCGACCTTCCGACGCAGAGCCTCGAGCCGACCGACGCGCTCGAGCCGCGGCGGATCCAGTACGAGGCTGCTGACGCCATCGCGGCGCGCGCTGCGGCGGGCGGGCGGCAGTTCCTGCTGGCCGACGAGCCCGGCGTGGGCAAGACGATCTCCGCGGTCCTCGGGGCGACAGCGGTGGGCGACCTCCGCGGTGCGCGACGGGTGCTGGTCATCGCCGACCGTCCCGCCGCGATCACGATCGGCCACTGGTGCCGCACGATCGCGGCGCTGGGCGACGGCGGTCTCGAATGGGTCGTGATCACATGGGACCGCCTGGAGAAGGTCAAGGATCACGCGTGGGACGTGATCATCGCGGACGAGGCTCACGCGCTGCGACGTACGACGACGAAGCGGTGGAAGCTCTGGGCCCGGATCTCGGGCCACGGGCGGCCGCACGACAAGGCACCCTTCGTCATCGCGACGACCGCGACGCCCGGACACACGCCGCTCGACCTGCCATATCTCGCCCCGGCCTATGCGCAGGTCCTCGGCGAGCCGATGCAGGAGTGGACCTCGGCGACCCAGCCCGGCGCCACGTTCGCCACCGCGCTCGAGCGCAACGGCGTCGGGGTCGAGCGCGGACGCTACGGCGCAACCTGGACCGCCGACCCTGCGCGGCGCGCCGCGGACCTCAAGCTGGTACGCGGCTGGCTCGAGGACGAGCGGCCGCCCGCGATGCTGCACCGCGCGGCACCATGGGGGCCGGTGCCGATCTCCGGCATGCCGGTGGCACTCACCCCGTCGGAGCGGACGGCGTACGAGGCCGAATGGGGAGAGTTCTGCCGCGAGATGGACATCGCCCGGCGTGGCCGCAACGTCGCGAAAGGGCGGGCAGCGCTGCTGCGCTTCCGGCAGAAGGCCGGGCTGATACGCGTCGACTCCACGGTCGCCTGGATCGTCCAGCAGGTCGAGGCCGAGCGA
The DNA here is from genome assembly GCF_042719275.1 of Nocardioides sp. NPDC058538. Lineage (NCBI taxonomy): Bacteria > Bacillati > Actinomycetota > Actinomycetes > Propionibacteriales > Nocardioidaceae > Nocardioides > Nocardioides sp. NPDC058538. Next base: position 105,828 of record NZ_JBHXNY010000012.1, on the reverse strand, counting down.
CAGGTGGCGTGCTCGGTCGAGTTCGTCGCGACCGCCGCCGACCCGATCGCCGACCGGCTGCGTGACTCCGGCCTCGAAGTCGCCACGATCTACGGCCGCGACCGGTTCGACGCAGAGGCCGAGCGGCTCCGGTTCCAGACCGGGCAGGCGAAGGTCTGCGTCTTCACCACGGTCGCCTCGATCAGCCTGCACGCCGGCGAAACCCTCGCCGACGGTCGCCGGGCTAGCAGCGAGCCGCGGGTCGGCGTCTTCCACCAGGCCCGCTTCTCGGGTATCGCGGGACGGCAGGTGACCGGCCGCACCCACCGCGACCACCAGCTCTCGCCGTGGCACATCGCGTACGCGGAAGGCACCGTCGAGGAGCAGGTCGGCAGGGTGATGGTCGAGCGGATCGCCGCGGCCTCTGCCACGGTGGGAAGCGACACCACCGGCCTCACCGCCCTCGCCCAGCTCCTCGGCGCCGACTGGCTTCCCTCCACCACCCTGACCGAGGACGGCGCCTGACCTCTCGGCTCATGCAAGGCACACCGGCACCGTGGAGAAACCCATGCAGATCGTGGTGGCGTCGTCGTTGATGCGGCCGGCCGCCAGCCGCATCAAAGCCTGCGCGCCTCTGTCGCTGAAATCGCTACTCAGGCCACTTCCACAGGCGCCTTGGCGGTGCTGGCATCTTCTCGCGGGCCTTCTGAGATGCCACGAGCTCACCGGCCAGGAGCCGAGTCGAAATCTGGTGGCAGTACCGACAAGGTTGCTGTCAACTCGATGTCATGAACGTCGAGGTACGCACCATCACCGCTGATGACTGGTCTCTCTTTCGCAACGTCAGCCTGCGGGCGCTGGCCGACTCACCCGACGCCTTCAGAACGACGCTCGCCGAGGTCCAGGTTCGCACGGAGGACTTCTGGCGGAAGCGGGCCGAGGGGTCAGCACCGATCCTGGTGGTGCTGGAAGACGGCCGAGGAGTGGCGATGGGTGGCGTCTTCACTCCCCCGGACAGCGCCGTCGCCTACATCTGGGGCATGTGGACGACGCCCGAGGCACGCGGCCGTGGCTACGCCGCCGGACTCCTCACCGATCTGGTGAGCTGGTGCCGCGACCGCGATCTCGGCGTACGTCTGCACGTGACCGAGGGCAACCAAGTCGCGCGCCGCCTCTATCTCCTCCACGGCTTCAAGTCGACCGGTGCGTGGGAGCCGCTGCGGGAAGGATCGGCACTGCGGGTCGAGGAGCTACAGCTAGGGACGTGACTTACGGTGACGCTCAGGACGAGGCGTCTCCGAGCAAGCACACACCCGGATCTGCCTCATCCCGCGCAGGCGGACCCTGCGTCACATCGCCGCGTTTGCGCGAGGACTACGAGTTCGGCAGATGCGCCGGCGAAGTCATCTCTCCGGACAGAACGCGAGGGCATGAGGAACCCGATCACCCATATACATGCGATCGGCAAGCGCAACCATGTCGGCGCGCTCGTCCTCCGTCAGTGGCCGTTCATCCTCCGAGAGCACATCGGCCAACTGTTCGAGGGCGAGACCGAGTTCGTTCGCGTCGACGAACTCTGCGATCAGCGTGATGTCCTCGCTAGAAAGCCGGTCAGCCAGCCGGATCAAGAGACCGCGCAGTCGCCCGGCGATCTCCTCGTAGTACGCGCGATCCACCAGCGCATCCTGTCAGATCCGCCGCCGCGAAGGAGTGAGCAGACCAACGTCACACCGCCGCCAAGGCCCGACGTACCGCACCGTTCACGTTTCCGAATCGATGAAGCCCGCACGTCGCGGTGCAACCATCTAGAGTCCCTTCATGGAAGCCATCCCGCTCACCGCCTTGCTCCCCGAGGGCCTCGATCCGACGGCGTACAAGGTCCACTTCGCTGTTTGGAATCAGATCAAGCACCCGATTGACGTCCTAGCGACCAACCAGGAGGAGTGGCAGGGATGGAACTCATGGCGAAGTGTGAACAACGACTTCAACCGCGAATTCATCTTCTCGCTCGCGCAGAACAAGCACGACGCGACGCTCTGGCTCTTCGGCGGGATCTGGGAGGTCTTGGAGCGAAGGCCCGAGCAACGGGCGCACTCGTACACGGTCACACTGCGTGAGGACCTGATGGGGCCGTTCATCCGGCGCCTCTACATCCGCCACGAGCGCTCCGGCAGGAACATTCGTCGCACGATGGAGTCGGTGCTGCCCACGATGACCGTCTCGTCGATCCTTGAAGAGCCGTTCGCTGGTGAGCCTTTCCCAGGGCACGATCGAATAAACCACAGCCTCGCCGACCTTCAGGCTGTCGTCAGCCAGGCCCGGGCCGATTGGCGCATCGCGTTGGAGAGCATGAAGGGCGTCTACGTCATCCACGACAAGGAGACTGGACAGCGCTACGTCGGCTCCGCGTATGGCGACACCGGGGTTTGGCAACGCTGGGCGACATACGCGCTCACGCTACACGGCGGCAACATCGGTCTGAGGGAACTCGTAGAGGAGAAGGGCGAAGAATACTACCGGACCAACATGCGTTTCGCGCTATTGGAGTACTGGTCGATGCGAACAGCCGACGACCATGTTCTCGAGCGCGAGTCGTACTGGAAGGACGTGCTCCATGCTCGATCGCTGGGTCACAACAAGAACTGAGTGAGTGCCGAGCACCAACGCCCACGAATTTGAGCCTGGTCATCTGCTTCACTGGGTGAGGCAGTGACCTTCCCCATGCCGCCGCTTGTCGTCTCGGCGCCGCGGACGGACACGCGGCCGGGAAGCCAATGCGCCGGTTCAATCTCCGATCCAGACGAGGGTAGATCCCGGTCGCCTCGAACACTCCTCAGCCAACACCCGAAGGCGGAGAAGGCCCCGCCTCTCGGGCCCGTCGTGCGCCACCGCCGTGGCACGAACGCAGTCGCCTATCAGTCCTGCCATGACCCCGAACGGCATAATCGTCTCGCCAAACGGGTCAACAGATTCCAGGATCGGGATGCCGCCGGCTACGTGACCATAGGGCGGTTGGTCGACGAAGCGGTCAAAGTCGCCTGCCGTGTCGAAGGTTCCGCCGGAAGGGTCGGGTAGTCCCAGGACGGCGCATCCGGCTTCATCGCGGAGTTCCACGTAGATGGCCACCCTCACATTGTTGCCCCTCCTGCGGCGAGGAGCAGGACCACCTGCGAAACGGGTAGTTGATACGAACCTTCGCCACGCGTCACACCACCGCTTGTCGGCGCGCTCGATGCGCCGGCTCCTACAAGCCGGCGGGCGCGTTGCCTGGACGGGGCAGGACGGCTGAGCGCTAGGAGTAGCGGTGGCTCTTCGCCGCGTGGCCTTGCTCGCGTGTGCAGGTGCGTCCATTCATCGAACGGTGGCCACACAGCGCCTCGGCGGGCGAAGGCGGAGCAGCCGCCCTGGCGGCCTGGGCCTTCGCAGGTCGAACCGCCGATCTGGTCGGCGTCGAGCCGGCGGTCGACGAATCTTGCCTTTCGCGATACCGGGCCTCGCGCATCGCCCGCATTGCGGCGTCCTTGCTCATCGTGTAATCACCTGACGAACTCTAGGTGTGCGCACCGACAGTTTCGTTCAGGCGCGGCGCCGACAGCCGCCGCCGCTTCCCATCCCGGCAGCCCGGGATCCACGAAGGCACACCTCCTGTCGGATTTCGTACTCATCCGTCGAGGACGCCGTCACAGTACGCTCCGAGCATGAGAGCGATCGTTCAGGGCCGCTACGGATCCGTCGACGACCTCAGCCTGAGCGACGTTCCTCGGCCGGACCCAGCCGAGGACGAGGTGTTGGTCCGGATCCGGGCAGCGTCCGTACATCCGGATGTGTGGCACGTCGTGGCGGGCCTGCCCGCGGTCCTCCGCCTCATGGGCTCCGGAGTCAGACGCCCCCGCGAGCGCGTACCCGGGACCGACGTCGCCGGGGTGGTGGAGTCCGTCGGTATCGGGGTAACCCGGTTCGAGCCGGGTGACGAAGTCTTCGGGGAGACCATTCGCGGAATCCAATGGCGCAACGGCGGTGCGTTCGCCGAGTACGCCACAGCCCCCGAGGAAGGAGTGGCGCTCAAGCCTTCCGGCGTCAGCTTCGAGGAGGCGGCCACGGTGCCGACCGCCGGGCTCATCGCCTTGAACAATCTGCCCCGACGGCGGGTGCCCTTCGGTTCGCGAGTCCTGGTCAACGGCGCTGCGGGCGGCGTCGGCGCGATCGCCGTACAGCTTGCCAAGGCCTACGGCGCGCAGGTCACCGGTGTCGACCACGCGAGCAAACTCGCACTCGTGCGCTCCCTTGGCGCGGACCGAGTCATCGACTACACCTCTGAGGACTTCACGCGCAGCGGTGAGCAGTGGGACCTCATCTTCGACGTGCCCGGCAACCACTCCTTCAAGGCGATCCGCCGTGCACTGGACCCGCGAGGGCGCTACGTCCTGATCGGGCATGACGCATTCGGGGCAACCGGCCACCGCTGGCTCGGCAGCATCCCGCGCGTCCTCGGACTCGTGGCACGCTCGGCGGTCTCTCCCCAACTGCGCGGAGGGTCCTTCGCGTCACCAGACAAGCGGCAGTTGATGGGCACCCTTGCGAGTCTCATGCAGACCGGCCAGCTGCGCGTGGTGATCGACCGGACCTTCCCCCTGAGCCAGACCCCACAGGCAATACGCCACCTCATGTCCGGCCAGTCTCTTGGACGAGTCGTCGTCCGCATCGACGACTGAGGCACCGCGGGGGGGCCGAGAACCGCAGAGCTGGGCTATGGCGTCTCCGCGCCCAGAGGAGTAGACAGGGAAGTACCGGCGGTGCCGGTCCGGGCACTGCCCCGTCCTAGAAAGGAGCGGGCCGTGTACGCACGTTCCACAACGTTCCACGGGAGTCCCGGCAACATCGACGCGGGCATCACCTTCGTCAAGGACGAGGTCGGGCCCATGCTCGACAGTATCGAGGGCTGTCGCGGCCTCTCGATGCTGGTCGACCGCGAGACCGGGCACTGCATCGCAACAAGCTCGTGGGAAGACGAGGCGGCCATGCGCGCCAGCGATGAGCAGCTTCGCCCGCTACGCGATCGAGGCAAGGACATCCTCGGCGGCTCCATGCAGATCGACGAGTGGGAGATCGTCGTCATGCACCGTAGCCACCACGGCGAGTGCGCCCGAGTCAGCTGGCTGCAGGGTGACCTCGACGCCATGGCCGAGACCTTCCGGGTAGGGATCCTTCCCGAGCTCGAGCAGACTGCTGGATTCTGCAGCGCCAGCCTGCTGATGAACCGTACGTCCGGCCTGGGTTGCGCCACCACGGCCTGGGAGTCCCGCGCCGCGATGGAAGCCAGCCGCTCGGCGGCCGACAACATGCGAAGCCGGGCCGCGAGCGACGCGGGCGGCGAGATCGTCGACGTGCACGAGTTCGACCTCGCGTACGCACACCTGCATGTCCCCGAGATGGCCTGACCGCTACATCTCTTCGCCGAGCCCGCCCTGGCCGGGCTCGGCCACCGTGTCGGTGAATCCGCTGACGAGCCCTCGGTCTGGGAGGACACTGACCGTAGGGGGAGTTTTAATGAAGCGAGGAGCCGCGGATGAGTCGCCAGATGACCATCACGATCCACGATCCTGATGTGGAGCGTCTCGATGAGCTCAGCTCGGTCCTGCGCCGGGAGCTGCTGGACCTCGGCGTCGATGATGTCGAGCGCGCGAGCGCGGGCGAGGCGCCTGCTGGCACCCGTGGCATCGACGTCGCGGCGATCGGGGTTCTGCTCGTCGCCTTCCAGGAGTCGCTGGTCGCCGTGACCGCCATTGTGGGGGCGATACGGGGGTGGATGTCCTCTACGCGCGGAGCCAACGCGGTCGAGCTCACCATCGGCGACCAGACACTCAAGATCGACTCGGCGTCGCGGGAGCAGCAGGACCGACTCATCGACGAGTTCGTCGCAGCCCTGCACGGGTCAGGGAAGCCGGACCCACCTACTTCCTCACCGGTGCCATGACCGCGGGTCGGCGCAGCGCGCTGGTGGTGGCGAACGACGCGTACGACGACCAGCGGTTGAGCAGGCTTCGCGCGCCCGCCACCGACGCCGAGCAACTGGCAAGCGTGCTCCGGAACGCCGAGATCGGGGGCTTTGAGGTCGAGGTGTCACTCAACGAGCCGGAGCATGTGGTCCGGCGCAAGGTCTCGAGCTTCTTCGATGACCGCGGGCCTGACGACCTCCTCCTGCTGCATCTTTCGTGCCACGGGGTGAAGGACGAGGACGGGAGGCTCTACTTCGCTACGCCGGACACCGAGATCGACCACCTGGACGCCACATCCCTGCCCGCCGACTACGTGAACAGGCAGATGACAAAGAGCCGGTCCCGGCGCATCGTGCTGTTCCTGGACTGCTGCTACAGCGGCGCATTCGCGCGCGGGATGATGAATCGCGGCGATGAGCGCATGGACATCATGGAGCGTTTCGATGGCCGCGGGCGGATCGTGCTGACTGCGTCGAGCGCGATGGAGTACTCATTCGAGGGCGACCAGCTTGCCGGCCAGGGCAAGCCGTCGGTGTTCACCTCGGCTCTGGTCGAGGGTCTGGCCACCGGCGAGGCGGACCGGGATCGTGACGGTTTCGTGTCAGTCGATGAGTTGTACGACTTCGCCTTCGACCGGGTGCGGACCGTCACGCCGTCGCAGACCCCGGGCAAATGGGTCTTCGACGTGCAGGGGGACTTCCACATCGCCCGCAGCAACCGCCCGCCTGAACCGGTGGACCTGTTGGCCGACTTGCGTGGTGCCATCTCGAGTCCGTTCACCAATGTGCGTCTCGGTGCAGTGGAGGAGCTGGCCGCGTTGCTGGACGACGCGGGCTCCGCTCGCGCCGCCGCGGCCCGCATGGCGCTGGACGACCTGGCTGAGCACGACACACAGCGTGTCGTGCGAGGGTCGGCCGACCGAGCTCGTACGCCCGCCGAGGCCTCGCCCCAACCGTCACCGGCCGTCCCGGAGCAGCCGACAGTCGTGCCTCCCCCACCAGAGACCCCCGCACCGGCGGCCGAAGCCGCTGTCGCGCGCGAGCCCGAGCACAGCCCGCAGCCGGTGGCAGCTGCCGAGCCCCAGCCACCCGCGTGGGTGCCGGCCGCTGCGTCAATATCTGCTGTGGGGCTCCTGGCTGCGATTCCGTTGCCGATGCTGGCCGAGGCCCCGGCGTCCTGGGACTCGTTCGCGGTCGTCACGCCGTTCGAGGCGGCGCTTGCCACCCTTGCACTCCTCCTCGCTGCGGCCCGGCTCCGCCGTCAGCAGTTGGCCACCGCCGACGCAGCAGGACTGTTCATCGTGGTCGGGGTTCTCATGGGCGCCGCCGGCATCGGACTGGTGAAGTTCTCCCTCGAGGACATCGGCGCCATCGGTGTCGTGCTGAGTCTTCTTGTCTTGTGCAGCGGAGTGGGGGCTGTCGTGGCAGGCCGGGCGTGCTCGAGCGTGTCGCCGAGGGATCACGACCTCGGTCCGGTCGAGCCCGTCTGGGTGGTATCGGCCATGGCGGGCGCTGGACTGGCCACCCTCGCGCTGTTCATCCCCTACGACGGCTTCAGCTCGTACTGGACCGAGGTCGAGGAAGGCGCGAGCGCCGAGTTCATCTTCGAGCCGGTGGCAGTGATCGGTTGCCTGGCCCTCGGCATGCTGTCTCTCTCCTCCCGGCGTCAGTTCGCCACCGCCGTCCTGATCTCTGCCGGTGCCCTCACCGCAGTCCACTACGTCGGGGTCGTCATAGCGGCCTGGGTGGCGATCGGCGAGGAAGGCGAGGTGCGTTCCGCCGGGTGGGTCGGCATTGCCGGGGGCCTGCTGGTCGCCTTCGCTGCATGGCAGATCCAGCAGTCGCTGACACGGGGCGGCCCGAGGTCAGGCACACCTGACCCCAACACGTCTACTTGATGGGACTATCAGAACAGGAGGTTCCGAGATGCCGCGTCAGATCATCACGACACCAAACGCACCAAGCTCGCCGCTTTTCAGCCAGGGAGTCAAAGCCGGTTCCCAGGTGTTCATCTCGGGAACCACCGGAATCGACCCGCGAACGGGTCGATTGGCCGGCGACAGCATCCAGGCTCAGACCCACCAGGCGCTGGCGAACTGCGAGGTCATCCTGCGGGAGGCCGGTGCAGCGCTCGACGACGTCGTTGAGGTGGGCGTGCTGCTGACCGACCCGGGGGACTTCGCAGGAATGAACGAGGAATACGCCCGTTGGTTCCTGTCTGATCCGCCAACCCGCTACGCGGCCAAGCTGGGAGCCGAGATACCAGGACTACTTGTCTCAATTCGCATGACGGCGTGCCTTGCCTGACCGTCAGGGTCCGCTTTTGATCCTCAGGCTCGGACTCGTTGAGCGAGCAGACGGGGTCGTGGTCCAACTCGGCCGCAAGTGGCGATTGGGCCCGTGAACGCTCATCCGGAGGAAGAGCCCGGAGCGTTCTCGAAGGAGGATTTGAGGGCGTCGACCGTGATGGTGCGCTCCTTGATCGCCAATCGCCGCCAGAGAGGTTTGCCCAGACGCCAGAGGCCATAGGACACCAACTTGCCGCGATGGCGGACCAGAGTCTTGCCTGGGCCAGAGGACTGTAGGTGGAAGCTCGGCCAACCTTCGAACTGGAGTTTTCCCGACTTCGACGTCTGCCACCAGTGGTAAACGACCGTCTGCGGTGCCTCCATCTCGGCGATCTCGCCGGGCTGCGAACCCTGGCTCGTCTCCTCGATGTATGTCGTACCGACCGTCGGCTCTCCGGGAGAGGTTTGCCGGACGTGCTCGAGCATGCTTCCCGTGTTGGCCATCCACTCGTTGTAGCCCTCGATGTCGACGATCCGCGCGAACACCTCGTCGATAGGTGCCCGGACCGTGCGCTGGATCTCAAACTCGATGGGCTTCACACGAGCAGCATCTGTGACCCAACGGGTGCACCGCAAGGCTGCCCGCGACATGAGATTGGCTCTCGGCTCGATGCCGACGCTCGTCCTTCAGCCACTTCTGGACCGGACCAACAGATCTTGTCCCTGCTCAAGAAGGCTGCACGTATGCAGGCAACCGGCGACCCTCGATCAAGAGCCGCCAATGCCCGATGTTGCCCCTCCGAACAATTGCCACGCTGACATTGCCTCAGGGCACAAGGAGCGCCGTGGCGACGGCGGCCGCGAAGGAAGTGCCATAGATGGGCTCGACGGCTCCTGCGCCGTCCGTGATCGTGCCAAAGGCATCCGTCGTGTCACCGCCAGTTGCGTGCACCGGCTGGTGTGACGAGGGAACCGGAACGTTGTAGCTCGTTGGAGACCGGGAGAAGTCCCAGGCCTGCACGACCGTGCTGCCAGGCAGGCTGGCCGGGTACCCGAACGCCTGACCTGTCGTGGTGTTACCTGCCGCCGCGACAATCCACGGTGGGGTTATTCCGTTGTTCTGGCAGATGTCCAAGACCATGTCGAGGGAACCCCCAAGCACTGTCATGCATGTGTTAGTTCCTTGGGCTGAGAGGCTGACGTTCACGAGGTCAAACATCCCTGACCAGAGCGCGTACGTCATGGCGCACAGCAACTCGTAGCTGCCGCCCTGCTGTGCGTTCACGGCGCGCAGCGCACTCACGTCCGAGCGGGGATTGACCTGCCGGATGACCTCGGCGACGGCTGTGCCGTGGCCCACGATGTCATCGGCGGGCATGGGGCCCGCAAGGCCGCCAGTGAAGTCCGACATCATGGACTTGCCGAGCAGATCGCCCGTGTCGATGACGGCGACCCGTGAACCCAGGGCCGAGCCCTTCACTGCATCCGTGTCGACCGCTGCGACGGCGGCAGGATCCAGGGTGACGGAGGGTGGCCCGCCCCCGCCGCCAGGGCCTCCGCCAGCCGAGAGTCCAACGCGGTGCTCTGATTCAACGAGGATCGGGAGTTGGAGGAGGGCCAACTCGCCTTGGATTCGCTCCGCCACCGGCACACCGGGTTCCCACTTATGGTGTAGGCGGGCTACCGCGGGGGCGCTGTCGTCGAAGCGACGCTCGGAGTCAAGGTCCCCGAAATATCCCATCTGGGGTGGTTCGAGGTACATCGCACGAGCGGTGCGGAGTAGGTTCCATCCGTCGTACAGCTCGTGAAAGGCACCGGACGGTCCGGTGAATGTCACCGAACCTTCTATCAGATCGCACATCTAAGCCACCTCCTCAGCACTCTGACTTCTGTTCGAGCTTTGTCACCGATGCCATGTCGATCGGCTCCGTGGTCGTCCTGGGCCCATCCGTGACTTTCAACTGCAGCTGGCCGTCTTCCACCCGAGCCGCCTCTCCGCACAAAGACATCTCCTTGCCGCCGTCGTCGTAGGTGACCGCGATCGGCCGATCTGAGTCCGGCTGGAGCCACAGGACCCCGAGCGCCGCGAGCAGGGCGGCTAAGGCGGCGCTGGACAATCCGACGCCGAACCGTACGTTTCGCGCGATCTGACTGGTGCGGGTGTTTATCATCTCCGCTGCCGCGAGGACGTCGTCGTTGCTGCGAAGAGGGACTTCCTTCGGCCAGCCAAACGCCGCCCGGTAGACCAAGATGGTCGCACCGGCAGCCATGAGCACAGCCAATGTCACGAGTGAGAATGCGACCAGCCTGACGCTCCAACTCAGGCCGGCCACCGAGTCGTCGGAAACGACTATGCCGGCGAGACCGAGGATGCCGACGATGGCGCCGACTCCTGGGATCCATTTCTCCGCAAGAGTCCGGAGCCCACTCCCTGTCGCCTGTGACTCCTCAGCGATGAGCTTGGCTGCGTCGTTCAGCTCCGGCTGGGCCGAGATGTCAAGGTGGTACCGATCGTTGTGCTCGTTCTTCCGTGGCTGCGCTACCCAGTAGGCACCGCAGCCCTTGACCTTGGTCTCTGGCCTACCAGCGTGATCTTCTTCGCATGTGCATTGGAAGTAGGCCACTGCATCGAACGCGGCTTCGCCGGATGCTGCCGCCGTCACGATCACTGTGGATGGGCGAATCTGAATGGCGAGGTCGGCGCTGCAGCGGGGGCATTTACCGCTGAGAGTCAGAACCCCAGGCCTCTCCTGGCCCTGCCAAGACGCGAGGGAGCCTGCACGGAGCTTAACGGGGCCTTCTTTCCACGACTTGGTGGCCATGGAACTGCTGTATCGGGCATAGCCGGCAACGAATGCGCCGTGGGGTCAAATCCACCAAAGTTGGCTACCGGATCCGCCTCCTACGAATGTCAACAGGACACCCTCAGGCTTGATCCACGTCGTAAGTGACAGCCGCTCCTCCATCCAGTCACTAAACCGAGCCTTACCGACGTACAGAGGTTGCCCGCCGTAGCGCATACGTACAAAACGCCGTCCAGGTATCCACCTCGAGGTAGTCCTCGGCGTCACATGCTTGCTAGCGGAACACAGATCGGACGTGATCAGGCAGCCCCTGAGCGGCCTGTATCGCGGATGTGAGTGCCTGTGGATTGAGAGTGCCCTGCGCGAGCGCTTGGAGCCCGCCTCCCACGTCTGCGACTCCGCCGAGCAGTCCGGCCATTCCCCGGAGCCGGCGGGTGGTCAGGTCGGGGCCGAGCTCGAGAATGCCCGGCAGCTGGGTGATCCAGTCGTTGGTGCGCAGGGCCACGGATAGAGCCGTGACGATCAGGTCTTCAACCTGCGCGGGCGCGATGTTGTGCCGAGCTTCACCGACCACGACGTCCGCGACCATCCATTGCCGGCCGTTGCCAACGTCCACCGCGAGAAGGAGCCTTCGGCTGAGATCGCCCGACGTGCTCGCTTCGAGAATCGCGTAGATGTCGGGCCAGTCTCTCCTCAGAATGTCGGCAAGGGCATCGCCGTAGTCCCGTCCAGACAGCACGTGAAACAGAGACTCCGGAGCGCCATCGATACATGCCGCCAACAGCTCGAAGTCCGTGCCGACGACCGGCATGCGGTTGATGCACCACCACGTGTCGATCGGTTGGCCTTGGCGATCGGAGCAACGTCCAACGATCTCAGCGAACCAGGGGAATGAATGCAGGTTGATGTCGTCTTCGATGTGGGTGACGTCGCCCCGCGGTTCGTATGTGTCTAGGGCTACGAACCGGAACCGAGGCATGCCCGGCTCATCTGGAGACAACAAGATGGGATCGCATACGCCGTCGCGTTGGCTCACGTCGACCTCCGGAACGTTGAAGTGGTGGGACTTGTGGGGCCTGAACCCGACGTCCGCGTCTCTCGCGGCAGGAAGCGATCAGTCTCCTGCGAGGCCGCATCCGCAAGACTGATCCTCGCCACCTCTTCGATCTCGACCGGCTGGTCGCCACGGACGCGGTGGATCTTCACCACGGCCTCGGTGGGCGAGGTCTCGAACTCGAGGAAGTGCTTGAAGAACGGCGGCTCGTCGAGCGAGTAGATCTCAGAGACGAACTTCTGGATCGGCCCGAAGGGCGGGTTCAGGCCGGGGAAGGCGATCTGCGCCCGACGTCTGGTCCGCCGATCGACGCCCTCGACGACTGCTGCTTGGCCGCCCTCCTGCTCGGCCTTGACGATGGCCGTCGCGGCCGCTTCGCTGATGAAGTCGAAGTGCGTCGCGGCGCCCTGGCGGTAGCGGGGACTCACCCAAGCCTTGGGGTCCGCGATCAGCAAGTAGGCGCCGAGGAACACCAGATGGGCGAGGAAGACGGCGGCGCCGACCGCGACGACAGTGAAGAGGGCCGCGCCGACCGCCACGGCCGGCCACCACGTCCTGAGCTCGTTCGCCACCCGGGCAGGCGCCGAGAAGCCCGGTACGTCGAGCAGGCCCGGCACGGCCGCCCCCAGCAGAAGCACCCCGAGGGCGAGGACGGCGACGACCAGCAGCGGCAAGTACAGGCGCTGGTGCTCGCGTCGCACCCAGTCGACGACCAGCATGCCGATCGCGGTCACCACGACGAGCGCTGGCAGGGCGAAGGCGGCCCGCATCCACGCTGAGTCGACGGCGTCGGCGACCCACCACCAGAGCGCCAGCGTCACCGGCGGCGCGAGGAACACGAGGGGCTGAACCAGCCAACGCCGCCAGCGGAGCCACACGCGCGCCCGGCGTACGGGCTCATCGCGCAGGCGGCGGGTGAGGAGGTCCGGGGCCAGAACCGCCGTGAGCACGACCACCGCGATCGCCGCCATCGGCAGGAGTCCGAGCAGGCCACTGAGGAACAGCACGGTCAGGCCCTCGCCGCTCATCACGCGCAACATCTCGCCCGAGACGACGGCTGCCTGCGCGAGCACGGCCCACACGACCGAGCGCTCGAGCCAGCGCGCGGCCCTCGCGCCGTTCACGGTGGTGACAATCCGTTTCCGCCACCCGACGATCGCCACGACGGCGTAGAGGTCGACCGCGACGACGAGGACCCAGGACACCGTACGTCCCTCGTCCGAGCCTCCCGCGTCCAAGCCCATCGGCAACAGAGCCAGGAGCACGAGAGCCGCCAGCACGCACGCGAACGCGACGTGGTGCCAACCGGGCACCCGCTCGACGGGGCTCCACCACCTCGACCAGCGCACGCACCAGGCGTTGAGGCAGATCCACAGGGTGCTCGCGCCGAACAGCACCAACAGCGCTCCGGCCGCATCGGGCAGGTAGTGGTGCAGGAACAGCGTCGCCAACACCCCCACGACCAGCGCTTCGAGACGCAGGAGCAGGCGGCGTACGAAATGACTGCGTCCGGGACGTTGCGGCATCAGGTGCAGCAGCATCAGCACGATCATCGCGGCGACGGCCGCTCCTCCGGGACCGACTCGGACAAGCTGGTCCCCGAGCTGGACCTGACGGCTCCATCCGGTCTCGGCGAGCCAGCGGCCCAGGGCCACTCCCCCGCCGAACAGCACGACGGTCAGCAGCAGCCGCCAGATGCTGGGGACCAGCTGCTGGGCGAAGTACGCCAGGGACTCGGCCGACCCCGGGAAGAGCCTGGTCGGCCGAAATCGCAGGTCGGTTCGCGCATCCGAGGCAGCCGTCCGGATGGGATGGGTGGCGTGGGTGTACGCGCCGCCGCCACCACTGACGATGTGCCACCGGCCATCGCGGGAACTGCCCTCGCTCTGCGGATCGTACAGCTGGAAGTTGTGGGTGTCACCTCCCACCGTCGCGACGTAGCGGTGCCTCTCATCGGTCACGACGTCGTGGATGGTGGTGCCGGGCCGTCCGGACACCTCACCCTTCCGGCGCTCACCGTTGACGAGCAGCGGCTTGCCGGTCATCAGGATCTTCGGCTTCTCGCCGCTCAGCGAGCTCAGCCAGTCGAGCTGCGCCCCGTCGATGGTCCCGTCGATGCCGGTGTCGACGCACACCAGGTCCACGTGCTCGGCCTCGATGACGAAGTACGGCGCCGGCTGCAGCGTGGCTTCTGGTGCCGGATCGCCGTCCGGGGCCGGTTCCCCCCACCGCGCCGGCGCGGCTCTGCCGGACGGTTCGCTCGGGGTGCGCCACATGATGCGGCCGAAGCGGTCCCGGATCAGCTGCCATCGCCCCAACGGTTCGTCGAACGACGGTGCCAGGAGTTCGCTGGGCCAGGTCGGCGGTGCGTCCGCCGGGTACAGGAACTGGTGGGCGAAGCCGTAGAGGCCGTCGTACCAGTCGTGATTGCCCGGCATCGCGTAGACCGGGACGTTCTCAGGAAGCGAGAACTTGTCGCGTACGTCGAGGGGCGCCTTGAGGTCCGGCACCCGGTTCGACCGGTACGGCTTGTAGAAACCGTCCACGTAGTCGTTGACGTTCCCGGACGGGTAGATCACGTCGCTCAGGACGAGTACGAAGCCGGCCTGCTCGCGGTCCGAGCTCTCGCGCGCGGCCCGCGCCAGGGCGGGCGCGACGACGTACTGCGACGGGTCCTGCTCGCCGGTGTCGCCGATGACGAGGAACCTCGAGACCTCGGAGGCGGGGATCGTCGGGGGCTCGTCCTTCTTCGTCCAGTGCGCACGCAGGTTCTCGACGAGCCCCTGCGTACCGCGTCCCAATACGTCGTTGACCGACTCGATGAGGGTGCGTGCGGCGATCCAGGAGAGGCTGTTCCACTTGGTCGGGTCGTTCTGCAAGTAGTCCCGCGTGCGGGCCCAGTCCTCGCTCCCGGTCTCGGAGTCATCGCCCAGAGCCATAGACATCCCCTTTGCAGGACGGACCAGTCGGCTTGAACCGCGCGACCGCATACAACAGGTCTAAACAGATCCCCGCGCGGCGCTACGGTAGCGCGAGCCATCTCCTCAAGATGCGGTACGGCCCTACTCCTTCACGCGCTTGGTCTCGTACGCCCACATCGCGACCTCGACGCGGTTGCGGGCGCCGAGCTTGTTCATCAGCGCGGCGACATGGGTCTTCACCGTGCTCAGGGTGATGTTCAGCTCCTCGGCGATCTCCGCATTGGTGCGGCCCCGCGCGACGGTGAGCAGGACCTCCTCCTCGCGCTCGGTGAGCGGCTCGATCGGCTGGGCCGGCGGCGTGGCACGCTCCAGGCCGGCCAGCGTGGTGAGGAGGCGACGGGTGATGTTGGGCGAGATGAGCGCGTCGCCGTTCGCGGCTGCGTTGATCGCCTGGACCAGCAGCTCGGGGCCGGCGTCCTTGAGCAGGAAGCCCCGGGCGCCGGCCTTGAGGGCGCCGTGGACGTACTCTTCGAGGTCGAAGGTCGTGATGACCACGATGGCGAGGGGATCCTCGACGCCGGGGCCGGCGAGCCGGCGAGTGGCTTCGACGCCGTCGATGCCGGGCATCCGGATGTCGAAGAGGCAGACGTCGGGACGCAGCTCACGGGCCATCGTCACCGCCTGATGACCATCGATCGCCTCGCCGACGACCTCGATCCCGGGCTGCGCGTTGAGGATCATCGTCAGGCCGGTACGTACCAGGAGCTGGTCGTCGGCGACCACCACCCGGATGGTCCCCTGGCTGGTCACCGCGAAACCTCGCGCGGCAACGTCGCCTCGACGGTCCAGCCGCCGGCCGGGTCCGGCCCGGCCTGGCACACGCCGCCGAGCAGCTTGGCCCGCTCCGCCATGCCGAGCAGACCGTAGCCCACGCTGGTCGAGAGGCGGGCTGCTTCTCCGTCGTCGTGCACACGCAACCGTACGACGCCGGCCTCGC
Source organism: Nocardioides sp. NPDC058538 (assembly GCF_042719275.1). Lineage (NCBI taxonomy): Bacteria > Bacillati > Actinomycetota > Actinomycetes > Propionibacteriales > Nocardioidaceae > Nocardioides > Nocardioides sp. NPDC058538. The sequence continues at coordinate 89,790 of NZ_JBHXNY010000012.1, read as the reverse complement.
CTCGGACCTCCACGCTGACCTTCGTGGGATAGAGGGCGTGCCGGATCGCGTTGGTCACCGACTCCTGACAGATCCGGTACACCGACACCTCGACCGGCTGCGGCAGGTCGGCGAGATCGCCCACGCACCGCACCTCCACCAGCGGGCTCATCCGGGTCAGCTCGTCCAGATCGCCGATGCCCCTCTGTGGTGCGTAGTCGGCCGCGTCGTCGCCGTCGCGGAGCACCCGGACCATCGTGCGCATCTCGGACAGCGTCTGGGAGGCTTCGGCCTCGATCACGGCCAGTGCCTCGAGGGCCGCGGCCGGGTTCGTGGCCGCCACCGCTCGCCCTGCCTGGGCCTGGATCGCGATGGCGGAGACGTGGTGCGCGACGGTGTCGTGCAGCTCGCGGGCGAGGTCGCCGCGCTCGAGGGTCCTGACCTGTTGGACCTCGCGCTGGCGCGCCACCGCGCGGTAGCGCATCGCGGCCCCGAGGGCGAACGACGCGATCACCACGGTGGCGCCGCCGATCAGGTCCCCGAAGCTCTCGGTCGCGGCGAGTCCCAGAGTCACCGGGACCGCGACGATCGCCGTACCGATCAGCGCCTCGCGTCCCGACGCCCAGCGGTACAGGGAGTAGGGCAGCAGCAGGACGCAGGCCATGGTGTTGAGCCCCACCTCTTCGACGCCGCCGAAGAGCGTCGGGATCTGCAGCGCCATCGCACCGCCGAAGCCGACCGCGGTCGCCAGGAGCGGATGAGTACGCCGCCAGAGCAGGACCGGGATCACCAGAAGCGTGACCACGGTGGCCAAGGGGCGCCACGGTACGTCGGCGCGGAAGATCGCCTCGCCCGCGGCCGTGACCAGCAGGGCGCCGACCAGAGCCCAGTCCCACCACATCCGCGCCGGCGGGTCCGGGGCACGGGGCTCGGCGAGGACTGAGCGGACGAAGGCGGTCACCTCTCGACCCTAGCGAGCGGACGGCCTCGGCGTACGGGGCACAAGCACGACCCTCACCTCGTACTTTCGGCCGAGGAGGCCACCGCTCCTTGGCCCGATGTGGATCGTTCGTCGCCGGGCCACGGTGGAGGCATGACCAATCTCCTCTACCGGCTCGGCCGGTCAGCCGCGACCCGTCCCTGGACCGCCATCGGCGCCTGGGTCCTGCTCGCGCTAGTCGTCATCGCCTCCTCCGCCGCCTTCGGGCGCGAGCTCGAGGAGAGCTTCGAGGCACCCGGCCTCGACTCCTACCAAGCCGCGGAGCTGCTCTCCGAGGCCCAGGCCGACGAGGGCGGGATCAGCGCCCACGTCGTGCTCGAAGCGCCAGACGCCACGACGCAGGTGGCGCCCGTGGAGGCCGCCCTCGCGGAGCTTCCGGGTGTGCTGGGCACGACGAGCAGCGTCTCGCCGGACGGTGACATCGCGCTCGTGCGGGTGCAGTACCCGGCGGTCGAGCACCTCGAGGCCTCCGACCTGGACAACCTCAAGGACGCCGTCGCCGACCTGCGTGAGGAGTCGTCGCTGACGCTGGAAGCCGGCGGGGACCTGTTCTTCGCGTTCGAGGAGGCACCCACCGGGCTCGGCGAGGTCGCGGGGATCATCGTCGCGATGATCGTCCTGCTGATCGCCTTCGGCTCCTTCGTCGCGATGGGACTGCCGATCGGGATGGCGCTGTTCGGACTGGTCATCGGCATCACCTCGATGAAGCTGGTGACGTACCTGATCGACATCCCGGCGTGGGCGCCGGAACTCGCGGCCATGGTCGGGCTCGGCGTCGGCATCGACTACGCGCTCTTCCTGGTCACCCGGCACCGCGAGAACCTGGCTGCGGGGATGCCGGTCCCCGAATCGGTCGGCCGAGCTCTGGCAACGGCAGGGCAGGCGGTGATCTTCGCCGGCGGCACGGTCGTCGTGGCGATCCTCGGGTTGCTCGTCGCGGGGATCCCGTTCGTGACCGGTGGTGGGGTCGCCATCTCCGCGATGGTGCTCGTGATGGTGCTCGCCTCGATCACCCTGCTGCCGGCTCTGCTCGGACTGGCGGGCCAGCGAATCAACGGCCAGTGGATCAACGGCCGCCGACGACAGGTCGAGGCTGGGGCGCACCGGCCGAGCACCGGCTGGTACCGGTGGGGCGCTCACGTGACCCGCAACGCGACGGCGTACCTCGTCGGCGGAGCGGTCCTCATGATCGCCCTGGCCGCACCCGTCCTCGCGCTCGACCTGGGCTTTCCGGACGACGGGACCAAGCCCGAGTCGAGGACCGAACGCCGTGCGTACGACCTGATCGCCGACGGTTTCGGGCCCGGCGCCAACGGGCCTCTGGTGGTCGCGGTCGACATCTCGCAGGACAAGTCCGTCGTGGCGCCGCTGGCCGAGGCGGTGGCAGCCGACCCGGGCATCACCTCGGTCGGCGAACCGATCATCGATCTTGACTCAGGCGTGGCCACGCTGGTGGCTCAGCCGACCACGTCGCCCCAGGACGTCGCCACCCAGGAGACCGTCACGAGGCTGCGCAGCGAGGTCTTCCCGACGGTGCTCGACGGCAGCTCGGCGACCGCCCATGTCGGCGGGCAGACAGCAACCTTCGCCGACCTCGGTGACCGGGTGCAGGAGCGGATGCCGCGCTTCGTGGCGGCCGTGCTGCTGCTGTCGTTCCTCCTGCTCGCCGTGCTGTTCCGGTCGGTGCTGGTGCCGTTGAAGGCGGTCGTGCTGAACCTGCTGAGCGTCGGTGCGGCGTACGGCGTTCTCGTCATGGTCTTCCAGTGGGGCTGGGCGGCCGGCCTGATCGGCGTGGAGTCGACGGTGCCGATCGTGTCGTTCATCCCGCTGTTCATGTTCGCGATCCTGTTCGGGCTCTCCATGGACTACGAGGTGTTCCTGCTGTCCAGGGTGCGCGAGCAGTACCGCCGCCACGGCGACAACACCCGCGCCGTCATCGAAGGGATCGCCGGCACCGGCCGCACCATCACCGCAGCCGCACTGATCATGGTCGCGGTCTTCTCCGGCTTCGTCCTCGGCAGCGACCCGGTGGTGAAGATGATGGGAGTGGGCCTGGCCACGGCCATCTTCCTCGACGCGACCGTCGTACGCCTGATCCTGGTCCCCGCGACCATGAAGCTTCTGGGCGCCGCGAACTGGTGGCTGCCCGCGTGGCTCGATCGGCTGCTGCCGGAGCTGGACTCTGCGTCGGAGGAGAAGCCGGTCGAGGCCACTGACAGCTCGCAGGTACGTGCGCTCTGATCAGGAGCTCAGGAGCAGGGCGCCGTCGGGGACCGTGATCCAGCCGTGGGCCTCGGACAACGCGCGTGCGCTGCGTCTGAGCACGTCGAGACCGGGGTGATCGAGGTCCGCGCGCCAGCGCATCGTCCAGGGGAACAGTGCGACGGGGTCGACGAGCGGACGCATGACGATGCCCTCGACCGGCGCCTGGCTCTCCAGGGCCAGCCCGGGCGCGCCGTGCAGCTGTAGGTGCGCGGCGAGCTCGGCACCGCCGAGGACATGGGGATGCCCGTCCGTCGGGTCCACGCCGAACGGTGCGAGGAGCTGACCCATCGCGCGTGCCCATGCGGGAGTCACGTGGTCGCCGGAGCGCGTGCACACCTGAGCCGTCCGGAGGGCCTCGAGCGGTATGGCGTCGAGCGCGGTGAGCTCGTGGTCGTCGGGGAGCAGCACGATGATGCGCTCATGACGGACCGCCTGCCCACGCGGGGCGGCGATGCCCTGTGGGGTGGTGCCGAAGCCGACGTCCGCCCCGACCACCGTGTCCGCGGATCCGCCGCCGTAGCGGACGATGAACTCGATGTCAGGGGCGGTACGCCGAGCCGCGTCCAGCACCCGAGCGGGAGTGGTCCCCGGCGCGACGGCGTCGATGACGAGGCTGCCGGTGTCGGCACGCAGGTCGCGTACGGCACGGTCGTGCAGCGCGATGAGCTCGCGCGCCCGGTCCACGAGACGCCGGCCCTGCGGCGTGAGCGCGACGCGGCGCGAGGAGCGGTCGAGGAGGCGGACGCCCGCGGCGCTCTCGAGGCGGCGTACGTCTCGGCTGAGCGCCTGCTGGGCGATGAAGAGACGCTCGGCCGCACGCCCGAAGTGCAGCTCCTCCGCGACCGCCACGAAACGGCGCAGGAGCCTGATCTCGAGGTCGCCCGCCACGGGCCCCATTCTGTCCGGTCGGCGAAGCGGGCGACAGCGGATCGACAACAGAAGTGCGTCGATCCGCGCTTCGCCGGTGTTGGACGTACGTCCGAAGCCGCGAGCAACCTGAAGGCATGTCCTCATCGAGCCCCGCACCGGAAAGCCCGCGCGTGATCACCGCGCTGCACGGTGGAGTGGGCATGCTCGTCGCGGTCTGGGGCGCGGGGCTTCCCGTCCTCGACGCCCGAGTCGATCTCGGCCCCACGCGACTCGGGCTCCTGCTCCTCACCCTCGCGCTGGGCGCGGCGATCGCGATGCCGCTGGCGGGCCACCTCGCCCACCGCTGGAGCGAGGCCGCCGTACTGCGCGTCGCCCTCCCCACGGCAGGGCTCCTCCTCGCCACGATCGGCGCGATGCCCGCAGCCGAGCCGATGATCGCGCTCGCCGCCGTCTTCGGCATCTGCTGTGGCGCCATCAACGTAGGGCTCACCTCACAGGCGACGGCCGCCGAGCGCGCAGCGGGACGACCCGTGATCGCCCGGATGCACGGATGCTGGACGCTCGGTGCCGTCCTGGGGTCGTCGGCGCTGGCAGCGGCGCTGCGCGTCGGCGCGGACAGCCTCCTGCTCCTGCCTGCCGCCGCACTGGGCGCCGGCGCCCTGGTCACTCTCCTGGCGCTGCGGCTTCCGGTCGGCACTGGCACCGCCCCGGGCACTGCCGCGGCCCCGAACGCGGCGGCTGCTCAGGGGCCGGCTCGCGGGGTGAGCCCCGTACTCGTCGGCGCCGGGGCCGTGGCCGCCGCTGCCTTCGTGGTGGAAGGTGCCGCAACCGACTGGGCGGGAGTCCACACGACTCGCGTCCTCGGTGAGGAACCGGCAGCCGGAGCGACGATGTACGCCGCCTTCTTCGCCGCGATGACCGTCGTCCGCTTCGCCGGCGACCGACTGCGCGGCGCCTTCGCGGCACCGACCCTGGTAGCGGCAGCCGCCGGGGTGACGCTGCTCGGGTTCGTACTCGTCCTCCTCTCCCCCGTCGCCGCGGAGGGTGCGCAGGTCGTGGTCGCCGCCGGAGGATGGGCGCTCGCCGGCGCGGGCACGGCCCTCGTCTGGCCGATCGTGATCGGCAGCCTGGGCGCCACCCGGATCGACCCGCGGCGGCTCTCGGTCGTCACCACGATCGGGTACCTCGGCGGATTCGTGGGCCCCGTTCTCATCGGCGGGCTCGCCGCCGGGGTGGGGCTGGCCGGCGCGATGGTGCTACCCGCGACGCTGACCGTCCTGCTCGCGGCGGCCGCGCCGCCCCTCGTCGCCAGGCTCCTGCCTGGCGCCGATCCGACCACTTCATCACCGATACCGACACCAAGGAGAACGCCATGTACGCACCCACCCTGATCGACCTGCCCGAAACACGCCTGCACTACGAGCTACGTGGATCCGGGCCCGCCATCGCACTCGTCGGATCACCGATGACCGCCGAGGAGTTCGCCCCTCTCGCCGAGGCGCTCGCCGCCGACCACACCGTCCTCACCCACGACCCGCGCGGCCACGGCGGCAGCGTCCTGGCCGATCGGTCCTTCGGCTCCACCCCCGAGCAGCGCGCGGACGATCTCGCCGAGCTCGTACGCCGCACGGGCCTCGGCCCCGTCGCGATCCTCGGGTCCAGCGGCGGTGCCGTGACGGCCCTCGCCTTCGCCCAGCGCCATCCCGAGCTCGCCACGACGATCGTGGCACACGAGCCCCCGCTGCTGGAGCTCCTCGACGACCGGGAGGAGCTGCGTGCGATGACGGACGCGATGAGGCGTCGGTACGCCGACGGCGACGTGGTCGGCGCGTGGGGCATGTTCTTCGAGCAAGCGAACATCGTCGTGCCGGACGGCATGCTCGAGGCCATGTTCGGCGGCGAGCGCAGCACGAGTGCCCTCGCGGAGGAGGCGTTCTGGTACGCCGAGGAGCTGCCGGCCTCCGTGCGGTGGGAGCCGGACGAGGACGCGCTGCGCCGCGGCCCGCGAATCGTCCTCGGCATCGGCGAGGAGTCGGCTGGTCAGCTGTGCGAGCGTACGACCGAGGCGCTCGCCGCCCGGCTCGGACTCACCGCCGTGCGGTTCCCCGGCGACCACACCGGTTTCGTGGACCACCCGAACGCCTTTGCCGCGCGGCTGAAGGACGCGCTGCTCGGGGTCCCAGTCTCCGCGGAGCTCGCATCCGTGACGGCCACCTCCGACTCTCCGTCGGAGGAGCCGCAGGCGGCGAGGAGAAGGAGTGCGCACGTGATGACAGCGAGGAGCGAACGGTCCAACAGCATGAACAACACCTCCTGAGAACAAAGACGGAGCCGGGACGTACGCTCAGGTCAGCTGAGCCAGCTGAGCGAGCCCCGGTGTCGTGTGCTTCGCCAGCCGTTCGCGCGCGTCGTCGAGGGCAGCCGATGCTGGATACCCGGGCGGGACCCGAGCCGGATTGAGCGCGACGCCGTCCGACCACGCCTTGATGTCCGGCTCGGACGAGAACGACATGGCCGCCCGGGTGCCGAGGACGTTCATCATCGCCCAGGTCCCCATCGTGTCGGGGAACGGACTCGGCGGGCAGAGCCTGTTCTTCTCGGCGTCGGCGTCGCGGGTGGCCTCGACGTAGCCCGTGACGGCGGCGCCGAAGCAGGGGAAGCCGGCCCGGATCGGCTGCAGCGTGATCGCCTCGGGGCGCCAGACCGGTAGCAGGGGCGGATACTTCAGCCCGTCCGCCGCGCAGTGCACGACCAGGGCGTCGTCGGCGATGGCGAGCGATCCGTCGGCGAACGTGAGGGAACCGCGGTCGACGTGTCGGATGTGGCCGCGGCGTACGACGTTCTCGAGCGTACGCAGCTTCTCGAGCTCCCACGTCGCCAGCGTCGGCGCCTTGGCCATCGTCGGCATGACCGTGCGGTCGATGCGCATCATGATGCCGGCGTCCTCGAGCCGCAGGAACAGGTCCTCGAGCGACGTCGACCTCTCGGCGATCTGCATCGTGTCGGCGGCCATGCCGAGGAAGATCGCGGGATCGGGCTGGATGAGGGCCCGGTTGATCATCCACGGGTCGCGCGGCCGCACCCAGCAGATCGCGTCCGGGTCGACGCCGCGCGACAGCAGCCAGATGCACGCGTCGGTCGCGGTCTTGCCGGATCCGACGATGACGTACTGGCTCGGTGTCTCCTCGAGCCGGGCGAGCTCGTTGACCGGCAGCACCCGAGCGCCCTCGGCGACACCGAACGGCGGCGGCTTCTCGGCGGGGATGCTGGGGGCCAGGTAGCGGGCGTCGACGATCCGCGCCCCGGGCAACTCGAGACGCTCGCCGGAGATGTGCGAGACGACGGTGCCGTCGCCGGCGTACTCGCTGTTCGGGAAGAACTCGACCTTGCCCGACTCCACCATCCGCTCGAGGATCCGTGCGTAGTAGGCACAGATCTCCGCCTGGGTCGCTCGCTCCTGCAGGCCCTCCTCAGGCCCGCGCTGCTGCAGCTGCCCGCCGCCGAGCAGCGTCGAGGCGACACCGTAGAAGGCGGAGGCCTGGTGCAGTCTGACGAACGGGTACGCCTCCAGCCAGTGCCCACTGACACCGTGACGGCGATCGACCAGCGCCACCCGCACGTCGGCGTGCTCGGTCAGAGCGTCTGTGAACGCCATCCCCATGGCGCCGGCACCCACCACCAGGTAGTCGACATCGACGGTGCGACTCATGGTTCCACCCAAGCACGTCGGGGCCCTTCGCGGTCAACGCGCCGCCGGTGCAATGCCGCAGACGGGGTACGTCTCAAGCGCCCCGTGCCCCGCGTCGGGAGGTCAGCCGTCGGAAGAACAGCCGAACCCGGTCGACGATGGTGCCCACCAGCAGAGAGAGCGCACCAGGCGGACGCGTTCCCGCGGTCGGCTCCTCCTCCCCCGCCGCCGCCCGATCCACGGCGCGAGCGAACTCCTCGAACATCCGGCGGCTCACGTCACCGGCGAGCGAGCGACCGAAGCCGGCGATGCGGCCGGTCAGGAAGACGCTGGCTTCCGCCTGTAGCGCGGTCCCACCGCCCTCGACCTCGGCTGCCGTCATCACGATCCGGGCCTGCGCCCCGCCACCGGTGTCCTTGCCCTGCGCTCTCATCACGATGCGGTCGGCGGACTGCTCCTCGATGTGGGCGATGCCGTTGAAGGCCATCCGCATCGGGCCCAGGGCGATGCGGGCCCGGCCCCGATACCAGCCGGCGCCGAGCTCGTCGGTCAGCTCCGCACCGGGCAGGCAGCGGGCCAGCAGCCGGATGTCGTCGAAGACGCGCGCCACCTCGTCCGGTCCGGAGGCCAGCCGGCTGACGACATCGATGTGGATGGTGGGCTCGCCGGCGGGAATCTCGATCTCCTCGGGGCGCTCGGCCGCCTCCTCCTCGACGGCGCTCTCGACCGCGACGGCTGCCTGGCTCGTGGCACTCGTACGACCGACGAGGGTGCGCTGTCCGCAGTTTCCCGGACCGGGGAGAGCTCCGCGATGACCCTCCGCGACCTCGTCGACGGCGTCGATGATGTTGCGGTAACCCGTGCACCGGCACAGGACGCCGGAGAGCTCGGTGGGGAGGTCGTCCCGCTGCACGTCGGGCTCATGGGTCAGCAGGTCGTACGAGCTCATCAGGAAGCCCGGCGTGCAGAAGCCGCACTGCAGGCCGTGGTGCCGGCCGAAGGACTCCTGGAGGGGATGGAGCTCGTCGGGTCGACCCAGTCCCTCGACCGTGGTGATCTCGGCGCCGTCGAGCTGGACAGCGAACAGCAGACACGCCCGCGCCGCATCGCCGTCGACGAGCACCGTGCACATGCCACAGATCCCGTGCTCGCAGCCGACATGGGTGCCGGTGAGGCCCAGATGGTCGCGCAAGGCATCGGACAGGGTGACGCGGGCCGGCAACGAAAGCGCGACCTCGGTGCCGTTGATGGTCAGATTCACCTCGACGGCCTGGTCGGCCTCGGTGCGGGCGTACGGCTGCGGCAGGTTCATCGGGAGCGTCCCTCGGATTCGGAGTCTCTGGCTGACACGTAGGCGCGGCTCACCTCGCGGGCGGCAAGAGCGCTGATCAGCTGGCGGCGGTAGGCGGGACTGGCGTGGCTGTCACCCGTGGTGTCGACGACGTCGTCAGCGACGTCCGGCGTGTGCTCGGCCAGCGCGGACAGCAGGTCCGCCCGTGACGGATCCGGGCCGGTCGTCTCGAGCGCGGCGTGAAGCTGCGACGAGACGTCCACGCTGACCGGTACGTCCGAGACGCCGAAGCAGGTCAGTCGCGCGTCCACGGACTCGCCCGTGGTGCGAACTCGTACGGCCACGCCCGCCAGGGCGAAGTCGCCGTGCCGGCGGGCGAACTCCCCGAAGCCGAACCCCTCGCCGGGCTTCGCGACCGGGAAGACCACCTCCGAGAGGAGCTCCTCCGGCTCGATCACCGTCGAGAGCGCACCGGTGAAGAAGTCGACGGCGGGCACCTGCCGGGTGCCACGAGCACTCGTCAGGACCATCGTCGCCTCCAGGCAGGCGGCCACTGCGGGCAGCTCTGCCGACGGGTCGGCGTGCGCGATGCTGCCGCACACGGTGCCCCGGCTGCGGACCTCGCGGTGGCCGACCCACGGCAGGGCCAGCCGGATCAGCGGAACCGTCGCGGCGACCTGCTCTCGCTGGAGCTGCCGCTGGCGGACGGTGGCGCCGACCCGAAGGGACCCGTTGTCCCGGGAGAGCGCACTCAGCTCGGGCACCGCGTTGATGTCGATCAGCTGAGCCGGCCGCCCGAGACGCATCGCGAGCACCGGCACCAACGACTGCCCACCGGCGATCACCTTGGACCCTTCACGGGACAGCTCGGCCACCACATCGGCGACGGTGCCAGGGCGGACGTACGCGAACGGCGCAGCCTTCACGCGATCACCGGCCCTCGAAGCGCGGCGGACGCTTCTCCCCGAATGCTGCGACTCCCTCGGCGAAGTCGTGGCTGGCCCTCAGCATCGAGTAGGCCTTCCGCTCGAGCTCGATGCCGGTGTAGAGCGGGCCGTCGACCCCTCGGTCGAGCACCTCCTTCGCGGTCCGCATCGCCATCGGCGAGTAGCTGAGCAGCTTGGTCACGACCTCGTCGACGGCCTTCTCCAGCTCCTGCGCGTCGGCACAGTTGTGCGACGTCAGGCCCCAGTCGAGTGCCTGCTGTCCGGTGATCCGCTCGCCGGTCAGGATGTGGTACTTGGCGCGGGAGAGCCCGATGAGCCGGGCAAGACGCTGCGTTCCGCCGCTGCCGGGGATCATCCCGAGCTTCATCTCCGGCAGCGCGAACCGGGAGCGGTCCGTCGCGATGCGGATGTCGGCCGACAGAGCGAGCTCCAGCCCGACGCCGAAGCAGTAGCCGTCGATGGCGACGATGACCGGCTTGGGGCTGCGAGCCGCCGCCGTCACGTCTTGGCCGAGGTCGGTGAGATCGACGGGCTCGACCTCCATGAACCCGGCGATGTCACCGCCCGAGGTGAAGTGCTCCCCCTCGGCCCGGATCACCACGACCTGGACGCGGTCGTCCGCGTCGATCTCGGTGAACCGCTCCGCCATCACCCGACGGGTCTCCATCGTGATGATGTTGTAGCGCCCGTGGTCGAGCACGAGGTGGGCAACGCGCCCGTCGTGGCTGTGCTCGAGCCGGATCTCGCCTCCGGTGAGTGGCATGTCAGTTTCCCTTCGATGTGGTGAGCAGTTCGTGCAGTACGTTTCCGTGCAGCGGCAGCGAGTCGACCGTGACGCCCTCGCCCTGGAGGGCGTCGGCGACGGCGTTGGCGATCGCCACCGGGAGGCTCATCGAGCTGCCTTCACCGCAGCCCTTGGCGCCGAGCCTGGTCAGCGGTGACGGGGTCTCCAGATGGTCGCTGGTCAGCGGGAAGACCGACTCCGCCGATGTCGGGCACAGGTAGTCCATGAAGGTGCCCGCGGTGGGCTGTCCCGCGTCGGAGTAGGTCATCTCCTCGAAGAGCGCTCCACCCAGCGCCTGGGTGATCGCCCCGTGCACCTGACCCTCCAGGAGCGTCTTGTTCAGGATCGTGCCGGCATCGTGCACGGTGGAGAGATCCTCGATCTTCACCGTCAGGGTCTCCCGGTCGATCCGGACGACCACGACGTCGGCGACGAAGCCGTAGCACAGGCTGGAGTTGATCTGGTCGGTGCGCGAGGCCGCCTTCGACTGCGGGGGCGTGTACGCCGCCTCCTCGTAGAGACGGGCCGAGAAGCCGTCCGGCAGGGAGCCGGGATCCCAGTGGATCAGCCCGGCCGCGTGCCGGAACGCGACCGACCGCCCGTGGTCGTCGACGACCCGGACCGTTCCGTCGGCGAGCTCGAGCCGGTCAGGCTCGACCTCGAGGAGCACGGAGGCGGCCACCTTGATGGACTCCGCGATCCGGTCGGTCGCCTCGAGCAGCGCGCTGGTCAGGAGCGGGGAGAACCTCGAGGAGTAGCTTCCCGAGCTGATCGTCCACGGCGTGGAGGCGGTGTCCATCTCCACACGGGGGCGGACCTGGTCGCTCGGCAGGCCGAGCTGCTCGGCGACGATGTCGCGGGCAACCGTGGCGTGCCCCTGCCCCTGGGGGACGGTTCCGAGAAGGACGCTGACGATTCCCTGGGGGTCGACCGTGACGCGTACGTGCTCGGTCGATCCCGACTTGCCACGCTTGGCGGTCCGGTCCTGGACGGGGGTGGCCAGTCCGACGTACCCGATGTTCGTCGCCGACGGATCGACGACCGTCGCGATCCCGATCCCCATCCACTCACCGTTCTCCCGGGCGACCGCCTGCTCCTTGCGGAGGCGCTGGTAGTCGACGTTGTCGAGGGCGAGCTCGAAGGCTCCCTCGTAGTTCCCGGAGTCGTAGATGCCACCGCTCGGGGTGGCGTACGGGAAGGCGTCCGCCGAGACCAGGTTGCGACGGCGGACCTCCGCGGGGTCGAGACCGCGCTCGCGGGCGATGTCGTCGATGAGCCGCTCCAAGCCGAAGTACAGCTGCTGCCCGCCGAATCCACGGTTGAGCCCGGTGGGCGCCTTGTTCGTGACCACGGCGCGTGCCCGGATGCCCACGGCGTCGATCTTGTAGGCGCCGGTGATGTTGCCGAAACAGCGGTAGAGCGTGCTCGGCTCCGGAGGCCTCAGGTAGGCGCCGACGTTGTCGACGAGGTCGACTCGCAGCGCACTGATCACCGCGTCGTCGTCGACGGCGGCCTCGAACGTCATCATGCGGTCGGAGCCGGCCGAGCTCGCCAAGAGGTGCTCCAGGCGGTCCTCGGTCCACCGCACCGGCCGGCCCGCGTGCTTGCTGGCCAGGGCCATCAGTGCGATGTACGGGTAGACCGCGGACTTGATGCCGAAGCTGCCGCCGATGTCTGCGGGAACCACCAGGCGCAACGACGAGGTGGGGATCCCGAGAGCCCCGGCAACGACCGGCGCCATCGAGAACGGGCCGTGGAAGTTGGCGTGGGCGGTGATCTCGGGGCCGTCGGAGCCATCACGCCAGTCGGCGACGACGACGTAGCACTCCATGGGCGTCGAGGAGTAGCGCGGGAAGGAGTAGCTGCGGGAGACGACGTGCGGGGCTCCGGCGAAGGCGGTCTCGACCTCGCCGAAGGTGAACTCACGGTCCGTCGCGACGTTGCTCTCGGCCTCGTCGTGCAGCAACGGGGCGTCCGGCAGGAGCGCCTGGTCGGTGCGTACGACGACCGGAAGCGGTTCGTACTCGATCTCGACCAGCTCCGCGGCGTCCTCGGCCAGATAACGGTCCGATGCCACGACGACGGCGACGGGCTCGCCGACGAAGCGGGTCTTGTCGGTGGCGGTCGGATAGTAGGGGTGAGGGGTCTTCACCGACAGCGGGAACGGCTTGAGCGTCGCCAGGACCTCCTCGGGCCCGATCACCGCCGCCACGCCGGGCATCCGACGGGCCTTGTCGAGGTTGACCGACCGGATCCGGGCGTGCGCGTGCGGGCTACGGACCACCGCCGCCACGAGGGTGCCCGGAAGCGGGTCCAGGTCGTCGAGGAAACGTCCTTGACCGGTCAGGAGCGCGGCGTCCTCCACACGAGCGAGTCGGGTCATCAGGAGGCTCCTCCCTCGGTGTCGGCAAGGGTCTCGAACTCGCCTGCGGTGAGACGGCGGCGGAGGATCTTGCCCACGGCCGACTTGGGGATCTGGTCCACCACGACGTAGCGCTTCGGGCGCTTCAGCGACGGCAGGCCCGACCCGTCCCGGGCGAACTGCTCGACCTTGGCGAGCGTCGTCTCGGCGGAGTCCTCGGGGCGGCCCACGATGAACGCGGTGACCGCTTGCCCCCACTTGTCGTGCGGGGTCGCGGCGACGATGACCTCCTGCAGGTCCGGGCAGGCCGCGAGGGCGTGCTCGATCTCCTCGGGGTAGAGGTTCTCGCCGCCGGAGTTGATCATGTCGTCGACGCGTCCCGAGACCCACAGGTCACCGTCGTCGTCGGCGACGGCGAGGTCGTTGGTGTAGTACCAGCCGTCCCGGATGGCCTTGGCATCGGCGTCGGGCCGGTTCCAGTAGCCGGCGAACGCCTCGGGGCTCTCCAGCGATGCGATCACCTGACCGCGCTCACCGTCCGGCACGATCTGGTCGGGGCTCGCCCCGGGATCGGGGTCGATCAGCCTGATCCGGGAGAACAGCCCGGCGCGGCCGGCGCAGCCGGGCTTGCTGATGTTCTCGGGGCCGATCGTAAACGTGTAGATCTCGGTGCTGCCGTAGTGATTCACGAACCGCGCGGGGTCGACGGCCTCGACGAGCCGTCGTGCGAGCGTCGGGGTCATGGAAGAACCGGCATAGGCCAGGTTGCGTACGGAGGATGCTTCGCCGAGCCGGTCGCCCTGCATCAGGGTCCAGTACATCGTCGGGACGAGGTAGAGCGCGCTGATCTGCTCGGCGAGGATCAGCTCGAGCGCCTCATCGGCGTCGAACCTGGCCTGCGGCACCCAGGTGCCCGCCGACAGCACGCTCGCCAGCAGCGTGCGGAGGCCCATCGTGTGGAACAGGGGCATGACGCCGAGGGTCGCCTCACCGGGACCGTGGCCCGTCTGGACCAGATGGGCCAGAGCGGCGTAGTGCTCGGCGCTGTGGGTGCGCGGCACGCCCTTGGGCTTTCCGGTCGTCCCGGACGTGTACAACATGACACTGATGTCGTCGCTCTGCGGCCTCGCCGGAACCAACGTGCTCGGCGCCCGCTCGGCAACTCGCGCCACGGAGGGAACCCCGGCGGGGGCGTGGTCTCGATGACCCGCCCACACGAGCGGCGGAGGTTTCGCGACCATCTCCAGCGCGGCGACGACGACGTCGTGGGTGTGCTCGTCCACCGCGATGAGTGCGGGATCGCAGTCGGCGATGCAGTACGCGAGCTCCTCGGCCCCGATACGGGTCGAGAGCGGCAGGGACACGACCCGGGCCTTCTGGGCAGCCAGGTGCAGGGTGGCCAGCGGCTCACCGCCCTGAAGCATGAAGATGGCACGGCTCCCTTCGGCGGCGCCGAGCTCGTGCAGGGCGTGGGCATAGCGCTCGGTCCGTGCATTCCACATGGCGTACGACATCGGCGCGGCGCCGCCGACCGCGCGGCGATGCGGATATCTCTCGGTGGTCCACCGGAGGGCTGTCGCTAGGTCCATCATGCCCACTCTCTACCGTACAGTTCATATCGTCTGTTTCGGACGTTCAGGACCCTACGATACGCTTCAGACCGTGTCAACACCGAAACTGACCCCTACCTCCTACGTCGTGCTGGGCATGGTGTCGATGCGAGGACCATCGACGTCGTACGACCTCAAGCGCGCCGTCAATCGCTCCGTCGGCTACTTCTGGCCCTTTCCGCACGCGCAGCTGTACTCCGAGCCGAAGCGGCTGGTCGATCTGGGCCTCCTCGAGGTGCAGCAGGAGGAGTCCGGCCGGCGGCGCCAGCTCTACTCCGCCACCCCCGCAGGGCTCGATGCCCTCCGGTCATGGCTCAGCGAGCCCACGACCGAGCAGATGCAGGTGCGCGACGTCGCCGAGCTCAAGCTCTTCTTCGCGGAGTTCGCCAAGCCCGAGGACGTCCTGCAGCTGGCGCGAGAGCAGATCGAACAGCACCGCGAGCGCATCAGGGTCTACACCGGGATGCAGGAGCTGTTCAAGGACCGCGAGGACGTAGCCGATCGCATGGTTCCCCTCGGGCTCGGCCTCGCGATGGAGCACGCCGCCCTCGACTTCTGGGAGAAGCTCGAGAAGGAACGCAGCTGAGCGGGCCACCCGACCAGCCACCCCTTGACACCACCTGGGAACAGTCCTAGGTTTCGACAGTCCGAATCAGACGGTCTTTTCTGGACCGTACGTCTGTCATCGAGGTGGCCCCATGACCAGCCCCACCACTGGCTCCACCAGCCAGCCCACTCCCCCGAGGATTCGTACCGACCGTTCCCTGATCGAGCCGGGGCCCGGATTCAAGTCAGGCCTTCGCGACCTCCGGCGCCACGTGGGTGTAGCTCCAGTGAGCGCCGGCTTGGTCGCCGCCATCTTCGGGTGCACCGGGCCCGCCCTGATCATCATCAACGGGGCCAGCGAAGCAGGGCTGTCCGAGCAGCTCATCACCTCGTGGATCTTCGGCATCTACGTCTTCGGCGGACTCATCTCGCTGATCCTCGGGCTCTACTACAAGATGCCCATCACCGGCGCCTGGAGCATCCCGGGCGCGGTCCTCGTGGTCGGCGCACTGGCGGACTTCGAGTTCAGCGAGATGGTCGGCGCCTTCCTGGCCGCCGGAGTGCTGGTCCTCGCGCTGGGTCTCACCGGACTGCTTCCTCGCCTGGCCGCCTGGCTCCCGGTACCGATCGTGATGGCGATGATCGCCGGCGCACTGATCCGCTTCGCCACCGGCGTGGTCGACGCAGGTGTCAGCACACCGGTGATCGTGATCGCCGCGGTGGTGGGCTATCTGCTGCTCACCCGCTTCGTCAGGTCCGTACCCGGCGTGGTCGGTGCGCTGGTCTTCGGCATCGTCGCTTCGCTGGCCACCGGGGCCTTCGGGTCCACGGACGCCGACTTCGCACTCTCCGCCCCGCAGCTGGTGGCGCCCGCGTTCGACGTCAACGCGATCCTGGCGGTGGCCATCCCGCTCGCGGTGCTGGTCATCGGCGCCGAGAACGCCCAGGCCACCGGGGTGCTGATGACTGAGAAGTACCGGCCTCCGGTCAACGCGATGACCCTGATCAGTGGCGTCGGGGGCATCCTGGCCTCGCTCTTCGGTGGCCACAACGCGAACATCGCGGGGCCGATGACCGCCATCTGCTCCTCGGAACAGGCCGGCGAGAACCGGGACGGACGCTATGTCGCCACGGTGGTCAACGGCATCCTGTTCGCCCTCTTCGGCGTCTTCGCCGGCGTAGCGGTCGCCCTGGTCTCGATCCTGCCTCCGACGCTGATCGCGGCCGTGGCCGGGCTGGCGATGATCGGGGTACTGATCTCGGCCTTCCGCGGCGCTTTCGGCGGCACGAAGTTCCAGACCGGTGCGTTCGCCGCGCTCGTGATCGCCATGAGCGGCGTGACCATCTTCAACATCTCCGCCCCGCTCTGGGCACTGCTCGGCGGAGTCCTCGTCTCCCTCGCCGTCGAGTCCAAGGACTTCCAGGCAGGCGCCGACCGCCGTTCCGAAGGCTGACCCGACGAATCAGGCACCCTGCAGCTTGCCCCGGGAACATGCGATGAGTGCTTCGAGGTCCAGGCCATACCTCGGACCAGCGCCCCGCTCGTAGGTCTCGAGCCGACCCGCCGCCCGCTCGATCAGCCGGGAGGCGCCGACGGTGTTGCCGCGCTCGTGGTGGGTCAGGCCGACACACAGCTGAGCGAGGCCCTGCCACAGCTCCCGCTCTTCCTCCGGGCACGACTTCCACCGGACCTCGAGGGCCTCGTGGGCGGCGAAGGGGCGTCCGTCGTCGAGCAGGCTGCGGGCGTACGCCAAGGTCTCCTCCGGCGGGAGCGGTTCCTCGGAGATGGGCTCGACACCGACTTCGCCGTACGGCAGCGGGCGGCCGAGCGCGTCGCGCGGTCGAGCCTGCTGCGCACGCCCTTGTTCGTTCCGGTCGCGATCGCTCACCATGTCAGCCCTCCTCGGCTTCACACCCTACGGACCCGCTGAGATAACCGATTGCGCGGGACGGCGAAGCCGGTGAGTCTCAGCCCATGGAGTTCTTCTGCTACCACCGCGACCGCCCGGGCTCGACGCCGCTGCGCACCGAGATGGTGGAGGAGCATTGGAGCTACATGGACCGGTTCGCAGCGACGATGATCGCCCGGGGTCCGACCTTCACCAGCGACGAGACCCTGACCGGGAGCGTGCACATCCTCGAGCTCCCGGATGCCGCCGCAGCTCGCGCGTTCGCCTTCGACGAACCCGGCTACCAGGCCGGCGCCTATCGGGACATACTGCTCCGGCGGTGGCGCAACACGCTCGGTCGCACCATGTGGGACTTCGACGGCCGGCCCGACGCCAACCGCTACCTCGTCCTCGGGTTCTGCGAACCGAGGACCGACCCGGTCGAACTGCCGCGCGGCGAAGCGCTGATCGCGGCCGGGCCGCAGCTCTCCGACGACGGGACGGTGGTTCTAGGCGCGGCGGTGCTGCTCGAGGCAGTCTCCGAGCATGCCGCTCGGCAAGCCCTCTCCCCCGACCAGTACGTCTGGGTCGAGGCCCATCGGTGGGACTTCGGCGGGCGGCCCACGTCGAAGGACCCCAACCGGTAACGTGAAGGGCATGACCGGAACACCAGGAATCGACGTCGCGGCCCTGCCGTCCGGCACCGGGTGTGCCGAGTGCCTCGCGAGCGATTCCGGATGGTGGGTTCACCTTCGGCGGTGCGCGGAGTGCGGGCACGTGGGCTGCTGTGACAGCTCACCGGCGCAGCACGCCAGCCACCACTTCCGCGAGTCGGGCCACCGCTACATGCAGAGCTTCGAGCCCGGCGAGACGTGGTTCTGGGATTTCGAGAACCAGGAGGCGCTGGAGGGCCCGGTGTTGGCCGAGCCGACGAGCCGCCCCGAGTCGCAGTCCCCGCCCGCGCCCGCGGATCGCGTTCCACAGGACTGGCAGACGCACCTGCACTGACCGGTTCGAGCCCTCGTCGCCGGACGCACGAAGGGCCCCGACCGCGGCTGCGGTCGGGGCCCTTCGTTGAAAATCAGGCGACGCGGACGTTCTCGGCCTGCGGGCCCTTGGGGCCGGCGGTGACGTCGAACTCGACCTTCTGGTTCTCGTCGAGCGACTTGTAACCGCTGGTCTGGATGGCGGAGAAGTGAACGAACACGTCCTCGCCGCCACCGTCCTGCGCGATGAAGCCGAAGCCCTTGTCAGCGTTGAACCACTTGACGGTGCCCTGAGCCATGATCTTTTCCTCTGTTCGGTGCAAGGGACACTGTGCCCCAAGCCGCTGAAGACATCCATCTGTGCTGATGTCCAGCGAACCGAAAACCAGATAAAAGATACAAGCCGCGACGTGGTGTGCGGCCAGGATGGCTTACAGAGCCATCCCTTCAACAAGATCAACAGTACGCCATCAGGCCCGGGATCGTGGTTTCCCCGCGATCCCGGGCCCGTCGCGTCAGACCCGCGCCGACTCCGCGCGCGACCCGTCGGCGTCCAGCAGCCGGATCGCCTCGTCGAACTCGGCCTCGATGTCGGGGTTCTCCCGGTAGGTCACCAGGCTGACCACCACCGCGACGATCGCGTTGAGAGCGAAGCCCGGCACGATCTCGTACATCTGCGAGCTGAGCGCGTCGATGTTGCCCCACACGACGACGGTCACGGCCCCGACGACCAGGCCGGCCAGCGCGCCGGCCGCGGTGAGCTTCCGCCACCACAGCGCCAGCAGGATGATCGGGCCGAAGGAGGCGCCGAAGCCCGCCCAGGCGTACGCGACCAGGTCGAGCACGGTCCCGCTCTTCGGCCACGCCAGCACAGCGGCAACGACGGCGACACCGAGCACGGCGAGCCGACCGAACAGGACCAGCTGGCGGTCGGAGGCGTCGTTCTTGAAGACCGCCTTGTAGAGGTCCTCCACCAGCGCCGAGGAGGTCACCAGCAGCTGGGAGGAGATCGTGCTCATGATCGCGGCGAGCACGGCGGCCAGCATGATGCCCGCGACCAGCGGGTGGAAGAAGATCTGGCCCAGCGCGATGAAGACCGCCTCCGGGTCGGTGAGCTCGGCGTCAGGGTTCTGCTGGTAGTAGGCGATGCCGACCAGGGCGGTGCCGACGGCGCCGAAGAGGCTGAGCAGCATCCAGCCGATGCCGATCCGCCGCGCGGACGCGGCCTCCCCCGCCGTACGCAGGGCCATGAACCGGACGATGATGTGCGGCTGACCGAAGTAGCCCAGGCCCCAGGCAGCCGCCGAGACGACGCCGAGAGCGGTGGCTCCTTCGACCATGCTCAGCCGCGACGGGTCGACGGCGCGGACGCTGTCCAGGGTCTCGCCGATCCCGCCGGTCACGAAGACACCGACGACGGGCACCAGGATCAGCGCGAGAAGCATGATCGCGCCCTGCACGAAGTCGGTGTAGGAGACCGCGAGGAAGCCACCGAAGAGCGTGTACGCCACCACGACCGCGGCGACCACCAGCATGCCGGTGTGGAAGTCCGTGCCGAAGGAGCTCTCGAAGAAGACGCCGCCGGCGACCATGCCCGAGGACACGTAGAAGGTGAAGAACACCAGGATGACGGCCCCGGAGGCCATCCGCAGCAGCCGCGAGCTGTCCTTGAGCCGGTTCTCCAGGAAGCTGGGCACGGTGATCGAGTCACCCGAGACCTCGGTGTACGTCCGCAGTCGCGGCGCCACGATCTTCCAGTTGAGCCAGGCGCCGACGGTCAGACCGACAGCGATCCAGCCCTCCATCAGCCCGGTCGCGTAGATCGCACCGGGCAGGCCCATGAGCAACCACCCCGACATGTCCGAGGCACCCGCGCTCAACGCACTCACCATCGGGCCGAGATCGCGCCCGCCCAGCATGTAGTCGTCGAGGTTCGAGGTGCGCCGGTACGCCCAGGCGCCGATGCCGAGCATGGCGACCATATAGGCCACCAACGCCAGCATTTGATAGGTCAGGTCTGACATCGAGAAACTCCAAGATCGGGGGAATGCCGCCGCAGAACCTAACCCGTAGACCACGTTTGACTGTGATCGGCACCCCACGACTGCGCTACGCCACGCCTGAGGCCGATTGGCACCGGCTCGGACGACTGCCAGGCGCGGCTTCCGGTGCGCGGCGACGTCGGATGCCCTACGGTCTGCCGACGTGACTACGACTGTCGTTGTGACCGCGATGGGTATCCTCGCCACCCTTCTCGGGGCCTGGTGGGGTGCGTACTGGCAACACCGGAACAGCCGCGACCTCCAGCTGCTCGATGCCAGGGTCCGCGTCTACGGCGAGTGCGCCGCGAGCCTGTACGAGTTCGAGCGCGTCACCTACAGCCGCGTCAAGGCCCGCCTCGCCGACCTCCCCGCCCCCGAGCGGGAGTCGCTGCGCCAGGAGGCGTACCGCAACAACTCAGCCGCTCGCGCAGCCATCGGTCAGCTGAGCATCCTCAGCGCCGGCGGGAAGATCCCCAAGGGATTCGAAGCACTCCGGCAGGCGATCGGGGATCTCAACGACGCACCTGGTCTCGATGAGCTCCGAGAGCAGCACGAGGAGATCTACGTGGAGCTCGACCGAGTCCTGGAGCAGGCACGCGCCGACCTCGCCCGCTAGCTCGACCGAAGGAGGCCGACACGGAGCCCCGCCGGGCGGTGCCGAGGACTTCACGTTCTCACCCGGCGGTAGCCGCTGCTGGTCGCGGTTCCGATCGTTCAGGCGCAGCAGACGGCCGGCTGACCTGCCCGGGCACCCCAGGAGCTCAACTCGTCACTCGCGCTCAGCCGCAATCGGCGTGAGGGCGAAGCCGGCGGCGGCGAGGCTGGCCGAGTGGAAGCGCCAGATCAGTCGATCATGGAACGCCGAGCCCAGATCCGGAAGCTGTTCGAGGTCCTCGTCCGTCATCGGCTGAGGAGTTCTGCCGGCACTGGCAGCACGGAGGATCATCTGGGCGAGGGCGTCCATGCTCAGCGCACGACCAAGCGCCTCCTCGACGCTGGCGCCGGTGGTCACGATGCCGTGACCGCGTAGAACACAGCTGCCCTTGTCCCCCATCACGTCGACGAGTTCGCGTCCCAGCTCAGGAGTATTGACAAGGACGCTGCGAGCGTAGATCGGAATCCCCTCGCGGGCCATCCGCGCGGCTCGGATGTCGTACGCCCCGACGACCGGCGTCAGTTCGAGTCCGGCCAGGCTCAGAGCGACAACGGCAGGGGGATGGGCGTGCAGCACGACCTCCACGTCGGGCCGAACGCTGAGGATCTCGGTGTGGATGTGGACTTCGTTGGGCACCGCGTACCCGCAGTCGACGTCGAGCAGATTCCCGGCGCGGTCTGTCTCGCGAATGTCATCGGGGACCGTGAAGAGGAGTCCTTGTTCCTCGGGCCCGCGACAGCGGATGAGCAGGCCGTCTCCGTGTCGGCTGCTGATGTGGCCGAGGATGTCCTCGCACAGGCCACGGAATCCTGCGATGCGACAACCGGTGGCGATCCGGTGCTGAAGTTCTTGACGCAGTCCAGTGCTGGTCATCGAGCGCTCTCCGTCCTGAAGTGTAAGTCGGCAAGGAGGGCCCTGGAGTGATCCGGAGCCCTCCCTGCCGAGGCTGTCCTCGACCCCTGGCCGGCTCAGCCGCCCACGAGCTCGCGGTAGGCGCGGTCCCAGCGGTCGTAGTCCTCGAGCATCTCGCCCTCCGGGACCGGGATCGTCTCGACACCCGCAAGTGGGTCGTCCGACTGCGGCACGGCGGTCGAGCGGAAGTCCTCGGCGATGTACTGCTGCCCCTCGCTGAGCAGGAAGTCCATGAAGAGCGTCGCCGCGGCCGGATGCTTGGCCGTCGCCATCAGGCCGGCGCCATTGGGTCGGGTCACGACCGGGGCGACGTACTCCTCACCACGCTTCCACGTCACCGGAGCCTTGTCCTCACCGGCCAGGCCATCGACGGTGTGGGAGTAGCTGGACAGGACCACGTGCAGCTTGCCTGCGGCGAGCATGTCGCCCATCGTGCTGTGCCCCTTCTCGACCGACGCGTTGGCGGCGATGTCGGTCCACATCTTGTCGACCTCCGCCTGGGACTTGCCCTGGTCGAGGTAGTAGTTCGAGACCGCCGCGAACCAGTCGACGTCGCCGATCTCGAGCGCGACCTTGCCGTCCCATTTCGGGTCGGCGAAGTCGGCTACCTCGCTTGGGATCTCGGAGGACTTCACCTTGTCGGTGTTCCAGGCGACGACGAAGGCGTTGAAGCGGTCGGCGGTCCAGCCTTCGAGCTGGCCGTCCTCGCGCACCGCGTCGCGGTACTCGCTCTCGTAGTCGTAGAGGAAGCCCTCCTGCGCCAAGATGTTGAGCTCGCCGGAGTTGGTCTCGACCAGGTCGGTGCTGACGTTGCCGGAGTTGCCCTCGGTCGTCAGCCGCTGCAGCACGGTCTCGGAGTTGCCGCGCGTGGGCTCGACCGTGATGTCGTACTTCTTCTCGAACGCCTCCACGAGAGAGTCCATGTCCGTGTTGGACGTGTAGAGGACGAGCTTGCCCTCCTCCTCTGCCATCTCGACGAGCTTGTCGGTCCGCTCCTCGCCCGAGAGCCCGTTGATCTCGTCGTACACCTCCTTGGCGTGGTCATCGACCTTGGGGGCGCCCACCCCTGCGGTCGGCGACCCGCCACACGCTGTCAGCACCATCGCGGCCGCCAGAACGGCGGCGGCCAGTGGGGTCTTCCTCTTCATCTCATCTCCTGGGGAACCGGCAGCAACCCTTTTGGGTTGATGGTATAACCATTACAGTGATGCCTATCACATATACAGAGCCACCGGAAGAGGAGTGAGCGTGTCGACCGAGACAACGACCGAGACGGTGTGGCAGGAGCCGACCGAGCACCGCAGGGCCGGCTTCGGCGACTTCCACAAGCAGCCCATGCCGTACGACACGTTCATGGAGTCCGAGGGGATCCCGGTCTTCCGCGGGCTGGGCGTGCGGACGGTGACGGACCTCCCGCGCGAGGACTGGGACCGCAAGGGCGGGCGCGGCAGCTACATCCAGACGTACGGCACCGAGACCAAGTGGGGCCACTTCGTCGTCGAGGTCCCGGCCGGTGGCGCGCTGAACCCCGAGAAGCACATGTTCGAGGAGATCTACCTCGCCGTCGAGGGCCGCGGCACCTGTGAGGTCTGGCAGGAAGGGGACGTCAACAGGCACGTCTTCGAGTGGCAGCGGGGCTCGATGTTCTCGATCCCGATGAACGCCTGGTTCCGGATCGTCAACGCCACCTCGAAGCCCGCCATCCTGATGGCCGGCAACACCGCGCCCAACGTGCTGAACCAGCTCAACAACGTGGAGGCGGTGTTCAACAACCCGTTCGTCTTCCGCGAGCGCTTCAGCGGGGCAGACGACTTCTTCAAGTACCGCGAGGAGATCGAGCCCGACCCGGTGCGCGGTCTTGCGATGCGGCGTACGAACTTCATCCCCGACGTCATCGACTGCGACCTGCCGCTGGACAACCGCCGCTCCCCCGGCTACCGCCGCGTCGAGCCCTACATGACCGACAACCAGTTCTACTACTGGATCGGCCAGCACGAGAACGGTCGCTACTCGAAGGCGCACGCGCACACCTCCGCCGCGATCCTGATCTGCCTGAAGGGCCATGGCTACACCTACACCTGGCCCGAGCACCTCGGCCCGACGCCGTGGGCCGACGGCAACGGCGACCAGGTCCAGCGTCTCGACTACGAGCGGTTCGGCTTCATCACCGCCGCGCCAGGTGGCCAGCGCTGGTACCACCAGCACTTCAGCGCGTCGAAGGAGCCGTTCCGGCTCAGCGCCTGGTTCGGCCCGCACAACCCGGGCCGCGACCCCGGCGCCCCCGGCGCCAAGCACACCGACTACACGGCCCGCGATCTGCACGAGGGTGGCACCGCCATCGCGTACTGGCAGGAGGACCCACACGTCCGCACGGAGTACGAGGCGACGCTCGAGAAGAACGGCGTCGAGCTCAGGATGGACCCGAGCTGGTACGAGCATCCCGAAGGCATCGACTGGGACCCGAGCAAGCGGCAGATGGCCGATGGCCTTCAGTGAGCCCTCGGAGCTGACGCCGATCGGCCACTCCGGCGGCCGGATCTTCACCAGCGGCGGGCGCAGCCTGGTGCTGGAGGACGATGAGATCCGGCTCGTCAGCGTCGGTGTCGACATCGGCTCCTCGACCACCCACATGGTGCTGTCACGGATCGTGCTGCAGCGGCGGGACAACCGCTATCTGGTCACCTCACGCGAGGTGACGCATGAGTCGGACGTCCTTCTCGCGCCCTACAGCACCGGCGACACGGCCGGCGACACTCTCGACGGCGATGCGCTGAGGGAGTTCTTCGACCGGCAGTACGCCGAGGCTGGTGTCTCGCCGGACGAGATCGACACCGGCGCACTGATCATGACCGGCGTGGCCGTACGCCGCACCAACTCGCGCATCATCGCCGACGTGTTCTCTCAGATCGCAGGCAGGTTCGTCTCCGTCAGCGCCGGCGACGCACTGGAGACGCAGCTGTCGGCCTTCGGGTCGGGAGCGGTGTCCAGATCGGAGGCCAACGGCAACCGCACGATGAACATAGACATCGGCGGCGGCACGTCCAAGATCGCCGTCTGCGCGGATGGTGAGGTGCAGGCGGTGACCGCGATCGACGTCGGCGCCCGCATCCTCGCCTTCGACTCGGAGGGCCGCGTCACTCGCATCGAGGAGGCCGCCCGCTGGCTCGCGGCCAAGGCCGCACTCGAGCTGGAGATGGGCGCGGTGCCCGACGGCGACGGGCTCTCCCGGCTCGTCGAGCTGATGGCGGACCACCTCTTCGCCGCGATGCAGACGGGCTCTCCGGCGAAGGCGACCGCCGACCTGCTTCGACTGGAGCCGCTGCCTGCGGGTCCGGCCCCGGATGCGATCTCGTTCTCCGGCGGCGTGGCAGAGTACGTCTACGGACGCGACCAGCGCGACCACGGCGACCTCGGACCGCGCCTGGCGGCGGCGATTCGCGAGCGGGTCTCCGGCTGGGGCCCCGAGCTGCAGGTCGCCGAGCAGGGCATCCGCGCCACCGTCGTCGGCGCCTCGCAATACACGGTGCAGGTGAGTGGGACCACGATCTTCGTGGAGCCGACCTCGCTGCTGCCGCTGCGCAACGTACCTGTGCTCATGCCGCAGCTGCCACTGGAGCGCGAGGAGCTCGACGCGGACGAGATCACGGTGGCGGTGAAGGATGCCTTGCAGGCGTTCGACTCGATGCCGAAGGACCAGCCGGTCGCCCTCTGCTACCGCTGGCAGGGCTCAGCCACCTTCGGCCGCCTCGATGCGTTCTGCCGTGGCGTGGCCGCGGGCATGGCCGAGTACACCAGCAACGGCCTGCCGCTGGTGCTGGTCGGCGACGGCGATGTCGGCGGCTTGGTCGGCATTCATGTCAACGAGGAGCTGAGCCTGCCCATCCCGGTGGTCTCCATCGACGGGCTCACGCTCCAGGCCTTCGACTTCATCGACATCGGCGGGCTGCTGGCGGTCTCCGGTGCCGTACCGGTCGTGATCAAGTCGCTGGTCTTCCCGGCCACGGCGGCGCTGGGCCGAGACGTGGCCTTCTGACGGTCCCGGCTCAGTCTGATCAGCTCGACAGCAAATACGAGAAGGCCCCGGGGATCCGGGGCCTTCTGGTGTTCTGCGTGCTGCTCTACGCCTCGGCGGCGGAGCGGCAGCGGTCAGCGAGTCGCTCGCTGAACCGGGATCTGCACAGTCATGCGGACCCTGCCGGCGAACGCGGCGAGCGAGGCCCGCAGATCGAGCTCGCGGTAGCGGCGTACCCGGACCTCGCCCGGCTGGATCATGAGAGGGCTGACAGCGTCCTGGGTGTAGAGCTGGTTCATGGTTTTCCTCCGCTTCGATACCTGGATCTCAGGCACTCGAAAACCATAACCACGAAATGGTCTAACCAATTCACTGACGGCGACGTGTGCTTGCTCACATCGCCGTCAAGGCGTTTGCGCGCAGTCGCTGTCCCGGCTCAGTCGATCATCCTGTCGCCGAAGACCAGCGACTTGATGGTGACCGGGACGGTGCCCGAGGGCTGACGTACGCGACCGAGGTCGACGTAGTCGAAGTCGCGCAGCTGCAACCCGTCGAGGACGAGCAGACCACCGTCGACACCGAGCTCGTCGCGCAGGATCCGGCCGAGGGTGAGACCGATATCGGCATCGAGGACGAGGTACGTCGCGCACCCGTGCTCGATACGGGCCGCCAGACCCCCGCGCACCCCTTCGGCCAGAGAGCGCAGCCGCGGGTAGGCCGGCGCGCCGCTCCAGGTCAGGGCCAGGGCGATGTCGTCGCAGGGCTCGACCCCGAAGGCGGCCAGATGCTCACGGATCGCCTCGGCGATCGCGGTCGCGTCCACTGGACCCATCGGGTCCTCGTCGAGCGCGTAGGTGGGAGCGACGACCTGGAGGTTGCGCTGCGGCAGGAGGGCCTCGGCATCGTCGCGGTGGGTGGTGATGCCGCTGAGCTGGACGGTGTACTCCGAGGCACCGAGCACGGTCGCCCGGATCCGCTCGGCCGCGGGCAGCAGGGACAGGCCGGCGGCGTCGACCCGCTGCCGCAGCGCCGTGCCCAGCCGTCGGCCCAGGTCGCCGAAGTCGCGGGTCTCGGCGCCGTAGACGTACTCCCCCACTCCACCGGAGAAGACCAGTCCGTCCACGGTGCTCATGTCGACCGGGAGTGGCTCGGTGAGCCACAGCTCGGGGTCGCCGGCGCCGCCGAGCAGCGCGAGCACCGCATCGGCCATCTTCTCGGCCACCGCGCTCAGGCCGGCGTCGTCGACATGACCGCCGAGCGTGAGCGTGACACCGGCGGCGGTGCCGTGGCGCTGGCCGGCCGGCTCCAGGCGCGTGATCCGGCCGGCGTTGTGGGCGAGCAGCCGCCCACCCACGTGCAGCGCGGCCGTGGTGAGCACCTTGCCGTCCTCGACGAGGCTCAGCTTGGTCGTACCGCCACCGATGTCGACGTTGAGCAGCCGACCACCGCGGTCGTGCGAGGTTTGGACCGCACCCGAGCCGTACGCCGCCAGCATCGCCTCCATGTGGTGTCCGGCCGTGGCACAGACCAGGTCTCCGGCCCGTTCCGCCACGACCGTGCCGATGGCCTCGGAGTTCTCCCGCCTCAGCGCCTCGCCAGTCAGGATCACCACGCCGGTGTCGATATCGTCGGGGCTCAGCCCCGCCTGCCCGTACGCCATGTCGAGCAGGTCACCGAGCTCAGCGGCGTCGATGGTGAGGTCCGCGGCGTACGGCGTGAGGTAGAGCTCCGACTGGTAGAGCGTGTCCCGCTCCACCACGATGTAGCGGCTGGTCAGGTCCTCGCCCTTGCGGCGCAGCACCAGCCGGGAGAAGGCCACCTGGGTTCCGGCGGACCCGATGTCCACGCCTACGCTGAGCATCTCCACGTTGTCCCGCAGCCAGATCGGGTTGTCGGCGAAGGCTGCCGCCAGATCCCTCGCGTCGAGCTCACCGTGGGAGTGATCGTGCCCGTGATCATGGTCGCGGTCGTGGTCATGATCGTGGTCGCGGTCGTGGTCGCCGCGGAAGATCCCGGCCTCGTCCAGCCCGTTCGGGCTCAGCGTGGGGCGCTCGTGGTGGTGGTCGTGGCTCAAGAGGAGACTTCCTAGACGTGGATGTTGGTGCCCACGGGGCGCAAGGGCTTCGTTGCCCTCGCGCCCCTCGGGGCGAACTGGGACCTACTCCCCAGCCTTGGGGGGCAGGTCGGGGAGCTCGGCCTCGTACGCCGCGTCCATCTGCGGGGTCAGGCCGTTCTCGGCCAGAGCCTTGGAGAAGGTGTCGCGCACGAGCGGCGACTCGTCGGCGTAGTCGATCTGGTCGCCACCGATGCGCTGGCTGATCCAGGCCTTCGGGACGCCCTGGGCGTTGCGGATGGAGACGACCTCGTGCTTGAACGCGAGGTAGCGGGCCGGCTCGGAGCCGGTGTTGAAGTGCTGGTGGTACCACATGTTCGGCGGCACGATCATCGAGCCGGCCTTCCACTCATAACGCTTCGGCTCCTCGCCCTCGGGCCACATCAGCGAGTAGCCCTCACCCGAGAGGATGATGACGTGCGCGCCCGGGCCGTGACGGTGACCCTTCTTGTACGTCGCGGTCGGGAACTGCGAGATGTGGCTGTTCATCGACCCGCGCGCCATCGTGAAGCGGATGTGGCCGCCGCCGGCACCGCGCTCCTTTGCGGCGATCAGCGGGAGGCTGACCGAGTCCCACACGAAGTTGGTCTTCAGCAGCAGCCCGTCCTGCTCGTCCTTGTTGTCGAAGTAGTCCGGCTCACCGTTGAACCGGGAGGGGAAGTCGTAGGAGGTGTTGAAGACGAAGTCGGGGTCGTCGTACATGTTGATGATCGGCGGGGCGTTCGTCGAGGAGACGAAGCGTGCCACCTCGGTGCCGGAGCCGTTGAAGTGCTGGTGCACCGTGTTGAGCGGGATCGCGAAGATCGAGCCGGGGCCCCACTCGAAGGTCACTTTCTTCCCGGCGTCGTTCCAGACCGAGGTCGAGCCGTGGCCCGACAGCACCAGGATCATCTCCTCGAAGAGCTGGCGCTGCGGCTCGAGCACACCAGCTGCGGGGATCTCGGCGACGTAGCAGTCGTTGGAGGTCCGGGATGCCTCGTGGTTGATGAACACACCCCGGCCACCGCGGCGGGCCCACGGCTTGAGCTCGACTGTCTTGAGGTCCTCCACATAATGGGCCGCGATGATGTCGAGGCCCTCGTCGGCGACCCAGCGGACGTACGGGCTGTCCTTCTCGGTCTTGAACTTCTTCGCCAGATCGTCGGAGACGATCGCGTCCTTCTTGGCCACTGTCATTCCTCTTTCACGGTTTCGGATTTGATCAAGCTTGTTGGTGGGCGGGGGCCTTCGCCCCCGCGTATTCGCGGACGACGTTCGCCCGAGGCAGGAAGGTCACGGCGTACAGCGCCGTCAGGATCCCGCCGGCGGTGAGCGCTGTGACAGGACCGAGCGACGCGGCGACCTTGCCCATCAAGGCGTCACCGAGCGCCGGGCCCCCGCGCGAGGCCATCTGGTAGATCGAGGTGACGCGGCCCCGCACCTCGTCTGGCGTCTCCAACTGCACCGCCGCGTGCCGGATGGTGGTGGTGACGGCGTCGAAGGCGCCGAGCAGCAGGCAGGCCGGCAGCGCGACCCAGAACACCCCAGCGTGCGCGAGCAGGATGGCCGCTCCCCCGTACATGACCGTCGCCGCCAGCAGGATCCGGCCGAGCCGGTTGCTCCTGGAGACGAGCTTGAAGATCGTGTACGACGCCAGCAAGGCTCCCGCGGACGGAGCCGCCGCGAGGATGCCGTAGCCGCTCGGCCCCACGTGCAGGATCTCGGTGGCGACCGCCGGCAGCAGCACCCGGTAGGCACTGAACAGCGTCGCCGAGAGGTCCAGCGACATCAGCATCCAGATGATGGAGCGGCCCCTGATGTAGACCACGCCGTCCTTCATCTGCGCCCATATCGACTCGTCCTTGGGCGAGCCCGGCAGATGAGGCACCTCGATGAACGCCAGCGCCACGACCATCGCGAGGTAGGACAGCGCATCGAAGCCGTACATCAGCTCCGGTCCGCCCACCGCGATGAGCACCCCACCCAGCCCCGGGCCGATCAGGATGGCCAGCTCGCGAGACGGGTTGAGCAGAGCGAACGCCTGGGGCAGCTGCTCGCGCGGCACCATCGCCGGGATCAGAGCCTGCCGGGCCGGTGAGTCGAAGGTCGCCGCCGCCGTGATCAGGATGACCGCGACATAGATGAGCCAGATGTTCACCGCACCGGTCGCAGTCAGGACTGTCAGTCCCAGCGCGACCAGCATGGCGACCGCCTGCGCCGCCTGGAGCAGCTTGCGCCGGTCCAGGCGGTCGGCGTAGACGCCACCGAGCGGCGAGAGCACCAGCAGAGCGACCGCCTGGGCGGCCCCGACGAGACCGGTCTGCGCGTACGAACCCGTCAATTGATAGACGTGGTACAGGACGGCCGCGATGGTCCCGCGGGTGCCGATCTCCGACAGGATGACTCCAGCCCAGTAGAGGCCGAAGGCGCGGTGCCGAAGAACCTCAGGGAGTGCCAAGGCGGGGATCTCAGTCGGCCGGGACGAGCGAGATCTTGTCCGCCTCCAGGTGGAGGTAGACGTCGGTGCCCGGCGGGACCGACACCGACGGCACGGTACGGGCGCGGATCTCGGTCTTGCCGACTCCGACGACGTGGTCCACCGCGTCGCCCAGGAAGGCGCGGGTGGCGACCTTGCCCTGCCAGAGGTTCTCGGTCGCCATCGGGCGCTCGGTCGAGATCCCGACCGCCTCCGGCCGGATCGAAGCCACGACCCGGGTGCCGGTGGGCACCTGGGCACCGCTCGACAGGGTGAGAGTGCCCTCGTTCGTCTCGACCGTGTACGCCTCGCCGGTGCGGTTGGAGACGGTGGCCTCGATGAAGTTCGACGTGCCGATGAACTCGGCGACGAATTGGCTGTTCGGGTTCTCGTAGATCTCGCGCGGCTTGCCCAGCTGCATCACCTCGCCGGCCTTCATGACCGCGATGTTGCTGGACAGGGAGAGCGCCTCCACCTGGTCGTGAGTGACGTAGATCGAGGTGATGCCGAGCTCGCGCTGGAGCCGCTTGAGCTCGAAGCGAAGCGACTCACGCAGCTTCGCGTCCAGGTTGGACAGCGGCTCGTCGAGCAACAGCAGCTCGGGCTCGATGATGATGCCGCGCCCCAGCGCGAGGCGCTGCTGCTGACCACCGGACAGCTTCGTGGCCTGACGCTCGGCGTACTGCCGCAGCTCGAGCGTCTCGAGCACCCGGTTGACCCGGTTCTCGATCTCCTTCTTGCTGGGTCGCTTGGTGCGTGGCATGACCTGGAGCGGGAACGCCACGTTGTCGAAGACGGTCATGTGCGGCCAGATCGCATACGACTGGAAGACCATCCCGAGACCGCGCTGGTTGGCCGGCACGTTGACCGACTTGGCACCGCCGCCTGCGGCGAAGAAGGTCTTGCCGCCTACCGCGATCCTGCCGCTGTCCGGCTTCTCCAGACCCGCGATGGAGCGCAGCGTCGTGGTCTTGCCGCAGCCCGAGGGGCCGAGCAGGGTGAACATCTCACCCTGACGTACCTCGAAGCTGACGTCATTGACGGCGAAGACGTTGTTCGAGGCCGTCTTTCCCTTGGTCTTCTCGCCGGGGAAGCTCTTGACGAGACTAGTGATTTCCAACATGAGTGTTTCCTCTCAGAACCGGGCAGGTCAGTCCTGCTGGAGGCCGACCTTGGCCCCGAGCTTGTAAGCGATGGATACGAGAAGGACCAGCGTGAGCACCATGAGCACACCGATCGCCGAGACGACAGCCATGGAGCCGTTCTCCCATTCCTCCCAGATCACGATGCCCAGCACCTCGCTGCCGGAGGTGTAGAGCAGGATCGAGCTGGAGAGCTCGCGGAAGGAGACGACCAGGATGTAGATCCAGCCCGAGAGGAGGCCTGGCATCAGCAGCGGGAGCAGCACCCGGCGGAACGTCTGCCACCAGGTGGCGCCGCTCATGTACGCCGACTCCTCGAGCTCAGCACCGATCTGGTGCTGAGAGGTGACGGCGTACCGCATTCCGTACGGCATGTAGCGGGTGAAGTAGGCGATCCCCAGCAGCCACAGCGTGCCGTACACCCCGATCGGGAAGTTGAGATAGGTGACCAGCAGGGCCACACCCATGATCAGGCCCGGAATGGTCAGCGGCACGAAGGTGAACCCGTCGATCAGCTGACGGCCAGGGATCCGGGTCCGCACGGTGATCCAGGACGCGACCGCCATGAAGGCCATCACCACAGTCGCCGATCCGACACCGAGGATCAGCGAGTTCTTCAAGGCGCGCAGCACGGTCGGGTTCTCGATCACGTCGCGGAAGTTGTCGAGCGTGAAGCTTCGGAAGGCGTCCATCGACGGCAGCTGGTAGTACGGCTGGAAAGAGCAGTACACCAGGACCGCGAGCGGCAGCACCACGGCGATCAAGAAGTACCCGATGACGACGGCACCGGCGATGGGACGGTACTTGCCGAGCTCGATCGGCCGCGGCCTGAAGGCCTTCCCTGTCACGGTCTGGAAGCTCTTGGAGCCTCGACCGATCAGGTTGGAGAAGGTGACCCCGATCAGCGCCAGCGCCAACAGCCCGACGGCGAGCGCACCGGCCGTGTCGTAGCCGATCGGCCATCCGCGCAGCTCGAAGTAGATCTGGCTGGTGAACACGTAGATGTTGGCGGGGACGCCCAGCAGCGCCGGGACCTCGAAGCTCTCCAGGCTGCGGACCGTCATGATCAGCATCGCGCCGACGATCGCCGGCAGGATCAGGGGGAGGGTGATCCTGCGGATGACCGTGATCCGAGAGGCGCCCGACATCTGCGCGGACTCTTCGAGCGATGGGTCCATCGCCCGGAAAGCGGCGACCATGAGCAGGAAGACGATGGGCGACAGGTGCAGGCCCTCGACCCAGATCATCCCCCACACGCTCTCGATGTTGAAGAAACCTTCACCGATGAGCGGCAGCTTCTCCAGATAGCGATTGAGGAGGCCGATGTCCGTGTCGGCGAGCAGGATCCAGGAGACCGTGTAGAGAATCCCCGGGATGACCAGCGGGATGATCGAGGAGGCGAAGAACAGTGCCTTGAACGGCACATCGGTTCGCACGATCAGGTACGCCAGTCCGGTCCCGACGACCAGCGAGAGGATTGCGGAGCCGAACGCGAACCACAAGGACGTCCCGACGAGCGAGAACACCTTCGAGTCGCCGTAGGCCTCGCTGAACGCACCGAGGGTGAACTGTCCGGTCTCAGGGTCGAGGAAGGTGACCTGCAGCAGATACCAGAGCGGAACCACACCGAACCAGAAGATGACCGCGGCGACCAGCAGCAGGATCAGTGTCTTCGGCGTCAGGATCCGTCTCAGCAGCGAGGGCGTGCCGCTGTCCGTACCCGGATCGACCGGCGACTTCCTCGCTGGTGCCGGTGCCCTCTCTTCGGCGGGAGCCGTGGTCGTCATCTGCCAGCACCTCCCGCCCCGCGGAGCAGGTCGTCGTACGCCTTCGTCCACTTCTCGTTCTCGTTGACCATCTTGTCGGTGTCCACCGGGATCACCTCGACGCCTTCCATCGGATCCTTGGCGCCCTCGGGCACGATCGCCGGGGTGAGGCCGAGGTCGACGAGGACCTGTTGCCCCTCCTCGAGCATCCAGTCGGCGAAGAGCATCGCGGCCGCGGGGTGCGAGGCGTTACGGACCAGGCCGAAACCGTTCGGTCGCGCGATCGCCGGCTCCGCGATCGGCTCGTAGGCCAGCGGGGCACCCGAGTTGATCTTCTGCTGCACGATGTACGTGTAGTTCGTCGCCGCAACATCGAACTTCCCCGAGACATGCAGGTCGGACATGGTGGTGTGGCCCTTCTGGACCTCGGCACCGTCGACCATGTCGGCGAAGAGCTTGTCGATCTCCTCGTCCGACTTGCCCTGCTCCTGCCAGTAGCCGTAGAGAGTCAGGTACCAGTCGTAGTCCGACAGTTCCATCGCCAGCCGGCCGTTCCACTTCGGGTCGGCCAGGTCCTCCCAGCTCTTGGGGGCCTCCTCGGCACTGACTGCGGTGGTGTTCCAGCTCGGCGCGAAGATGTTGTAGCGGGTGGCGGTCCAGTTCTCGAACTGCCCCTGCTCGCCCACCATGTCCCGGCGCTCTCCGGAGTATTCAGCGAGTGCGCCTTCGCCGTTGAGGGCGAACAGCTCCAGCGCGTTGGTTTCGACGATGTCCGCACCGGCGTAGTTGGAGCTGTACTCCTTGAGCACCTTGGTGAGCACGGTGGTGGACTCGGCGCGGGTCAGGTCGACCGCGACATCGAAGTCCGCCTCGAACTTCTTCTCGAGCAGGAGCGCGATGTCATCGGTCATCGAGGTGTAGATGGTGAGCTCACCTTCGTCCTCGGCGGCCTCGACCAGCTTGTCCCGACGCTCTTGACCGTCGAGTGCGGCCATCTCCTTGAACACGGCTTCCGCCTCTGTGGGTTCGCCGGACTTCTGTCCCCCACTGACGGGGGATCCACCGCAAGCCGTGGCAAACATCAGGGTCGCTGCAGCTACTGCGGTGACACAGGCCAGTCTGGGTCTCAATTGGGGTGCTCCTTGACTCGTCGCCCGACCCTCTTACGGGATGATGGTCAGACCATTAGCACTATATGTAACACAACACAGCGGCGGTGTGAAGGGCGTCACGGACTCTTAACCCAGCCATCGTCGGCTTCTCTGGTTGTTTGAGCAACTGGTTCTTTCGCTGCCCGGAAGCATGGGAGACGGGCGCATGTCCCAGGTCGGCAAGCCGGGCCGAAGTCCCCACAGACGCCCGCGAGAGGTGTACGGTTAACCCACAGTCCATTGGCCCAATCGCGTCTCGGAAAATCCGCGACGAGCCCCAGGAGGGATCCGCCTTGACAACCTCGAGTTCCGGCGCAGCCGGCGTCGAGATGTTCGCCAAAGTCAGTGTCGACCGGGTCTCGCAAGTGATCGTCGACCAGATCAAGCTGCTCATCCGCGACGGCCGCCTCACCCCGGGAGACCGTCTGCCCAGCGAGCGCGACCTGTGCCAGCGATTCGGGGTCAGCCGAGTCACTGTTCGCGAGGCACTCCGCGTGCTCGAGGCCAGCGGCCTGGTCGAGATCCGCGTCGGCGCACGAGGCGGCGCGTTCGTCACCACGCCGTCCACTGAACGACTCGGCGCCGGCCTGGCGGACCTGCTCTCCCTCGCCCCGCTGACCGCGTCCGGCGTCACCGAGGCTCGCAAGATCGTCGAGCTGGGCATTCTGCCGCTGGTCGTGACGCGTGCGACCGACGAGGACATCACCGACCTCCTGGCGATCATCGAGGAGGCCGAAGCCGCACTCGCCGCGGGTGAATACACCATGGGGCTGTCGGCCGCTTTCCACGTCCGTGTCGCCAGCTGCACCCACAACCCCGCGATCGAGATGCTGGTGCACAGCTTCCACGGCCCGATGCTGATGTCGCTGCGTCAGGCACAGATGGCCGCGCCCACCATGGGACACAAGGGCACCGAGGAGCATCGCGCCCTCGTCGAGGCGATCAAGGCGCGTGACGTCGATGCCGCAGTCGCGGTGATGGGGCCCCACCTCGAGCGCACCGCCGAACGCACTGCCGAGGACGCTCAGGCCTGATCGAGGACCTTCGGATCCCGGGGCGTCGCCGCCGTTCCGGCCTGTAGCCGTCGCAGTGTCGGTGCGACCAGCGCTGCCGCACCGAGAGCGGTCACCGATGCGACTGCCATTCCCGCGCGCGCTCCCCACTGGTCACACACCCAGCCGATCAGCGGCATGCCCAGCGGCGTCGTACCCAAGAAGACGAAGCCGTGCAGGGCCATCACCCGCCCGTGCATGCTCGGCTCCGTCCCGAGCTGCAGCAGGGTCTTGGAGAGGGTGTTGAACGCCAGGTTCGCGATCCCCATCAACATGACCGCGGCCATCGCCACCCACAGCCACGGGGCGAGCGCTACCAGCGCGTTGGCCCCGCCGAAGGCGACGCCGGCCAGCAGCAGCCGCCAGCTGCTGACCCGCTCGGTGGCGGCGGTGCCGAGCGCGCCGATGACCGCTCCGACCCCGAGTGCCGAGGTCAGCCACCCATAGGTCTGCGAGTCACCGTGGAACGTCTCCTTGGCGAGCACCGGCAGCACAGCCCGGAAGTTCTGGCCGAACAGCGCGATCGCGGCGACAAGGATCATGCAGGCGCGCAGCTCCGCACGGGAGAAGACGTACATGAGCCCCTCGCGTACGCGGCCGTGCTTCCGCTCCCCCGGCTCCACTGACGCGGAGCTGGTATCGATGAGGAGGAGCCCCCAGATGACGGGTACGAAGGAGGCCGCGTTGATGGCGAAGGCCCATCCCGAACCCGCGACGGCGATCAGCGTGCCGGCGACCGCGGGACCGACCAGCCGGCCCAGGTTGTGCACGGTCGAGGCGAGCGCCTGGGCGTTGACGTAGTCCTGCGGCCGGGTCACCTCAGCGACGAAAGCATGCCGGGCGGGGTTGTCGAAGACGGTCACGAAGCCGAGCGAGAGCGAGAGCCCGAAGACCATCCACAGCTCCACGGTGCCCGAGAGCACCACGCCCGCGAGGACCGCCGCGAGCACCAGGCTGGCGGCCTGGGTGCAGATGATGACCCGGCGTCGGTCCCAGCGGTCGACGAATGCGCCGCCCCACAGCCCGAAGAGCAGCACGGGCAGGAACTGCAATGCTGCCGCGATCCCCACGTCGACGGCATCCCCGGTGAGGTCGAGGACCAGCCAGTCCTGGGCGACCCGCTGCATCCAGGTGCCGATCGTGCTGACCGAGTGACCTGTGATGAAGATCCGGTAGTTCCGGTGCCCCAGCGAACGGAGCGCCCACGGCCAGCGCCGGCGTCCCTCCGGCTCGATGGGCTCCGTCGACTCAGTCACTGACGACCTTCTCCTCGGCTTCGATGCGGGCGAGTGCCCCGCGCAACCTGCCGGCGCTCAGCGCCGGCGCCATCACCAGGACCCCCGCGGCCGCGATGGCGGCCGACAGTGGCATCACGAGCACCAGCCCCGCGACCCCGAACGGCGCCACGAAGAGCGCCGCGGCACGGAAGGTGCCGGTGACCGCGATCGCCTCACCGCGCTCCTCGGGGTGGACCGAGTCGCTGGCGATCGCCGGCCCGAGTGTCTGCAGCGTCCCCGACGAGAGTCCGGAGATGCCGAGCGCGAGACCGACCAGCCAGGCGTTGCCGGCGAGGAACCCGACGACGCCCAGGCTCACGCCCGTCACTACCGCGCCGATGGCGAACGCGCGGGCCAGAGCGGCACGCGACGTACGCCCGGCGACGGCCGAGCCACCCACCGAGCTCGCGTTGGCGACCGCGACCAGCGCGCCGACGACGGTGGACGAGTGTCCGGCATGGGTCAGCACGACCGGAACGTAGGATCCGAGCAGGCCGCGCCAGGCGCCGGCGGTGACGCCTGCCCAGCAGCCCGCAGACACGCCGGGGCGTCGCCACAGGCGCTCTTCGCTGCGGTCCTTGACCCGCTTGAACGGGCGCAGCCGGTCCATGAAGAGGGTCGGCACGAATGCGACCGCGGCCATGACCGCGCCCCACCCCAAGGCGTACGCCGGGCTTCGGGCCGAGAGGAGACCGGCGATCAGCGGACCGACGAGCAGCCCCGTGTTGGAGACGAAGTTGACCGCCGCCAGGGACTTCACCGAGGAGCCTTCGCGACGTACGGCGTGGGTCTGGCTGCCGGTCCAGAAGCAGGCACGGGCCACGCCCTGAAGCAGCTGAGCGATGACGAACGGAACCACAGCCGCGTCGACCGCGACCATCCCGTTCGAGACCCCCAGGATGAGAGTCGCAGCGGCAACGAGGGTCCAGTCCGGGAGAACCCGCATGACCACGCCCAGGCCGAGCCGGGCTGTCATCTGGGCGATCGCCGAGATGGCGGTGAGCACACCTACCTCGACCGCGTTGTAGCCGGCGTCGATCGCCAGCAGCGGCAGTGCCACGGAGGCGAGTCCGAGAGCGCACGAGAACAGCGCGGCGCCGCCCGCGGCTGCGAGGGTGTCGCGCGACGGGGAGCGCCGGAGTCTCCGGTGGATCGGCACCGGGTTCCGGGTCAGACCGGGCTCTTGGCGAGCTCGCCGGCACCGGTGTACTCGGGCGCATCCTCGAAGAAGTGGATGTTGTCGTAGCCGAGCGTGCGGAAGAGCCGGTTCTGCGCCTGGAACAGGCGCACCGTGGAGCCATCGCTCGCGAAGATCTGCACCACGTGGTTCTGCGGCACATAGATCGTGTCGCCCTTGGTGAAGTCGAACCGCTTCGGCTCCAACGCCGTCCGCGCGTAGTACTTCTCGGCGATCTCGGCCTCGACCTCCCACATCAGGAAGTGCCCGTCGCCATCGAGGGCGTAGAAGACCTCGTCGGCCATCTTCCAGTAGCGGCCCGACCTGCTCCCCGGCTCGATCTTCAGTTCGTAGGAGTCAGTGCTGTGGATGCGACCGTCGGTCTTCACCGGCGACGCGATGATCCGCTGGTTTCCAAGCTGCGTCATCTCCCAGGTGGTGTCCTCGACGCTGATGACCTTCTTGCGGTCCAACACACCGGGAGTCCAGATCCGGCTCCACTCCTCGCGGGGACCGAACTCCTCGGGCCGGTCGATCGGTCCACTCTTGCCCTGCTGGATCAGACCCATGAACATCCAGGTGCTCTTCGCCTTCACCACCAGCGCAAGGGCGTTCTCGTCGTACGGGTTGAAGTGCTGGTGCACGGAGTCCGTGTGGACGTAGACGAGGTCGTCCTTCTTCCAGTCGTAGCGGATGCCGTCGTGGATCTCATAGCCCGCCCCCTCCAGGATGTAGAAGGCAGCCTCGTTCTGGTGGCCGTGGCCACCGTTCTGCCCGTGCCCGTCCACACCCGTGAAGTGGACCTGGATCGTCTGGGTCAGGAACTGCTCGTCGCCGGGCCCGACCCGCCACGCCGTGTGCGAGGTCTTGGTGTTGGCCGAGTGGCCGACGCTGCCGTCGTCGACGACGATCGTGTTGTCACGCACTCGCGGGTTCGCGAGCTGTTCCTGACGGAACTCGTTGAGTCCGTACGTCGCCGAGTCGAGCCCGCGAACGAAGGTACGCACCTTCTTCTTCGCCATTGGTTGCCTCCTGTTGGCCGTTGGATCTGTACCGTGCCGGGCTGCCGTCAGGCGTCGACCGTCGCTGCCGACTCGGGAACCTGGAGCGCGTCGTACGCCGGAGCGTTCTCGACGTAGTGGATGTTGTCGTAGCCGAGCGTGCGGAAGAGCCGGTTCTGCGACTGGAACAGGCGCACCGTGGAGCCGTCGTTGGCGAAGATCTGCACCTGGTGGTTCTGCGGCACGTAGATCGTGTCGCCCTTGGTGAAGTCGTAGCGCTTCGGCTCGAGCGCGACGCGGGCGTAGTACTTCTCCGCGATCTCGGCCTCGACCTCCCACATCAGGAAGTGGCCGTCGCCCTCGAGGGCGTAGAAGACCTCGTCGGCCATCTTCCAGTAGCGGCCCGACCTGCTCCCCGGCTCGATCTTCAGCTCGTAGGAGTCGGTGCTGTGGATGCGACCGTCGGTCTTCTCCGGCGACGCGATGATCCGCTGGTTGCCGAGAGGAGTGATCTCCCAGATGGTGTCCTCGAGGCCGATGACCTTCTTGCGGTCCTTGACGCCCGGGGTCCAGACGTGGCTCCACTCCTCGCGCGGGCCGAACTCGTCCGGACGGTCGATGGGGCCGCTGCGTCCCTGCTGGATGAGGCCCATGAACATCCAGGTGCTCTTGGCCTTCACGACCAGGGCGACAGCCTTCTCGTCGTACGGGTTGAAGTGCTTGTGCACCGAGTCGGTGTGGACGTAGACGAGGTCGTCCTTCTTCCAGTCGTAGCGCTGGTCGTCGTGGATCTCGTAGCCCTTGCCCTCGAGGATGTAGAAGGCGGCCTCGTTCTGGTGGCCGTGGCCGTGGTTCGAGGACCGCGGGGGCAGCTCGACGAAGTGGACGTGGATCGTCTGGGTGAGGAACTCCTCGTCACCGGGGCCGATCCGCCACCAGGTCTTGGACTGTGCGCTGTCGCCGGAGTGGCCGACCTTCGCGTCGTCGACGACGTACTCGTCGTTGCGAACGCGGTCGTACGAGAGCTGCTTCTGCCGGAACTCGTTGAGCCCGTAGGTCGCGGAATCAAGCCCGCGAACGAAAGTACGCAGCTTCTTGGCCATGCATTTCCTCCTGCCGTCAGTGCCATGGCAGGCGTCAGATCGCGATCGACCTGATCTGCACTGCGATGCATAATGGACTGACCATTAATCTAGGCGTGATCCGCGCCACTGTCCACCCGTCGATTCAAGGATGCGGTCCATGCTCTGGTTCACCTCCCCCACCTCCCTCGCCGGCGCGCTCGCCCAGAAGCGTGCGCCTGCGGAGCTCGTCGGGGCATCCTGATGAGCGGCTCCGCGGTCGGCTCAGGCCTCCTGGAACGGCATCTGGAGTTCGTCCGCGCGCTGCGTACGGCGGGACTGCCGGTCTCCCTCTCCGAGGACCTGGACTCCGTGACCGCACTGGCCAGGGTTCCTTGGAGCAACCGGGCGATGGTCCGCGACACGTACGCCGCCACACTGGTCAAGAAGCACTCCCAGCGCTCCACCTTCGATGCGCTCTTCGACCTCTACTTCCCGGCGATGGTCGGCGACGGCGGCGGCCGGGCGTCGGAACCAGCCGCCCACGAGCCGGTCGGCGACAACCTCGATGTGCTCGACACGATGCGTCGCCGGGTCCGGCGCGCCCTGCGCGAGTCCGACCTGGACGACCAGCTGCTGCGTCAGCTGGCGGCGGAGTCGGTCGGCCGCTTCGGCACCGATGCGGGGCGCACGAACGGCGCATCGCCATGGTCGGCGTACGAGACCCTGCAGCGCCTCGACGTGCAGCAACTCGTCAACCAGTTGGTCGAGGGGCTGATGCGCGACGGCGTCGAGCGCGAGCAGGCCGACACGTTTGCCCAGGGGCGACTGACCGAGTTCATCTCGGCCGTGCTCGCCGACATCGAACGACGCACCGCTGAGCGGAAGGGGCCGGACCGCGGGGCTGCGGAGCAGGTGCGGCCGACCATCGACAAGCTGGCGTTCTCCGACGCTCGCCACGCCGACCTGGTGGCGATGCGACGCGAGGTCTATCAGCTGGCGCGGCGGCTGGCGACCCGGTTGGCCAAGGAACGGCGCAGCCGTGGTGGCGGTCCGGTCGACTTCCGCCGGACGATCCGGGCATCGATGGCGACCGGCGGCGTGCCGTTGACCACACACCACCGGCCCAAGCGCCCACACCGCACCGACCTGGTCGTGCTGTGCGACGTCAGCGGCTCGGTGGCACACTTCGCGCACTTCACGCTGATGTTCGTGTACGCCCTGCGGGAGGCGTTCCAGGGCATGCGGGCATTCACGTTCGTCGATGACGTGCATGAGGTCACCGACGACCTGCGCCCCGACGCCGGCCCGGACGAGGTCATCGCCGGGCTGGCCGGCAGCACCCGCGAGGCGGCACTGGCGGGACGTACGCACTATGGCCGGGTCTTCGAGCGGTTCGCCGCCGAGCACGGCGAGGCGGTGGGACCACGTACGACACTCCTGATCTTGGGCGATGCTCGCGCCAACTACGCCTCTCTCGGCGACGAGGCTCTGCGGGAGCTGGCAGCAGCCGCGAAGCGCACCATCTGGCTCAATCCCGAGCCGGTGCGCAACTGGGGTGCCGGGGACTCGGCTGCGATGGTCTACGGCGACATCGTCGAGATGGCGGAGTGCCGCAACCTCCAGCAGTTGGCCGGGTTCGTCTACGACCTGGCCTGAGCGGCGTTCTGACGGTTGACCCCTACCTTCCATTCCCCATTCGATGTTATGGTCTAACCAATTGACCAATAGGAGCGAAGAATGAGCAGGACGCTGATCATCGGAGCCAGTCAGGCCGGCCTGCAGGTCGCCACCACGCTGCGCGAGCTGGGTGACGAGGGCCCCATCACACTGGTCGGCTGCGAGACCCACTTGCCCTACCAGCGCCCACCGCTCTCCAAGGCCTACCTGGCCGGGAAGGTCGGGCTGGAGGGGCTCACCTTCCGCGGCGAGCAGTGGTATCGCGACAATGCGATCGATTTGGTCCTCGGCGAGAAGGTCACCGAGGTGACCCTTCCCACCGACGGAAGCCCCGGCATCGCGATCACCGCGGCCGGACGACCGCTCGAGTTCGAGCGGCTGGCACTCACCGTCGGCGGGCGAGCCCGCCGGATCGCAGTGCCCGGTAGCGACCTGGACGGCGTCTGCTACCTGCGCCACCTCGACGACGCGGGCGACCTACGGAGCCGCATGGACTCCGCAGAAAACGTCGTCGTGATCGGCGGCGGCTTCATCGGTCTCGAGGCCGCCGCCGGCGCCCGAGCAGCGGGCAAAAGGGTCACCGTCGTCGACATCGCCGACCGGCTGCTCGCCCGCGCTGTCGCCCCCGTGGTCTCCGAGTTCTACCTCGAGGCGCACCGCCGCCGCGGCACCGAGGTCCTGCTCGGCACCAGGATCGAGCAGATCGTCGGCTCCGACGGCCACGTGACCGGGGTAGAGCTCGCCGCCGGGCAGACGCTTCCCGCCGATCTGGTCCTCGTAGGGGTCGGTCTGCAGCCACGTACCGAACTCGCCGAGCAGATGGGCCTGGCGGTCGACGGTGGCATCGTGGTCAGCACCGACGCGCGTACGTCCCACCCCGCCGTCGTCGCCGCCGGCGACTGCACCGTCACCACCCACCCCGACCACGGCTCGCTCCGCCTCGAATCGGTGCAGAACGCGGTCGCCCAGGCGAAGGTCGCCGCCTCCACGCTCCTCGGCGTCGTCCCGCCGGCCGCCGGCATCCCGTGGTTCTGGTCCGACCAGGCCGATCTGAAGCTGCAGGTCGCGGGGCTGAACAGCGGCTACGACGACGTGGTGGTGCGCGGCGAGCCCGACAGCGAGTCCTTCTCCGCGCTCTACTACCACGACGGTCAGCTCATCTCGACAGACTCCATCAACGCCCCGCGTGACTACATGGCCGTCCGCAAGATCCTCGAACGCGGCGGCAACGTATCCCCTGCCGCTGCCGCGAACCCCGACATCCCTCTCAAGGATCACCTGAAGGCGATCGCCTGAGCGACGAGCGAAAAAGTACCTGTCGTGATCTCAGCCCTGGATGGGGTCAGAGGATGACGGTCACGGACTTGTTCCGGCCGTAGCTCAGCAGCTCGTCGAGCGAGCTCTCCTTGCCGAGACCGCTGCTTTTGAAACCCCCGAACGGGGAGCCGGTCGGACGCTTGCCGGTGCCGTTGACCGAGATGTAGCCCGAGTCGATGTGCCGGGCAGTACGAATGGCCTGCGAGATGTCGTTGGTCCAGACGTTGCCGGTCAGACCGAACTCGACATCGTTGACCTGAGCGATCATCTCGTCGTAGTCGTCCCAGTCCAGGACGGAGACGACCGGGCCGAAGATCTCCTCCTTGGCGATCCGCATGTCCATCGTGACGTCGGTGAACGCGGTGGGGTCGATGAAGAACCCGGTGTCCAGGCCGGCGGGCCGCTTGCCGCCGTAGGCGAGCGTGGCGCCCTCCTCGATGCCGGCCTCGACGTACGAGCAGACCTTCTCGTAGTGCGCGCGGAAGGCGATCGGGCCCATGTCGGTGTCGTCGCGCATGGGGTCACCGACCTTCAGCTCGGAGAGCCGCTTGACCAAGGCGTTGACGAACCTGTCCTTGACGTCTCGGTGCACGAACACGCGCGACGACGAGCCACACGACTGCCCCATCGACCGCGCGAAGTTCATCGCTGCCACGGATGCGACCGCAGCCCGCTCGGCGTCAGCATCCGGGAAGACGATCATCGGGTTCTTCCCGCCGAGCTCGAGACTGACGTGCTTGATCGTGGGCGCACCTGCCGCCATGATCCGCGCGCCCGTCGGCACCGAGCCGGTGAAGGCCACTCGGGGTACGTCCGGATGGCCGGACAGCGCCGCGCCTGCCGTGGCACCGGAGCCGGTGATGATGTTGAGCACGCCTACGGGGAAGAGGTCTTTGACCACCTCGGCGAGTCGAAGCGCGGACAGCGACGACTGCTCTCCCGGCTTGGCGACCACGGGCGCGCCCGCCGCCAGGGCCGCGGCGACCTTGCCGGAGATGAACTTGATGGGATGGTTGAACGGCACGATCCGCGCCACCACCGGGTACGGGACGAACTCGGTGTAGGTGAGCTGGTCGGGTCCGCTGGGGATCGTCTGTCCCTTCGTCTCACCAGCCAAGCCGGCGAAGTATCGGATCTCGTCGGCAGCACTCGTCACGTCCGCGCGCATGCTGGCGACCGGGAGGCCGGAATCGAGCGCGTCCAGCTCGGCCAGCTCGTCGCGGTGCTCGTCGAGCAGATCGGCGTAGTCGCGCAGCAATCGGCCGCGCTGCGTCCATGGCGTCCCGCTCCACTCAGGCGCTGCTCGCCGCGCCGCCGCAACAGCCCTGTCCACGTCCTCGGCGGTTGCATCAGGCAGGTCGCCGATGACCTGCTCGGTCGCCGGGTTCTCGGCAGGAAGCGTCGCGCCGTTCGACGCGTTCACGAGTTCGCCGTCGATGAGCATCTTGCGGGAGGGAATCTTGGTCACACCGTTCTCCGTCATTGTCGAATGGCTCCGTCGGATGCTTCGGCCCGCCCGAGTACCGGGTGGGTGCCGTCTTCCGGCACCCACCCGTCTCGCGGTGGCTACTTCTGGCCGGTCACCTCGGCGTACATGTCCTGATAGGTGTCGAACTCGTCCTTGAGCTGCTCGACGTCGACCGAGACGATCTCGGTGCCCTGGTCGAGGCCCGCGTTGGCGTCCCTCTTCAGCGCCGAGGTCAGCCCCGCCTCACGCAGCACCTGCTGACCATCGGTCAGGATCCATACGTAGAAGAGGTAGGCGGCCGCGGGGTGGGGCGCACTGTTCATCAGAGCCACCCCGT
This sequence comes from Nocardioides sp. NPDC058538, assembly GCF_042719275.1. Lineage (NCBI taxonomy): Bacteria > Bacillati > Actinomycetota > Actinomycetes > Propionibacteriales > Nocardioidaceae > Nocardioides > Nocardioides sp. NPDC058538. Next base: position 44,955 of record NZ_JBHXNY010000012.1, on the reverse strand, counting down.
TTGGCCGCTGCACGACCGGCTGGACCACAGGCTCGTACGACAGTGGCGCACCGGTCTTGGCCACCCCGGCGGTCTGGTAGTCGTAGGTCGACATCGCGACCGCGTACTTGCTGGCGGCGAGCTGGCTCATCTGCGCGGCGTGACCGTCGACCATGGCGGAGTTGGCGGCGATGGCCTTGAAGAGGTCGGTGACCTCCTGCTCGCTCATCCCCTTCTCGTTCATGTAGTAGTCGCGCAGCGCCATGAACCAGTCGACCTCGTTGATCTCCATGGACAGCTTCCCCTGGTACTTGGGGTCGGCGAAGTCCTCGATCCGCTTCGGCCAGTCCGCATCGGGCAGCTTCTCGGTGTTGCGTGCGACGACGAACCGGTTGAGCCGGTCGGCCGTCCACCCGTCCTTCTGCCCCTCGTCGACCACGAGGTCGCGCTCAGGACCGGTGAACTCACCGAAGTGACCCTCGGCGGCCAGGGCGGTCAGCTCGAAGCCGTTCAGCTCGAGCAGGTCGGCGCCGTTGTCGTTGCCGCCCGCCTGCTCGGTGTCGACCTTGGTGATGACGTCCTCGGACGACATCCGGGGCATCTCGACCTCGATGTCGTACGCGGCCTCGAACGCTTTCTCGACGACCGGCGCTGCCTCGGGGGTGAGGGTCGAGTAGACGGAGAGCTTGCCCTCGGCCTCGGCGGCCTTGACCAGCTCCTCCATGCGCTCCTCGCCCTCGAGGTTGTTGAACGTCTCGTAGACGTCGGCTGCCTGGTCGATGTTCTCCTCGTTGCCGACGGAGGCGGCGCGGTTCACTCCCCCGCCACAGCCGGTGAGCAAGAGCGATACGGCGACCGCAACCGCGGCCAGTCCCTGGTAGGTCTTCATGGCTACTCTCTCTCCGCATCGGGGTCGAGGTCCTGGATCAGCAGGGTGTTGATCCGGTCGGGCGTGATGCCGGGCATCAGGTCGTACGCGAGGTCGGTCAGCGGCATCCGGTAGCCGAGCGGCTCGGCCATCTTGCGGGCGTTGTCGATGTCCTTCTTCCACCAGGTGAAGCGCATCTGGTCGATCTCGGCGAGCGTCCGGCTGGCGGCCGGGCTGTCCAGCAGCGCCTCCCGCAGCTTGGACGGCGCCACCCCCAGCCGTCGGCCCAGCAGCACCGCCTCGTGCACCCCGGAGATCTGGATCCAGTGGCACAAGTTGTTGACCGTCTTGCCCACCTGGCCGGACCCGAGCGGACCGAGGTGATGGACAGCCTTGGTCCACGGCTCGAGCGCCGGACGGATCCGGTCGAGCACGGCCTCGTCGCCGCCGACGAGCAGGTTGATCTCGCCGCTCTCTGCCCCGCGTACGCCGCCGGTCAGGGCCGCGTCGAGGACGGAGACGCCGTGCGGAGCACCGGCCTTGGCGATGTCCTCGCAGGTCTCGGGGGTGACCGAGGCGCTGATCACGATGGCCGAGCCGTCCCTGGGCGCGGACAGCAGCCCGTCCTCACCGAGGCAGACGGTGCGTACGTCCTCGTCGGAGGGGACGACGACCAGGATCACGTCGTTGTCGGCGATCTCCGTCAGCGTCCGGGCAGGCTTCGCGCCACGTTCGACGACCTGCTGGCGCACGTCGGCGTCCACGTCGAGCACCGAGGTCGGCACCCCCGCGTCCACCAGGTACTCGGCCATCGGGCGACCCATCGCGCCCAGACCGATGACTCCCACACTCTGCGTCATTTGTTCTGTTCCTCTCCTCGTGCCTGGATGTGATGTGTCAGCGGATGCCGTGGAAGAAGCCGCCGTCGACCAGCAGGTCGGCGGCCGTGACGAAGCCGGCGTCGTCGGAGGCCATGAACGCGACCGCGGCCGCGATGTCCTCGGGCTGCCCGCCGCGGCCGAGCAGGTTCTCGCGCTTGCGGCCCTCGGGCTCGACTTCCTCGCCGACGGGCGAGCCGACCTTGTTGGGGATGACGGTGTTGACCCGGATCCCGTGCTTGCCGAGCTGGTTGGCCATCGAGCGCGACATGTTGAGCACTCCGGACTTGGCCACGCCGTAGACCAGCGCGTTGGGTCTGCCGTGGAAGCCGGAGGTCGAGCCGATGTTGATGATCGCGCCCTGCCGCTGCGTCGCGACCATGTGCTGTCCGACGTACTTGCTGCAGAGGAAGACGCTGTCGAGCGTCACCTTCAGGACCTGGTGCCAGACCTCTTCCTCGAGGTCCAGCACGGTGGCGCCGCGGTCGGTGATCGCGACGTTGTTGACCAAGATGTCGATGCCACCGAGATGCTCGACGACGCCTGCGACCAGGGCCTGGACATCGGCGCTCTCGGAAACGTCGCACTTGAAGAACTGCGCGGCGCCCGGGTGGGTCTCCTCGATCTCGGCGACCGTGCGCTGACCGCGCTCGACGTCGAGGTCGACGACCGCGATCCTGGCGCCCTCGTCGGCGAACCGCTTGGCCACCGCGGCGCCGACGTTGCGGCCCGCTCCGGTGACGAGGGCGACCTTGTTCTCGAATCTCATGAGCTCTCCTGGTTGTGGGAGTTGTCGGCTGGTCAGGCGGAGACCGCGGCGCGGAGCCGCGAGGTCTCGGTCTCGTCGACGCGGTAGCCGGCGTCGTCCGCGACCAGCGCGACGCCGTAGTCGCGGCGGGCGCCGTCGACTGTCACGTAGCCGTCGAGGACGTCGGCGACGACCTGCTCGACCGGGCGGGTCAGCGGGTTGCCATAGCCGCCGGCGCCGGTCATCTCGCGGCGCAGCACGTCACCGGCGTGCAGCCGGAAGGTGCCGTCCTCGGACAGGATCACGTGCTCCTGCGGCGTACCGGGGTTGACGACGGTCGCACCGGCCGAGCCCGGGCGGCCGCCCTGGCGTCCGTCCGGCGACGAGAGCATCTGGCCGACCCGGCTGCTGAACTGGCCCTCGCCGAGCATGCGGTACTCACGGACGTACGCCAGGCCACCCCGGTGGCGACCGGGGCCGCCGGAGTCGGGGACCAGCTCGAAGCGGACCAGTTCGACGGGGAACTCCGACTCGATGATCTCGATCGGGGTGATGGTGCCGTTGGCGACGTGTGCCTTGGAGGCGGAGACGCCGTCCCCGTCGGCGCGGGCGCCGATCGCGCCCGCGGGCAGCTCGTACTGCACCCGCGGGAATCCCCCGCTCCTATCGAAGTGCGCCAGCGTGCCGCTGATCCCGCGGCTGCTCTCCGCGATCCGGGCCATCGGCAGGATCTCGGCGAGCGCATCGAAGACCGCCTCGGCGGCGACGTTCGCGATCGGCATGTAGGTGTTGACCGGTGCCGGGATGTACGGCTCGAGGCAGGATCCCGGACGAGTCAGGCTCTCCACGGCGAGGGTCAGCCCCTCGTTGGAGGGCAGGTCCGGGTCGACCAGGCACTTGATCGCGTAGCTGCAGACCGCGCGCACCAGCGGCGGCCGGATGTTGTACGGCCCGGCGACCTGGTCGTCGGAGGCCGTCCAGTCGAAGCTCGCCTGGCCACCGTCGATCCGCACCGAGACGCGTACGACGATCGGCTCACCGCCCTCCAGGCCGTCGCTGTGCACCTTGGCGCTGCCCGTGTAGACCCCGTCGGGCCACTCCTTGACCGCCGCGCGGACGCGCTGCTCGGTCAGCAGGTAGAGCCGCTTGCCGGCTGCGGCGACGACGTCGGCGCCGTGCTTCGCGCACAGGTCGGCCACACGGGAGGCACCCAGCGCGGTCGCTCCCACCTGCCCGCTGAGGTCGCCGAGAACCAGCTCCGGCGTCCGGCTGTTGGCGGCCAGGATGGTCTCGACCTCGAGCACCACGGTGCCCTCGGCCATGAACTTCACCGGCGGCAGCATGATGCCCTCGTGGAAGATCTCCCGGGCCTGCCCCGAGCTGCTGCCCGGGACCATGCCGCCGATGTCGCTCTTGTGCGCGATGCTGGCACTGAAGCCGAACAGCTTCCCGTCGAGAACGATCGGCGAGATCAGCGCCATGTCGGGCGCGTGCGGGCTGCCGCCGTAGTAGGGGTGGTTGACGACGAAGGCGTCGCCCGCCTTCAGGGTCTTCGCCGGGTAGCGCTCGAGCAGCGCGTCGACGCAGGCAGGGAAGGCACCGAGGTGCAGCGGCAGCACGGTGAACTGTGAGAGCACCCGCCCCTCGGAGTCGAGGATCGCGCAGCTCGCGTCGCGCGACTCACGCACGATGGTCGAGTAGCCGGTGCAGAAGAGCGCGTTCTGCATCTCCTGGACGATCCCGCCCAGGCTCTGGCTGATCACCTCGACGGTGATCGCGTCAACGGTGCTGTCATCGGTCACGTGGGCGGTCATCAGCTGTTCTCCACGATGAGGTTGCCGAGCGTGTCGACGGTGACGCGCTGCCCGGGGCACACGACGGTCGTCGAGTCGTACTGGTCGATCAGGGCCGGGCCCTCGAACGAGTGGCCGGCGCGGAGCTTCTCGCGCTGGTAGACGTTCACCGGGAACGGCGTGTCTGCGACCTCGGAGAAGTACGCCTCGCGCGTCCCGACCACGGCGTCGGTGACCGGTCCGGTCGCCTCCTCCACCGCGGCCAGCTCGACCGAGGGGACCCGGCCGTACGCCTCGACGCGGTAGTTGACGACCTCGACCGGCTGGCCGGGCGCGCTGTGCCCGTGGCATTGCTCGTGGATCACGTCGAAGGCGGCGCGGATCGCGGCGACGTCCTCCGGGGTCTGCGGGAGGCCGGTGAGCGGGACCGGGTTCTCATAGCCCTGACCGGCGTAGCGCAGATCGGCGTAGTAGCGGAACGCCATCTGGTCGAGGTCGAAGCCCTCGGCACGCAGCTGCTGCTCACCCTGGGCCCGCAAGTCCCCGAAGAGCTCCGCCATCGAAGCCGGGTCGACGGTGGCGATGTCGGACAGACGGCTGCGCAGATAGTCGTGCTTGACGTCGGACATGAGCAGGCCCAACGCCGAGAACGCACCCGGGTACGTCGGGATCACGACCTTGGCCAGGCCGAGGTCCTTCGCGATGCGACAGGCGTGCAACGGGCCGGCACCGCCGAACGGGACCAGCGCGAACTCGCGCAGGTCGAAGCCACGCTCGGTCGAGATCGACTTGACCGCCTCGCCCATCTGGACGTCGATGATCTTCACGTGGCCCTCGGCTGCTTCGAGCAGGTCCATGCCGAGCGGGTCGGCGAGCCCGGTCCGTACGGCCTCCTCAGCGAGTGACCTGTCGATCCTCATCGCACCGCCGAGGAGGGAGCCGGAGTCGAGGTAGCCGAGGACGACGTTGCAGTCGGTGGTCGTCGGTTGCGTGCCGCCGCGCAGATAGCAGGCCGGGCCTGGGACCGCGCCCGCGGAGGCCGGTCCGACGTGGAGGGCGCCGTAGGCGTCGACACGAGAGATCGTGCCGCCACCGGCGGCGACGGTAGTGATGTCGAGCATCGGGATCGCGATGTCACGACCGTCGATCTTGGAACGGTCGGTGATCACCGGCTCGCCGTTCTGGATCAGGGCGACGTCGGTGCTCGTGCCGCCCATGTCGAACGTGATGATGTTCAGCGAACCCGTGTCGCGACTCAACGCACTGCCCGCGGTCACCCCACCGGCCGGGCCGGACAGGATGGTCCCGACCGCGCGGCCCGCGGTGCTGGCGAAGGGAGCCGAGCCGCCGTTGGACTGCATCGTGAAGCGCGCCTCCGGCGCCACCTTGCGCTCGTCGAGCTCGCCTTCGAGCTTCTTCACGTAGCGTCCGAGGATCGGGGAGACGTACGCGTTGATGACGACGGTGCTGAGCCGGAAGTACTCCCTGATCTGTGGCAGGAGCTCACAGGAGGTCGAGACCCACCACTTCGGGTGCGCCTCGACCAGCATCTCCTTGATCCGGCGCTCGTGAGCGTCGTTCATGAAGGCGAAGAGCAGGCAGACCGCGACCGCCTCGACGCCCTCCTTCTCGAAGCGCTTGATGAGCTCCTTGACGGAGTCCTCGTCGAGAGGCTCGCGTACGCTCCCGTCGGCTGCGATGCGTTCGGCAGCCTCGCCCGTACGTCGCCCGGGGGCCAGCAACGAAGGCTTCTGGTAGCCGAGGTCGAAGACCGCCGGGCCATACGGCCGGCTCTGCTCCATCGTCTCGTAGATGCCCGTGAAGCCCTCGGTCACGACCAGGCCGACGGCGGCGCCTTTCTCCTCGAGCAGGGCGTTTGTCGCCACGGTCGTCCCGTGGGAGAAGAAGACGATGTCGCTCGCGGCGATGCCCTCGGCTTCGAGGACGTCGAGCCCGTCGAGCACCGCCCTGCCGGGGTCGTCCGGAGTGGACGGGACCTTGAGGATCCGGTGCTTCCCGGTGTCCTCCTCGAGAAGCACGAAGTCGGAGAACGTTCCTCCGGTATCGACGGTCAGGCGATATCTCGGCACGGGCAACCTCCACCAATGGACTAACGTTGTTTGGTTAGTCCATATGAGGTTCGTCACACCCGTCAACCGGATCCACGGAGTGTGCACACAATTCGTGCCGATCCAGAACGGATCGTTCTGAATCGTCCGGCGGCAGGCTCAGGATCCTGTCAGCAGAGAGACGACGACCCCGACGAGCGGATTGTCCGACCCGGCTCGATACCCCAGCACCAAGTCCAAGGTCCCGGCCTCGGGTAGGTCCCGAAACACCACGCCCTGCAGCGGATGCGAGCGCACCCCCTCGGGCACGATCGCCACCCCGAGACCTGCCGCGACCAGCGCCAGGAGAACCGATCCACCCGCCGCCTCGTGCTCACGCCGCGGCGTGTAGCCGGCCCCGGCACACAGGCGCGTGACTCGCGCATTGAGCGCAGAGTGCGGGCTGCTGTAGCAGACCCACGACTCATCACGCAGATCGCTCACCGAGATCCGTGCCTTCCCCACCAACCGATGCTTCGTGGGAAGGGCGAGCACCAGCGACTCCGAGACGAAGGGCGCCGTGGCGAGGTCCCGGCCGAGCACGGGCGGTCGCAGGATGCCGACCTCGAGGGTGCCGTCACGCAGCCCTTCACACTGAGCAGGGGTCAGCATGTCGGCATGGATCCCGAGCGCGACGTCCGGCAGTGCCTGCTTCACGACGCGGGCGATGTGCGGCAGGTGTGAGAAGGCAGCGGTGCCGTTCATCCCGATCCTGAGCAGGCCGGCCTGCCCCGCCGACAACCGGCGTACGCCGGCGATCGTCTCATCGAGGCGCCCGAACATCTGGTCCGTCTCGGACTTGAGGAACTCGCCCGCCGTGGTCAAGGACACCTGCCGGGTCGTCCGCTCGAAGAGCGTGACCCCGAGCTCAGCCTCCAGCTGGCGCACCTTCAGCGAGAGTGCAGGCTGGGCGACCTGGAGGCGCTCGGCCGCGCGACCGAAGTGGCAGGTCTCCGCGACGGCAGCGAAATAGCGGAGATGGCGTAGATCCATCGACTGACACCAACCTTCCTTCTCTGTTCACCTGCAACCGCTCGTCCGGTGGCCACCCGGCCGGACCACCATAGACTCCGCGATTCCAGCACCGACCCTCCAATGCAGATGGGCACACGAGGGGTCCGGCTACAGTGACGCTGACGTCGCGCCGGCGCCCAGCCGGCGCCGAGCCGAGGGGACCAGCGATCGACGTACGACAGCTCCGCTACTTCGCCGCCCTGGCCGATACCCTCCATTACGGTAAGGCGGCCGAGCGCCTGCAGGTATCCCAGTCCGCACTCTCGCAGACGATCCGGCAGCTCGAGACCGAGCTCGGCGTCACTCTGCTCAACCGAACCACGCGCCAGGTGCTGCTCACGCCGGCGGGAGAATTCCTGCAGTCCGAGGCGCAGCAGATGCTGAGCCGCCTGGACGAGGCGACCGACAGCGTGCGCCGCTTCTCCGCCGGCCAGAAGGGATTGCTCCGCCTCGGACTGACCGGGACGGCGGCCTTTGCCTACCTTCCCCAGATCGCGCGTACGCTGCGGCAGCGCCTGCCTGAGGTCGAACTCGCCGTCCACGCCGACATGCTCACCCCAGACCAGTGCGATGGCATCCGCGCCGGCAGCCTGGACATCGGCATCCTGCGTCCGCCCGTGGTCGGCGACGACATCGAGACCATCCCGTTCACCACCGAGCCGCTGCTCCTGGCCATGCCGGCCGACCACAGGCTCGCCGACCGGTCAACCATCTCGGTCGCAGACCTGCGCAACGAGCCATGGGTGACCTACAGCAGTCACTACTCAGCCCTCAACGAGACCGCGACTCGGATGTGCCGTGAGGCCGGGTTCACCCCGCGCCGCGAGCACGCCGGAGCCGGCACCTCGGTCCTCCTCGGTCTCGTCGCCGCAGGCCTGGGCGTCGCGCTGGTACCCGGCGGCGTGCGCGCCTTCCCAATGGAAGGCGTCGTATTCCACGAGCTCGACGAAGCTGACCCCCTTGAGCTCGTGCTGGCCTTCCGCGCAAGCGGCGCGAGCGCGGTCGCGGAGGTCGCGCTGCCTCTGCTCGCCGGTTTCTGAGGTACGCCCCGCCACCGTCTGCTCGCACCTGTCGTCGCACGCCACGCGACACCAGGCAGCCCTGCGCGTCCTGGAGAGATACGCGAATGGTTATTTATTAGCCCGACCCTTGTCAACAACGTCGATTATTCAGTAGCGTCACGTCTCAATCGCACGACGGCGTGCCGACGACTCATGACGGGGCCGCCTAGTTCGACCCCGGGAACGGCGGTGAGGCAAGTGAACGAAGCTCGGCGCAGACGCAGGTCCCAATGTGTGGCGGTCGCGATGCTGGCGACCATGACGTGGGGAGCGGGAGCCCGCGGCTCTTCCCCAGTCGCATCCATGGATGAATCCGACAGCTCAGCGAACCACCCGTGGACCGGGCTCACCGGTCAAGCACGGGAGGACGCCCTCCTCGCGGCCGCCAAGAAGGAGGACGAGCTCATGGTCTACTCGGCCTTCAACGACAAGCAGGCGATGGCTGATGCGTTCATGAAGGAGTACGGCCTGGAGGTGGCTGTCTACAACGGCAACTCCGAGTCGGTCCTACAGCGAGTCGTCCAGGAGACGTCCGGCAACAAGCTCAACAACGACGTCATCGTGCTCCCGGCACCGGATCTGGAGTCGCTCAACGACAGCGGCATCCTGACGCCGTACGAGTCCGAGTATCGCGATGCGGTCTCGGTGCGCGGCAAGGGCGAGGACTGGACCGGCATCCGTCGACTGGCGTTCGTGGCCGGCTGGAACACCAAGAAGGTGTCGGAAGACGAGGTTCCCGCCGACTACGCCGACCTCACCGACCCCATCTGGAAGGACCGGATGAGCATGGAGCTGGGCGACTACGACTGGTATGCCACTTTGGCCGACCACTACCTGGACGAGGGCATGTCGGAGGCCGAGGTCGACGACCTGTTCCAAGGTCTGGTAGCCAACTCCGAGGTGACCAAGGGCCACACGGCTCAGGGCGAGTTCCTGATCGCTGGCAAATTCGACATCGCACTCTCGCTCTACTCCCAGACCGTCGACCGTGCGAAGGAGGATGGCGCCCCGATCTCCTACGGTGACGCCACACCACGGATCGGCCCAGTCGTCGTTCGCTACGACGCCGGCGCGCTCATGAAGGGCGCCGAGAACCCGGCTTCCGCCACCTTGTACCTCGACTTCCAGCTCAACGAAGCGGGCTTCGAGGTCGACCGCGAGCTCGGCTCGCTCCCCCCGGTCCCCAGCGCGGACGACCCGATCGCCGGGGCGGACATTCTCGAGCAGGACGTCGCCGAGCTCGTCGAGCACCGCGAGGAGCTGGCCGACAAGTACGACAGCCTCGTCAACCACTGAGAGGGAAGACAACTGCATGTGCATCGAACCCGAAGGTGTCCCCCCGATGCTCCCGAAGGAGGCGCGAGGCCCCTCTGACCGGATCGATCCTCGCGAGCTCACCCCGTTGGGGCCTGTCTCCTGGGGGTACGCGGCGGTCCCGTCTGTACCCGCGACGGCCCCGCGGCCGATCCTCATCCAGTGCCACGAGCGCTACGGTGTCGTCCAGCACACCGTCGAGCTGGCCGACAGGTTCGCCGACGCCGGGCTGGTCACGGTGGCTCCGGACTTCTACGCCGATGTAGAGCTCACCGGCGAGGAAGAGCGGCTCCCGGAGATCTCCGACGCAGCGGCACTTCGCCACATCGACGCGGCGATCACGTACGCCCGCACGCTCGAGGGCTGCAGCGACGACTCGCCCGTCGCGGTGATCGGCGTGTGCCGGACCGGAAGCTACGGTCTGGTAGCCGATGCCGAGCGGGACGACATCAACGCCGTCGTCATGCTCTACGGCGGGGCGCAGGCGCGCGAATACGAGCTCGGCGACCTGCGCTCGGTGCCGTACGACAAGATGATCCGGGCCGGCACCTCGCCCGTTCTGGGTCTGTGGGGCGAGAAGGACCACACGATGTCGGTCGATGACGTGCGCGCTGTGCGCAACCTGATCGAGGACGCCGGCCGCAGCTACGACTTCGTGCTCTACCCCGACATGCCGCACGGGTGGCTCAACGACACCATGCCGGGCCGCTTCCGTGAGCAGGAGGCCACCGCGTCGTTCGAGACCATCACCCGCTGGCTGCACGAGCGGCTCAGTGGCACCGATGACAACCAGGTCACCTGGTCGTTCACCTCGGCGTACGCCACCGACTACGACTTCGCCAGCAACCCCCGACTGCACTGAGAGAGACACCTTCATGGACCGCCCCACCCAACCGATCACCTCCTACGATCCCGCCCGCACGGCGCTCGTCGTCTTCGACATGCTCGAGGCCTACCGCCCAGCGATCGAGGAAGCCGGATCGCACCTGACGACCGTCAAGCTGATCGCGGCGTGCCGCTCGGTCGGAACCCCGATCTTCTACGCCCGGGCCGACCACCGCATCGACGGCGCCGACTTCGCGCGGTCGATCGCCGACACCGACTCCTCCTTCACGCCCTGGGGACCGGCGAACCCGATCAAGCACAACCCACCCCACGACAGCGGCTCCCCCGAGTACCAGGTGCTCGCCGAGCTGGCGCCACAGCCCGGTGACTACGACGTGCCCAAGCATCGCTGGTCGGCCTTCCACGGCACGCACCTGGAGGTATCCCTCCGCAGTCGCGGGATCGAGCGGATCATGCTCGTCGGCGGCTCGGTCCACGTCGGCATCGCCTCAACGGCGTACGACGCCCGCGACATGGACTTCCAGGTCACTGTTGTCGAGGACTGCTGCAACGGCTTCCTCGAGCAGCGCGAGTTCTTCATGCGCAAGGTGTTCCCGCGCATGGTCAACGTACGCACCCTCGATCAGGTCGTCGAAGCGCTCGGCGCGTGAGCGACCGGACGACACCGGAGGGCGCGGCGATGAAGCGATGGACGCAGAACGTGCCCGAGCATGAGGCTGGCGCGCTCGGTGCCGGGCGACTCGGGCTCGGGCAGAGGTCGGCGCTGATCGTCGTCGACGTGACGTACGGGTTCACGGGGTCGGCGGGTCTGACCCTCGATGAGGCACGGCAGGAGTACTCCACCGCGGCTGGCCCCTCGGCGTGGGAGGCGATGCCGCACATCGCCCGGCTGATCGAGCTCGTACGCAGCAAGAGCATGCCCGTCGTCTACACCCGCTCGAGCGCGAACGACCAGGCCTTCGTCGGTCGAGCAACGAAGAAGCCCAGGAGCGGCGCCAGGCTCGCGGACGGCTTCGGCGACTTTCCGGACACGATCGCTCCCGAGACAGGCGACTGGGTGCTCGAGAAGGCCAAGGCGAGTGCGTTCTTCCAGACGCCGCTCTCGGTCTTCCTCGTGCGCGAGAAGGTCGAGTCGGTCATCGTCTGCGGCGTATCGACCTCCGGGTGTGTCCGGGCAACGGCCGTCGACTCGTGCTCGAACGGCTTCAGCACCTTCGTCGTCGACGACGCGTGCTTCGACCGATCCTGGTTCGCGCACTGCAACAACCTCTTCGACATGGCCACCAAGTACGCCGACGTGCTGTCGGTCGACGAGCTCGAGAAGAAATGGAGTTGAGGATGAAGCACCAGGTTCTCGCGGGAACGGCCGGAACGTTCGCTCTCGCACTACTCGTGACCGGATGTGGCGGCAGCCCCGTCGCTGGCGGCGCGCCGGAGGCGAACGCGGACGCGACGGCTGTCTACGACAGGATCAACAGCCTCAGCGGCCAGGAACGCGAGGCGGAGCTGACCGAGCTCGCCGAGGAGGAGGGTCAGCTGACCGTATACACCTCGAACACCGACATGGAGACGATCATCGCGGGCTTCGAGAAGGAGTACGACATCGATGTCGAGCTCACCCGCGGCAACTCCGAGACGGTGCTGCAGAAGCTCCTCACCGAAGGGAGCGCGGGCAAGCTCAAGGTCGACTTCGTCGACAACAACGCCAACGAGCTCAACATCATGGCCGACCAGGGCTTCCTCTACGACTACGAGAGCGAGTACCGCGATGCCGTCCGGCAGGACGGCCAGATGGACGGCTGGACCTCCCACTACTTCAACGCGTTCGTCGTCGGCTGGAACACCGACAAGGTCGTGGCCACAGACCTGCCGAAGGAGATCAAGGACTTCGCCGACCCGAAGTGGAAGGGCCTCATCTCGCTCGAGCTCAGCGACATCGACTGGTACGCCGCCGTCTCCACCTACTACCTCGACCGGGGCATGAGCGAGCAGGAGGTCGACAGGATGTGGGCCGGCATCGCGGCCAACGCCTCGGTCGAGAAGGGGCACAGCACGATGGGTGACATGCTCTCGGCCGGCAAGCTCGACATCGCCCTCTCGATCTACCAGCACACCGTCGACGGCGCCTCCGCCGACAACGGTGCCCCGGTGGCGTGGAACCTCGACGGTCAGCACGTGGAGCCCGTCGTGGTCCGTCCCAACGGCGCCGGCCTCATGTCGGCGGCCGAGCACCCTGCGGCCGCCATGCTGTTCATGGACTACGTGCTCAGCGAGGGGCAGCAGACCATCGCCGACGTCCACCGGATCCCGACCGTGGAGGGAGTTCCCTCACCGATCGACGAGGTCGAAACGATCGGCGTCCCGGAGGAGGAGATGACCGGCGACCGGTACGAGTACTGGGACGACAAGTACCGCGACCTGGTCGGCGGATGATGCCGCCCGCCCACGCGACCGCCGGTTCGGGGAGTCAGCTGGTCCCGAATGCCTTCTCTACGTGGGAGGGGTCGATCAAGCCATCAAGGTCCACGTCCTCGACCCCCTCGACGGACCCATCCAGGAACTCCACCGATAGTTCCAGCTGCTCCGGCGAAGCGAGTGGAGCCTCCTGGATGACCTCGGAGGTGTAGTAGTTCCATGCGTCATCCAGTGCCGCCTGATCGTCCTCACCGAGGTAGTCGCCGAGGATCCGAGTGGCGCCCTTCTGGTTGCTCTGTACGAAGTCCGTGCCCTGCTTCAAGGCAGCGAAGAACTGGTCCAACACCTCCGGGTGTTCCTCGTTGTAGGAGGTCAGCGCGACGTAGCTGACGTTCATGTACGGGATGTCCTCCTTGGCCAGGTCCACCAGCCGGTGCAGACCCGCGTTCTTGAACTGCAAGCTCGCCGGCGGATGCGTCGCGGCCGCGTCGATGGCCCCGCTCAGCAGTGCGTTGTTGACGTTGGACACGTTGCCCAAGGGCACCAGGTCGACGTCCGACGGTTCCAAGCCGGCAGCCTTGATCGCCTCGACCGTGCCGACGTACTGCGAACCGCTCTTCGAGGTGTAGCCGACCTTCTTGCCCTTCAGCTCTACACCGGTGGCCACGTCCGCATACAGCTCGAAGGGCAGCACAGGTGTGGCCGCGCCGAGGATCTTGACGTCGTTTCCCGCCGCAGCGGCCGAGACGACCTGAGTGCCACCGATGGCGGCCATGTCGACCTGGCCGGACAGCAACGCCGGGAAGCCCTTCTCACTGTCCAGGTTGACGAGCTCGACCTCGAGGTCATGCGCCGCGAAAAAGCCTTGCTCCTTCGCGGCCCACAGCGGCAGGTTGTCGGCCACCTTCTCGCTGTAGCTCACCTTGATCGTGGTGAGGCCGTCCGCCGACTCGTCGCCGCCGCAGGCGGTGAGTGTGGCTGAGGCGACCGCGATCAGGGCCGCTGCGACGACACCCCGCTTCATCCAGGTTCCTTGGTTCATCTGTCTCTCCTTGTCGTGGGGTTGGACGGTCAGTGGCTGGCGGGGCGCCAGGATGCGAAGTGCGCCTCCACACGGCGCAGGAGCGCCGTGAGCGCCACGCCAGTGATCGCGAATACGAAGAGGCCGACGAAGATCTTCGACGACTGGTACTGCTGGGCAGCGGTGTTCATCATCATCCCGACGCCGTGTTGGGCACCGCTCAGCTCGGCGACGTAGACGCCGATGAGCGCCTGGCCAACCGCGAGCCGTAGGCCGCCCGCGATGAAGGGGACGGTGCCCGGCAGCGCGACGGTGCGGAAGAGCTGGAGGTCGCTGGCGCCGAAGCACTGGGCCACCCGCACGACGCCCTGCTCGAGGGCGTGCATGCCCTGCGCCGTGTTGATGAGGATCGGGAAGACCGACATCAGGAACACGATGATGACCTTCGGTGTGATGCCGAACCCGAAGAAGACGATGATGAGCGGTGTCATGGCGATGCGCGGCGTCGCGTAGAGGAACGTGATGAACGGCGACAGTGCCCAGTCGACCGGCCGATACCAGCCGATCAGCAGTCCCAGCGGCAACCCGACGAGCACGGCGAAGAAGAGTCCGATCACCAGCTCTTGGAAGCTGGCCCCCATGTCCGCCCAGAAGGACGCCTGCTGGAACATGGAGACGCCCTCGTCGAGCACGTCGAATGGCCCTGGGAGTACGCCACGTGGCTTGATCTCCAGCAGCACGACCACCTGCCAGGCGACGAGCGCGGTGAGTACCGCTGCGGTTCCCACGAGGAACTTCGGCGACAGCCACGGCCTGCGCGCTGGCCGTCCGCCGGCCGGGGTGCTCGCCTGTGGTGGCGATTTCACCGTGGTCGTCGTGCTCATGATCGGGCTCCTTCCTTGGCGGCGTACAGCACGTCGGCGATCTCGTCGTGCAGGTCGGCGAACTCCCTCGTACGCCTGATGCCCTGCGCCCGAGGGCGCTCCCAGGGCACCGTGATCTCCTGGACGATGCGGCCGGGTCGAGGGCTGAAGACGGCGACCCGGTCGGCGAGAAAGGCCGCCTCGGAGATGTCGTGGGTGACAAACAGCGCGGTGACGTCCCGGGCCGCGCACACCCGCAGCAGCTCGGCCTGGAGAACCTCGCGGGTCTGTGCATCGATGGCCGCGAACGGCTCATCGAGCAGCAGGATCTCCGGGTCGACGGCGAGCGCGCGGGCCAGGTTGACCCGTGCCTGCATGCCGCCGGAGAGCTGGCTCGGAAAGGAGCTCGCCGCATCGGTGAGGCCGACCAGCTCGATCAGCTCCATGCCGCGCTCGCGGGCCTCCGTCTTCGACCAGGCCTTCGAAATCTCGAGCCCGTAGGTGACGTTCGCGAGCACGGATCGCCAGGGCAGCAGGTTGGGCTGCTGGAAGACCATCGCCCGGTCGGGGCCTGGCCCCGGGATGACGCGCCCATCGAGGGTCAGCTCTCCCCCACTGGTCGGGACGAAGCCCGCGACTGCGTTCAGCACCGTCGTCTTGCCGCAGCCAGAGGGACCGACGAGGCAGACGAAGTCGCCGCGACTGATCTCGAGGTCGACGGAATCTACGGCCGTGACGACCTCGTCCGTGCCCGGTTTCGCATACTGAATGAGCAGGTCACGTGCAAGCAGGTGACTGGCGGTTGCTTCCAAGGCGCTGCCTTTCTGGTGGGGTGGGGCGGTCTCAGATCACGAAGGACTCGGTCGCCTCGGGCGCAAACAGCTCATCGGCGGTCCGAGGCCGGGAGGAAAGTCCTTGCTCGTGGTGGTAGCGGCAGAAGACGTCAAGGACGTGCCGGTTCGCCTCCAGGCCGTAGGACCAGTAGTCCGGGCCGAGCAGCGCTCGCGCCTCCTCCAGGTGAGGCATCATCCAGGGCTCCATGAACCGCAGCGCGGAGGCGTCGTAGATCCGCTCGTACGCCTGGTTCCTGGCGATGGTGAGCGCTTTGGTCAGCGACTGGGCGACCCACGGGTGCCGCTCGTAGACCTCGCGCCGGATCGCGACCACATGCATGATCGGGAAGATCCCGGTGCTGGCGTAGTAGTCCTTCTCCGCGGCCACCATGTCCGGGAAGAGCCGGCGCACGCGGCCGTCGCCGCGCCCGAACGAGCTCGGGATCCGGGGACCGTAGAACGCGTCGATCTCACCGGCATGGAGCATCTCGTTGAGCGTCCGGTCGGGCGGGATCGGGGTCACCTCGAAGCGGGTGCTGATCGCGCCCTTCTCGATCCGGCCGGGTGCCTCCTGACCGCCGGTGAGATAGGTGACCGAGTCCAGCGGGACGTCGTACTCGTCGGCCAGGATTCCGCGGATCCAGACGTTCGCCGTCAGCTGGAACTCGGCGTTGCCGACCTTCTTGCCTCGCAGGTCTGACGGCTTCTCGATGCCGGCGTCGGCGTTGACGAAGATCCCACCGTGGCGGAACTGTCGTGAGGTGAAGACCGGCAGCGCCACGAAGGGGACCGGGTCGCGATCCAGGGTCGCCAGGTAGGTCGACAGCGACATCTCGGCGATGTCGAACTCTTGGTGTCGTGCCATCCGGAAGAAGGTTTCCTCGACCGGCAGACGGAGGTACGTCAGGTCGATGCCGTCCGCGCGGACGGACCCATCCTCGAGGGCCCGGGTGCGGTCGTAGTCGCCGCAGGCGAAGGAGAGATGGAGGTTCCCCATCAGCGCCCCATCGCGGTCAGGCGCTGGTCCAGGCGCGGGTAGACCCGGCGCGCATTCGCCTCATAGATCTTGGTGAGCTCCTCCCGCTTCAGGCCGGAGGCTTCGACGTACTGCAGGGTGTCGTCCCACTCCAAGCCGGTCTCCGGGTCGGCACCACGTACGGCGCCCAGCATCTCGGCGGCGAACAGAATGTTGTCCGCGGGGATCACCCGGGTCAACAGGTCGATGCCGGGCTGGTGGTAGACGGCGGTGTCGAAGAAGACGTTGTCGAGCAGCTCGGCCGGGTCCTGCCAGCCGTAGCGCATCGCCAGGCCGCGGTAGCGACCCCAGTGGTAGGGCACCGCTCCCCCGCCGTGCGGGATCACGAAACGCAGGCCCGGGAACCGCTCGAACAGGTCCGACTGGAGCAGCTGTGCGAAGACACTGGTGTCGGCGTTGAGGTAGTGGGCGCCGAGGGTGTGGAAGTTGGGGTTGCACGCGGTCGAGACGTGGACCATCGCGGGGACGTCCAGTTCCTCGAGCGCCTCGTAGACCGGGAACCAGTATGGGTCGGTCATCGGGAGGCCCGCCCAGGTGCCGGACGGGTCCGGGTTGAGGTTGACCCCGACGAAGCCGAGCTCGGTCACCACGCGCTGGATCTCCTTGACCACACGCCCCAGCGAGCCGTCCGGGGTCTGCGGCAGTTGCGCGACGGGGGCGAAGCTGTCCGGGAAGAGCTCGGTGACCCGGTGGACGAGGTCGTTGCAGGTGCGCGCCCAATGGACCGCGACGTCGCGGTCGGGGACGTGGTGCTCCATGCCGGAGGCCTTTGGTGAGAAGAGCATGAAGTCGGCGCCGCGCTCGCGCAGGACCTTGAGCTGGTTGTGCTCGATGCTCTCGCGGATCTGGTCGTCGCTGATGCGGGCCGGAAACGGCACCGGCATCGCAGGATCGGCCAGTCTCACGAGCTGCCCGTCGCGGAAGTCCTGGTGCTCTCGCGGGGTCGTCGTGTAGTGACCGTGGACGTCGATGATCATGCCTGCTGCTCCTTCACCCATTCCTCGTAGTCGACGTAGCGGGTGCCCGCCTTCTCGACCAGGGGACGCATGTTGTTGACGTCGAGGGCGATCTCGCCGGCGACGTACCGGGCTCGTGCCTTCGCCTCCTTCTCCTCGCGCGCCTTCGACGCGGCGATCGCGTCCGCGGCCCGCAGCCGCGGGACGACGACGACCCCGTCGTCGTCGGCGACGATCACGTCGCCGGGATGCACGATGCGGCCGCCGATGCTGATGGGTATGTTGACGTCGCCGAGGTTGCCCTTGCCGGTGCCTTCGGCGGAGATCGCCTTGGACCAGACGGGGAAGCCCATCTCGTTGAGGTCGGCGACGTCGCGTACGCCCGCCTCGATCACCAGGCCGCGTACGCCCCGCGCACGGAGCGAGGTGGCGAGCAGGTCGCCGAAGTAGCCCATGTCGCAGGGCGCGGTCGGTGCGACGACGAGGATGTCGCCCTCGCCGCACTGCTCGACCGCGACGCCGATCGTGGTGTTGTCGCCGGGGGCGACGGTGGCGGTGACGGCGTTGCCGGCGATGCGTACGCCCTGCTGGATCGGAGCCAGGTGGGACCCAAGCAGACCGGTGCGCCCCTGTGCCTCGTGGATGGTGGCGACGCCGTACGCCCCCAGGGCATCGACGAGCTCGCTGGCCGCCCGCGGCGGGTTGGTGACGACGACGGGCATCAGCGAACCGACCCGCCGGCCTGGCCGACCATGTCGGGCATCATCGAGACGTGGATCGCATCCTCGTCGGTCTCGCCGGCGAGCACGCGGATGGCGTGGTCGACCTGGTCGATGCCGTAACGGTGGGTGGCCAGCTTCTCCAGAGGGTAGCGGTGCGAGGCGAGCTGAGCGACCGCGAGCTCGCAGGCGTTGAAGGAGTGGCCGCGGGCGGACTTGATCGTGATCGACTTCTCGGTGACCTTCTTGACCGGGAAGTCGGGGAAGGCGGCGAGCTCGCCCTGGATGAGAAGGGTGCCCTCCCGGCGCTTGAGGACGTCGACGCCCAGCAGCACCGGGGCGGTGCCGGCACGGGAGGTGCAGTCGAGGACGAAGTCGACGCCGCGACCGCCGGTCAGGTCCATGACCTTCTCGCGCGGGTCCTCGGCGAGGACGTCGATCGTCGCGTCGGCACCGAGCTCCTTGGCGAGCTCGAAGCGCTTCGCGTCGCGGGTGGTACCGGAGACGATGACATGGGCGGCGCCCGCGGTCTTGGCAGCGACCAGCTGGGCCAGGCCCTGCTGGCCGGGGCCCTGGATCAGGACGGTGTCGTTGTAACCGACGCCGGCGGTGAGCAGCGCCCACTCGATGCCGTTGGACAGCGGCATGACCAGCCCGGCTTCTTCAGCCGTGATGGTGTCCGGGATCTTGTGCATCACCGAGTTCCAGGGCAGGTACATGTACTCGGAGAAGCCGCCCCACAGCGTGCCCTCGAAGCCGGCGGAGGTGTAGCCGAAGCGCCGGGCGTCGGGGTTGGTCCGCCAGTCGGTGGCCTCGCAGTGGCGGTACTCGCCGATCCGGCACCACTCGCAGCTGAAGCAGGCGACGTAGTGCTCCAGGAAGACGCGGTCGCCGATCTCGACGTCGTGGCGGCGCAGGAAGTTCTCGCCGGCCTCGGCGATAACCCCGACGTTCTCGTGGCCCATGATCACCTCGCCCTTGGTGGCGGGGGTGGTCGGCGGGCTGGAGTAGAGCTTCACGTCGGTGCCGCAGATGCCTGCGACCTCGACCCGGAGCAGGGCCGAGTCGGCATCGATCCGGGGCCTGTCGAACTCGCGCATCTCGGTCGTGCCGGGTGCGGTGCGGACTGCCGCGAGCACCTTGTCGGTCATGGACTCTCCCTTATGAACTGGCATTGGCAGAATGGTATGACCAACACTATCATTCAAATGTGAGAGGGGTCACCCGCTGCCCCTCTCCCCCGTCTCACGTCAGGAGAGCCGATGCCGGAGCTGAAGACCCTCACCCGCGCCCAGGGCGCGAACCAGGCGCTGATCTCACACGAGGTCGAACCGGACGGCTGGACACTGTCGTTCGCCGACGAGCCCGTCCTCGTCAAGGGCTTCCGCAAGATGGTGCGCAACGACGAGTACGACGTCGCCGAGCTCGCCGTGACGACCTACCTGACCGCCAAGGAGCACGGCGCGAGGTTCACCGCGCTGCCGATCTTCATCGTCCGCGACTTCCACCACACCAAGACCCAGGTGCTCGCGGACTCACCGGTCAAGACCGCCGCCGACCTGGCCGGCCGGCGCGTCGGCGTGAACCGCGGCTACACCGTGACCGCAGGTGTATGGGCGCGGGCAGCTCTCGCCGACGCGGGCCTCGACCTGTCCTCGGTGACCTGGGTCCTCTCCGGCGACGAGCACGTGGCGACGTACGTCCCGCCGGCGAACGTCGAGGCGGCCCCGGAGGGCCGCGCCCTGGAGGAGCTGCTGCTCGCCGGCGAGCTCGACGCGGTCGTCAACGCGGGCATCGAGAACGACGCCGTCGTCCCCCTGCTTCCGGCGAACGCCGCCTGGGACTCGCTGAAAGAGACTGGCTTCATCCCGGTCAACCACCTCGTGGTGGTCCGCGACGAGCTCCTCGAGGCCAACCCCGGTCTGGCGACAGCGACCTTCGAGGCGTTCACCGAGGCCAAGCGCCGCTACGTCGCGCGGCTCCAGGACGGCCTGGCGGAGACGAAGCAGGATCGCAACTTCTCGAGGTTCACCGAGATCACCGGCCAGATCGACCCCCTGCCGTACGGGGTCGAGGCCAACCGCGCCGCCCTGGAGAAGCTCATGGAGAACGCTGTCGCCCAGGGGATCCTGACCAGGCCGCTCGCGCTCGAGGACGTCTTCGCCGCCGAGACCCTCGGGCTGGAGGGATGACTCCACGGCGGCTGGCCGTCGCTGCCGACCACAACGGCGTCGCACTCAAGGCGCTCGTCGTCGAGCGTCTGTCCGCGGCAGGGCACCGGCTGACCGACCATGGCGTCGACACGGCGGCCGGCGAGGTGCACTACCCGCCGCTGTGCGGCGCGGTCTGCGACGACATCCTGGCCAGCCGCGCCGACGGCGGGATCATCATCGGCGGCAGCGGCTCCGGCGAGTCGATCGCCTGCAACCGGCGCCCCGGCATCCGGGCGGGCATCGCGTGGTCCGGCTGGGCCACCGAGATCTCCCGCGGCAACAACGACGCCAACGTCATGATCATCCCCGCCAAGGCGCTCGACGACGCAGAGGCCCTGGAGCTGGTCGAGGTGTGGCTGAGCACGCCGTTCAAGGGTGGCGTGCACGCCGAGCGGCTGGCTCAGATCGAGGAGTACGACGCGGGACGTTGAGCCTGCACGACGACAGGCTGACCGGTGGGCACCTCGAGTGCGCACGCCTGCTCATCGCTCAGCCCCTCGACCAGCCGTCGCAGCATCCGGATGGTGTTGCCGTGCGAGACGACGAGCACGGTGCGGCCCGCGGCCAACTGCGGCAACAGGGTGCTGGCCACGTACGGCTCCAGCCTGGCGCGTACGTCGGCGAGGCTCTCGCCGCGGCCTTCTGCGTCGCGCGGTGGGCGGCCGTCGATGCCGCGCCGCCAGCGGGCCACCGGACCGGCGCCGTAGCGCGCGACCGCGTCAGCGCGGCGCATCCCCTGCAGCGTGCCGTAATGCCGCTCGTTGAGCAGCTCGGTCCGCAGCCCGGCGGAGGCCGGGCCACCACATCCCGCCACCACCAGATCGGCGGTGTCGACCGCTCGCGCCAGCCGCGAGGTGTGGACCACGTCCGGGACCAGACTCGCGGCCCGGAGCTGCCGGCCGGCCGTACGCGCCTCGTCACGCCCGGTCGCGGTGAGCCCGACGTCGACCCACCCCGCGAATCGGTCCGAGGCGTTCCACTCGCTCTCACCGTGGCGCAGCACGACGAGGGTCAATGCCGGTCCAGGCTGTGCTGCTCCAAGAAGGCCAGGATCCGCGCCGGCGCGGTCTGCGGGGTCTGCTCTGCTACCGGAACGTCCCAGTACTCGTGCACCGGCAGGCACTCCTCGAGGTAGCGCGCCGCCGACGGTGCGTGCGAGGTGTCCTGGCCGGGCACGATCAGCGCCGGTACGTCGAGGGTCATCAGGTCCTCGGCCTCGACCCCGGGCACGGTGTCGCGGTCGAAGAGCCCCCGCACTGCCCCGGTCACGACAACGTCATAGCGCTCCGGTTCGATCAAGGCGTACTCCTTCGCGAACGCCTCGTCGGTGCGCAGCGGCGCAGCCCACGGCCCAACGCGCGGGTCCTTGCTGAAGCCCGCGGTCGTCGAGCGCGCCAGGTCGACGACGGCTGCCAGGCCGTGCTCGGCGACGAAGGCGAGATGCTGGACGAACCGGCGATGCTGGGCCTGCCGGTAGCGCGGGCCCCCGGCCGGGGAGAACAGCACCATGCTGCGTACCCGCTCGGGAGCCGCGACCGCGAGCGCGGCCGCGGTCGAGCAACCCACGCAGCCACCCATCGTGTGCACCCGCTCGATCCCGAGGTGGTCGAGGAGGCCGAGCGCCTGGGTCACGTAGACCGGCCAGTCCAGCCGCTCCACGCGACCGCCCGACTGCCCCGACTCGCGGCGGTCGAAGACGACGCAGGTGTAGCGGTCCTTGAAGGCCTCGACGAACCCGAGGTCGCGGTAGCGGCCGAAGTGGGTCCAGTTGTCGAGGCTCGAGTCGAACCCGCCCGGGCTGAACATCAGGATCGGCGGGCCGTCGCCGACGGTCTCGTACCTGGTCCTGATGCCGTCGATGTGGACATATGGCATGGTCTGCTCCTGGCTCTCAATTGCCTGGTGGCACCGGCACGCCGCCACGGATCTGGCGGGCGGCACGGACGTCGGCTGCGTACGTGCTCAGCGAGTCGTACACGGTCTTGGCGACGTTGGCGTAGGTGTCCGGCTCGGAGTCGAGCCATTTGGCGTGGTAGCCGATCGCCGCGGTCGCCATCCGGATCCGGCCGTCCAGCCAGGGGCCGCCCCCGAAACCGCCGAGCACCGGCACGTCCACGGCCGAGACGACCGCCGGCCCGACCACAGGACCGGAGTTGGTGAAGTTCAGCAGCGAAGCGCCGGCCCGAGCGAGCCGTTTGGCGTCGACGACCATCTCGGCCTGCATCTCCTCGGAGACCGCGTCCGAGGCAGTCGCCGCGCCTGTGTACGCCACGCCGTATCGCAACGCCGTCTGCGGGGTGACGCCGAACTGGGCGAAGACCGGGATCCCGGCACGTACGACGGCCTCGACCGCCTCCGGATAGTCGGCAGCGCCGTCGAGCTTGACCATGTCGACACCGGTCTCCTTGACCAGCCTGATCGCCGCTCTCACCGCCGCGTCGGTGCCCTCCTGGAGCGGACCGTAGGGGAAGTCCACGCTCACCAGGGCACGGGTCACGCCGCGGCGGACCGCCTTCGCGATGACGATCATCTCCTCCATGGTGACCTCGAGCGGGTTGTCATGGCCCCAGAGGTTGACGCCGACCGTGTCGCCGACCGAGACGATGTCGACGCCGGCACGATCGGCGATCCGGGCCATCTGGTAGTCCCAGGCGACGACACAGACGCTCTTCTCGCCCGTCTGCTTCATCTCCTGCAGCCGTTGCAGGGTGACCTTCTCGGTGTTCATGCGCGCGTCGCTCTCAACAGCTCGACCAGGTCGTCCTCGTCGGCGGGTACCAGCAGGATCCGGGCATACGGCCGCAGCACGAGAAGCGCGTCGCTGCTCACCTGTCCGGGGGTGATGACCAGGCCGGCCGTCATGATGCCGCGCACCTTGCAGGCGGCACCGATGGTGGCCGCGGCCTCCGCGTTCTCGCCCGCGGTCGACACCATCACGACGGTGTTGCTCTTCTCGAGCTCACTGGCGAGCTGGACCGTCTCGCCCGCCATGGTGACCAGGTCGTGTCCGGGGTCGTGCGCCCGGTAGAACCTGGCCTGGCTCCAGTCCTCTGCCGCGGCCGCACGGACGATCACCTCGGCAGCGGCGTCCAGGGCGACCACACGCGTGTTGCGTGCCGCCGCGAGCGGGTAGTCGATACGGAAGCGCGCCTCCTCCGTGGTCGTCGCGCGAGCGCAGCTGCTGATCTGGGTGGGTGTTGACACGGGCTCCTCCTCAGACCGTGGTCTGTGGGACGCCGGGCTTGGCGACCATCGCCTCGCCGATGCCCTCGACGAAGGGCTGGTCGTTGGGCAGCACGGCTGCCACGGAGCGCACCTTCTGGTCCTGGGCACGGTTGCCGACGGGTTCGACACCCTCGGCCAGCGCCAGCGCGGCCTTGCGGAGCTTCTGACGGGCCTTGATGATGCCGGCGTCGGTCGCGACGAGGCGCTCCTTGGTGCGGTCGACGACCGGGCCCATCGACTCCTGGAGCGAAGAGTCCTGCAGGGCGATGCCGTGGATGCCGGAGTACGTCTCGCCCCGCTTCTGAGCCTCGCGGTCCATCAGGTAGTCGTTGTCCTTGTTGGCCAACGGGCGGTAGGCATCGTCGTTGGCGCTGTGAACACCCTTGCCGGCGCGCATCGCCTCGACCTCGGTGTCGGTGAGCTCACGGGTCGGGTGATAGTCGAAGCTCCATGCCCAGCAGTTGTCATCATCGATCGGGACCCAGAAGTGGCCGTGCATCGGGTGATCGGCGCGCGGCGGGACCATGGTGAAGTTGGGCAGCACCCACGGCGTCACGCGCCAGTAATAGTGGCCCTCCTCCGCGTTGCGGCGGGCACCGATGAGCAGGCCGCCCTCGTAGTCGACGACCTCGAAGAACGGCTTGAGATCGCCGGCGTTGTACTCGTTGCCCTTCGATCCCTTGAACAGCGGGTCGGTGTTGAGGTTGCCCGAGTGCAGGAATGTGACGTGGCTGGAGTCGATGCCGCCCTCGAGCGCCTGGAGCCAGTTGCTCTCCTGCAGACGCTTGGATGTGAAGTTCTGCTTCTCAGGGACCGTGTAGGCCTCCCATTCCGGCAGCGGCGGCTGGTGGGCGGGGTCACCCATGTAGGTCCACAGCACGTCACCGATCTTGACCAGCGGGTAGCTCTTGAGCTTGACGTTCTCACAGAAGTTGCTGGTCGCGGGCTCGCTGGGCACCTCGATCGCCTGGCCGGTGTAGTCGTACTTCCAGCCGTGGTAGGGGCACCGCAGGCCACCTTCCTCGTTGCGCCCGAACCACAGGCTCACACCGCGGTGGGCGCAGAACTCGTCCATCAGGCCGTAGTTGCCCTCGCTGTCACGGATGGCGATCAGCCGCTCGGAGAGGATCTTGACCCGGACCGGCGGACAGTCGTTGTCGGGCAGCTCCTCGGCAAGGAGCGCCGGCTGCCAGTAGCGACGGAACAGGTCGCCCATCTTCGTCCCCGGGCCGGTCTGCGTCAGCAGATCGTTGATCTCTTTCCTGAGCACTACATCGTCCTTTCGTTTGTGGCCGTTGCCACATCAAGATAATTATCAGACCATTAATCCATTAAGCAAGGCCTAGTACTGCGAGGGAGGAACATCGACCACGAGCCCATCCAGCTCGGCCGTCATCTCGATCTGGCAACCCAGGCGGCTCCCAGGCCGTCGGTCCTCGACACCGAGGTCGAGGAGGTCGTCCTCGAGGTCGCCGGGAGCGCCGACCACATCAAGGAACTCCTCGCGCACCCAGACATGACAGGTCGCGCACGAGTTGTTGCCGCCGCACTCCCCGACGATCCCGGGGACCCCGTTACGGACAGCCGAGGCCATGACATTGGCCCCGAGCGCAGCATCCACAGTGCGCTCGACACCGGATTCGTCGACGTAGACAACCTTGGGCACTTCAACTCCTCTATTCGAATGACTAATGGCCTTACCAATATACCATCGTCAAACGAGTGTCACTAGACCCACTCGATCGCCGTCATGCCGCGGGTCGGCGAGAGCACGTGATAGCGCTCGGCCGCCCACGGGCCAGGGAAGCGATGGAGAGGGCGCGCGAGGACGCGCCAGCGCATCGACGAGCGCGGTCGAGCCGAGATCGACCGCGCGGCAACTCCCGATGCTTCGCGCGCGTAACCGAATCAGAAAGGCCGCCGGATCTGCTTCTCAGCAGGTCAGACGGCCTTTTCGAGGTGGTGCGTGATACTGGGTTCGAACCAGTGACCCCCTCGGTGTGAACGAGGTGCGCTACCACTGCGCCAATCACGCGTTGCGGGTGAAACATTAGCGCATCCGCTTGCCGGACCCACATTCGGGCCAGGCCGGGACGTACGCTCCTGGCGATCGGCAGGACACACAAAGGCGCAACCGAAGGAGCGAGGATGCTCGCGTACGAACGGACCGGCAGCGGGGAGCCGCTGCTCCTGATCCATGGCATCGCGCACCGCAGGCAGGCGTGGGGCGGGGTGGTGGAGCGGCTGGCCGACGAGTTCGAGGTGATCACGATCGACCTGCCGGGGCACGGTGAGTCGCCGGCGTTCGATCTGGCGGGGCGTACGGTGCGGGAGGCGGTGGCCTACGAGCTGAACGATCTCCGAGAGGAGCTCGGGATCGAGCGGCCGCACGTCGCCGGCAACAGCCTCGGCGGGCTGCTCGCGCTGGAGATGGCCGATGCCGGGCACGCGCGGTCGGTGACGGCCCTCTCCCCCGCCGGGTTCTGGATGAACGGCGTCGACTACCTCTACGTCAGGGGCCTGTTCGCCGGAATCCAGGCGGTCGCGCGGCCGCTGGCGCCGGTGGCGGGGTCGCTGTTGCAGTCGAGGGTGGCGCGTACGGTCACGATGGGCTGCTTCTTCGCCCACCCGGAGCGCCTCGACCCCGCCGTCGCGGCCGCCGACACGGCCAACATGGTCGCCTCGCGCGCGGGGATCAGGACGTTCTTCGGCGGGGCCTACCGCTACAGCCACCCGGGGCCGACGCAGACCGATGTCCCCACCACGATCGCCTGGGCGTCGCGCGACCTCACCCTGCTCCCCTACCAGGCGAAGGTGGCCGCGCGGCGGCTTCCACACGCAAGGCACCGGTGGCTGGCGGGCTGCGGCCACGTACCGATGAACGATGACCCCGACCTGGTGGCCGAGGTCATCCGCGAGACCGCCCGGACCCAGCCACGCGACGAGCAGGTCGCTTAGCTCATCTAGCCGCGAGCGGCGAGGATCCCGCGCGGGTCGAAGGCGACCCGGATCTCGGTGATCAGCCCGTCCTCGACGCGCATCCAGTTGGCGGTGGGGGCGGGCTCGGCGACAGTGGTGTGCAGGTCGAACCAGGTGATCACGCTCGGCCCCTCGGCGAGCCGCTCCTTCACCTCGATCTTGTCGAGCACCTGGGCCATGCCCTCGAGTCCGGCGACGCACTCGTCGGCGCCCTCGATCGTGGCGAGCGGGCCGGCGAAGCTCACGTTGTCGGCCAGCAGCGCGCGCAGGCGGGTGAAGTCGCGCTCCTGCCACGCGGTGAAGTACGCCTCGGCGAGCTCGGCAGCGGATGCGGTCATCGGATCTCCTCAGGTCGGTTCGGCTTTCATCTCCCAGCCTGACCCGACGCCAGCGAACACTCAAACAGATAGTTCTGCTACTTGCTAGCATCAACGGTGATGGAAATCGGACAGCTCCGCTACTTCGTCGCCGTCGTCGACCACGGCTCGTTCACGGCCGCGGCCCAGCGCCTCCACGTCAGCCAGTCGGGCATCAGCGCCCAGCTGGCCAAGCTCGAGCGCGAGCTCGGTCATGATCTGCTCGTCCGGGGTCCCCGCAACGTACGTCTCACCCACGCCGGCGAGACGCTCCTCCCCCGCGCTCGTGAGGCGATCCGGGCGATCGAAGGTGTGCGGCAGAGCGCCGACGAGCTGAGCGACCTGATCCACGGCCAGGTGCGCCTCGGGATGATCGCCGGCTGCACGATCCCCGGCTTCCTCGACGCCGTCGCCGCCTTCCACCGGGAGCATCCCGGGGTCAGCGTCGAGCTCGTCGAGGACACCTCCGACCGCCTCCAGCGACGTACACTGGCCGGCGAGCTCGACCTCGGCCTGATCTCCCACGCGGGACCCGTCATCGACGGCCTGGCCACGGAGTCCGTCAGCGACGAGCGGCTCGCGGTGATCACGCAGCCCGGCCACCGCCTCGCCGGCGCCCGGCCGAGGCTCGCCGACCTCCACGAGGAGACGGTGCTCTGCATCCCGCCGGGCACGGGTGTACGCACGGCGCTGGAGCAGTCGTGCGCGCGGGCGGGCGTGGAGCCGAAGGTCGACCTGTCCGGGTCCAACCCGGAGACGCTGCTCGGGCTGACCGCCCGCGGACTGGGCGTCTGCGTGCTGGCCGAGTCGATGGCAGCCGGGACCGATCTGGTTGCGACGCCGATCATTGACGCGGAGGTGCGCGCCGGGCTCGCTCTCGTGGTCCGTGACGGTGACCAGCAGCGCGCCACGCGGCGGCTCTACGACCTGCTTCAGGCAGCGCTCACCTGAGGATGGCGCAGCCCGGGATGATCCTCGGGCAGCGAGCGCCGCAGGACGAACCAGCTCACCAGCAGGCACAGCGCGACCAGGGGCCAGCTGAGCGCGACCCGGGCGATCGCCAGGGCGACCACGTCGCCCGACCACCACAGCGGGCCGAAGACGGCGACCCGGATGACGTACTGACAGACCCAGACCCAGCTCGCCAGCGCATAGCCCCGTAGCAGGACGGGGTCGCGACGCCAGGCGCCGCGCTGACGCAGGACCAGACCGACGACCACGCCGAGCAGCGGCCAGCGGAACGCGATGCTGACCACCCACACCAGGGCGCTGGCCGCGTTGGCGGCGAGCTGGACCACGAAGAAATCCTCTGCCCGGCCCGTACGCAGCGCGATCATCGCCGCGACCGCGACCCCTGCCACGCCCAGCAGCACCGCGCGCGGCTTGCGACCCTTGCGCCACTGCCAGATCGCCACGGTCGCGGCCACCGTGAGCGCCACCACGGTCGCGATCCACAGCTCTCCGCTGACCAGCCAGCCGGCCGCGAACGCGACCGGCGGGACGGTGGCGTCGATCGCACCCCGCGCGCCTCCGAGGAGGTCGGCGAGCGTCTCGGCGTCTTCGTTGCGGCGGTCGGTGGTCGTCACGGGAGTAAGGCTAGCCTTACTTGCAAGGGCGCGTGACGTCTCGGTCCCCCTGAGTGACTTCTCGGGCGACGGGGGTGACGCCTCGGGCGACGGGGGTGACGCCTCGGCAAAATTTCACCGGGAGGGCGACCGGCGGACGTACAGCGGCCATCCGGCGCCGCTTTGCTCTGAGCGCCGCTGCTCGGGCACGCGGAAGACGCCCTATCCAAGCGGAGGATTCAACGTGTCACACGAGCACCACCCCCACTCGCACGGGCCGGACGGGCACCAGCACGCCCACGCGCACGGCCACGACCACACTCACTCCCACGAGGTCGACGAGATCACCCTCGCCGCCTCCTCGGACGCGTCCGACAGCGACCTGCGGCCCGCCGAGGTCACCCGGCGCAACCTGCTCCGCGCCGCCGGCATCGCCGGCGCCGTGACGGCCGGGATGGCCGGCATGACCGGCGTGACCCCGGCGATGGCCGAGACCGCCACGACCGCCACCGCGAGGAGCGGCAACCGGGCCACGATCCGGCACTGGCTCGCCGGCGACCACCACATCCATACCCAGCACAGCTCGGACGCGATGTACCGGGTCATCGACCAGGCGCAGCACGGCGCCGCGTACGGCCTGGACTGGCTGGTCATCACCGACCACGGTGGCGCGACCCACGCCAAGCTCGGCGTCGACCTGGTCAATCCCGACATCGTGGCCGCGCGCAAGGTGCTCAAGGACACCTTGATCTTCCAGGGCCTGGAGTGGAACATCCCGGCCGCCGAGCACGGCACCGTCTTCGTCGCCCCTGGGCGCAACGAGGTCGCGGTGCTCAAGCAGTTCGAGAACGACTACGACGGCTCCGTCAAGGGCGCCAGCGGCAACTCCCCGCAGAACGAGGCGCTCGCCGTCGCCGGCATCCAGTGGCTCGGCAAGCAGGTCGACAAGCGCCGCGTCGCGGACGCGCTCTTCCTGGCCAACCACCCCGCCCGCAACGGCATCGACAGCCCCCACGAGGTGCGTGCCTGGCGCGACGCCGACCCGCGGATCGCGATCGGCTGGGAGGGCGCGCCCGGCCACCAGGCGGCAGGGCTGCCCGCCGGCTACGGCCCCGGCAGCGCCCGTGGCTACTACGGCAACTCCGCCGGCCCGAACTCCTTCCCCGGCTATCCCGCCGAGTCCTACCGCTCCTGGGGCGGCTTCGACTGGTTCACCTCGACCGTCGGCGGCCTGTGGGACTCGCTGCTCGCCGAGGGCAAGCCGTGGTCGATCAGCGCCAACTCCGACTCTCACGTCAACTGGGGCACCACCTCGCGCCGCCCCGACGGGTCGGACTCGGCCTCCTTCAACGCCAACGGCCGCTACGGCGACCCGGTCTACGCCGGCTCCCTCAACACCACCGCCGGTGACTTCTGGCCGGGCTACTACAGCCGCACCCACGTCGGCACCTCCGAGCGCAGCTACGGCGCGGTCATGAAGGGTCTGCGCAACGGCCGTGTCTGGGTCGACCACGGCGCGCTGGTGAAGTCGGTCGACGTACGCGTCGTCTCCTCCGACGGTGGCTCGGAGAGCCTCGGCGGCACCTTGGCGGCGAAGAGGGGCAGCCGGATCTCGCTGGTCGTCACCATCGCCGCCCAGGACGTCCCGAACTGGTCGCAGTTCCTGCCGATCCTCAACCGGGTCGACGTGATCCGGGGCGCGGTCGACCCGACGTACGTCTCCGACCGCGACATCTGGAAGGCGCCCGACACGAAGGTGATCGAGCAGACCGACACCTCGGGCCGCACCGGCACCTTCCAGCTTCGCTACGACCTCGGCCGTGTCGAGGAGGCGTTCTACGTGCGTGTCCGCGGCACCGACGCCAACCGGTCCCAGCCGGGCTACCTCGGCGCCAGCATCGACCCGGCCGGTCCCGCCATCGACGTCGTCGGCGATGCCGACCCGTGGGTCGACCTGTGGTTCTACACCAACCCGGTCTGGGTCGTCCCGACTCGATGACCACCCGACCCCTGGCCGTCGATGCCGACGCCCGGGACCTCGCCGCCGCCGAGCACCTCGTCCACCGCCTGGACGAGGTGCTAGGGGCCGTTTCGGAATGCGGCGCCGAGCCAGACGTCGTCCAGCGCTCGTCCTGGCAAGGCGCCGCCGCGAAGGCATACCGGGCGTCTGTCGAGAGGCGGCAACGCCGCCAGGGCGGGCGATGGGCGGCGTCTGGCCGGCGCTTCCGCATTCCGAAACGGCCCCTGGGCGCGGGGCAGTCCGAGGACGCATACGTCATCAGCACCCATGTCGTGCGCGAGCCGACCGGCCGCTTCGTCGCCGTCCTGAACTGGCCCGGTGGCCCGGCGGTCGAGGAGCTGACCGCGATCCTCGCCGACCAGCTCCCCCAGGCGTACGTCACCCCCGACTCCCCCGCTATCGACGAGGCCGCCGCGCGCACCGCCGGGCGACTGGCCCGCTACCCGGGACGCACCGCGATCGAGACCGTCACGACGGTGGCCGCCGTCGAGGCGGACAGCGTCGTCGACGCCGTCGAGGGTCTGGCCGGGATCTCGCTGGAACCCGGGGACGCCCTCGATCTCACCGGGTTCGCACGGCCGGTGTGGCGTGAGGGGCTCTGCGTACTCCTGGTCCAGCGCTCCGCCACCGGTCTGGTGCCGTTCGAGATGCGCCACCAGATCCCCTGCTGCTCGGACCACTGAGGGTCAGACCGAGGCGGAGCCTCGCGGCAGCGGCGCCTCCCAGTGGCGCCACATCGCCAACAGCCGCCAGCCGGCGCAGACGACGAAGGCGGTGGCCATCACCAGCGGCTGCGGCAGCGCGAGGAACAGGCCGAAGGCCACGACCGCGGCGCCGGCGAAGGCGGGGATGGCGTAGAAGACGCTGCGGCGCAGAATGGTCGGCACCTGACCGGCGAGCACGTCGCGGATCACCCCGCCGCCCACACCGGTGGCCAGTCCCATGATCGCGGCCGCGAGCGGGGAGAGCCCGAAGTCGAGTGCCTTGACCGCCCCGGCGATGACGAACAGCCCCAAGCCGAGGGCGTCGAAGACGTTGATCATCGGCCCGAGCCGGCCCAGCGCCGGATGGAAGTAGAAGGTCAGCAGACCGGCCGCCATCGGCACCACGAGGTAGCGCCAGTCGGAGAGCGCGGCGACCGGCGTCGCGCCGATGGCCATGTCACGCAGGAAGCCGCCGCCGAGACCGGTGACGCAGGCGAGAACGATCACGCCGAAGATGTCGAGCTCCTTGCGGACCGCCATCAGGCCGCCGGAGATCGCGAAGACGAAGCACCCGACCAGGTCGAGCACGAGGAGGGTCAGCGTCTGTTCCACCACCGAATGGTCGCCTCGTTCGTCGCAAAAACCCCAAATGCCACGGCCACGCCGCACGGCCACCCAATACGATGCAGGTCTGTGGCGTAGGGTCGTCACAACCGTATCTAGAATTGAGAAGAGGATGTCAGCCGAAGGATTGCCCCTGACTCCGGGCCAGCTCGAAGAGCAGGCACCGGATGAGGCTGGTCCCGTCCTTCTGCGGCTCATCTCGGTCAGTGACGATGGTTTACGCATGCTTCTCGTCGATGACGAGGACCGTGAATACACCGCCGACATCGACGACCGTCTCCGTGCAGCACTCGAGGCTGTGTCGACCCGCCGATCGGAGCAAACCGTGAACAAGACCCCGAGCAGCAGCCTGCGGCCCCGTGACATTCAGACCCGTATTCGTTCGGGCGAGAGTGCCGAGGAGGTCGCCGCTGTCGCCGGCACCACGGTCGAGAAGATCTTGGCCTTCGCCGGTCCCGTCCTCGCCGAGCGCGAGCACATGGCACAGCGCGCCCAGCAGGCATCCGTTCGCCGGCGGCCCGGTGAGGCCGCCAGCACCGCCCGCACCCTGGGCGAGGCGGTCAGCGCCCACTTCCAGACGATGTACGTCGACCCCGAGTCGGTCAACTGGGACTCCTACCGGCGACCCGACGGGCGTTGGAAGCTCACGGGTGAGTACGAGACCCCCGAGCGCTCGGGCATCGCCGAGCTGACCTACGACGCCCCCGGCAACTTCGTCGAGCTCGACAACGACGACGCCCGTTGGCTGACCGGCGAGAAGCTCGAGGCCGCCGCGCCCGAGCCGGAGCCGATCACCGACGACATGCTCGCCGCGCGGCGTCGCCGCGCACAGAGCTCGACCCCGTCGGCCCCGGCAGCGCAGGCTCCGGCAGCGCCGGCCGCGCCCGCCCCGGCACCTGCCCCGGTCACTCCTCCCCCGGCTCCCCAGCCGGTCAAGGAGGCCAAGCCGGCCAAGACGGCTCGGGGCGATGTCGACACCCCGCTCGAGGCCTTCCTGGGCGACGAGTCCCCGACCGGCAAGCAGGCGCCGATCCCGGCCGAGCCCGAGCCCGAGCTCGAGCCGGCGATCGTCGAGCCCGCCGCCGAGGCTCCGGCCGATCCCGAGCAGTCCGACGAGTCCCAGCAGAAGCCGGCCAAGAAGTCGTCCGCGCGCCGCAAGCGCGCCTCGGTCCCGAGCTGGGACGAGATCATGTTCGGCGGCGGCAAGTCGGAGTGAACCGACTGGTGTGAACCCGTTCACGGATCGGCCATCGGCCGGTCCGTGTTACGTCGGCGACCCGACCCGACAGAGTCGGCAGCGGGTCGGGCGCAGTTCACGCGCCCCCGATGAAGTGAGTGGAGGCAAGCACTTCCACCCTTCTCGGAGGCCCCCCGATGCTCCTGCCCGACTCGCTGAGCCGACGCTCCCTCCTCTCCAGCACCGCCACGACCGGCTTCGCCGCATCCGCAGCCATGCTGCTCGGCACCGGCTCGATCCCCGCCGACGCGGTATCCGTCAAGGGCGCCACGTCGCTCTCCGGCTACCCATTCACCATGGGCGTCGCCTCCGGCGACCCGCTCCCAAACTCCGTCGTCCTCTGGACCCGCCTCGCCCCCGAGCCGCTCGCCGCCGACGGTCTCGGCGGTATGCCGCAGGAGCCGGTCAAGGTCCGCTGGCAGGTCGCCGAGGACCCCCTCTTCCGCAAGGTCGTGAAGTCCGGCACCGTCACCGCCACCCCGAACTTCGGCCACTCGGTCCACCCCGAGGTCTGGGGCCTGCGTCCCGGCCGCGACTACTGGTACCGCTTCCTGGCCGCCGGCGAGGTCAGCCAGACCGGGCACACCCGGACCGCCCCGGCGTACGGCTCCTCGCTCTCGCGGATGAGCTTCGCCTTCGCCTCCTGCGCGCTCTACAGCCACGGCTTCTACACCGCCTACCGGCACCTGGCCGACGAGGACGTCGACGTCGTCTTCCATCTGGGCGACTACCTGTACGAGTCCGGCGTGACTCCCGAGAACAACTGGCGCAACACCCCGGTCTCCCCCGCCGTCGGCGGGGAGACGCTCGACCTGGCGCGCTACCGCCTGCAGTACGGCCTCTACAAGTCCGACCCGGACCTGATGGCGGCCCATCAGTCCCACGCGTTCGTGGTCGCACCCGACGACCACGAGGTCGAGAACAACTGGGCCGACGAGACCCCCGAGGAGCGGAGCCAGTCCCAGGGCGAGCTGTGGATGCCTCGGCGCACGGCTGCCTTCCAGGCCTACTACGAGCACCTGCCGTTCCGCGCCAGCTCGCTGCCGGAGGGTCCGGACATGCAGATCTACCGGAGCCTGCGCTACGGCGACCTGGTCGACGCACATGTGCTCGACACCCGCCAGTACCGCGACGACCAGGCGTACGCCGACGGCAGCGACCCCGCGAGCCCGGAGCTGACGCCGGACATCTACGACCCGTCGCGCTCGATGATGGGTCTCGAGCAGGAGAAGTGGCTCCAGCGCAGCTGGCGGCAGTCCCGAGCTCGTTGGCAGGTGCTCGCCAACCAGGCACCGATGGCCGAGACCGACCTGGACGAGACCGAGAAGAAGACTCTCTACATGGACCCGTGGGACGGCTACATCGCCAACCGCAACCGGCTCCTCGAGGGCGCTCGCACCAGCGGAATCGAGAACCTTGTCGTCATCACCGGCGACCGCCACCACAACTACGCCAGCAACCTGCTGGCAGACTACGACGACCCCGAGTCGGCCGTCGTCGGCAGCGAGTTCGTCGGCACCTCCATCGCCAGCGGCGGCGACGGCGCCGACATGACCACCGGCGGCGAGACCCTGCTGCGCGCCAACGACCACTTGAAGTTCTTCAACAGCCAGCGCGGCTACGTACGCGTCAAGGTCACGCCCGAGGAGCTCTCCAGCGACTTCCGGGTGGTGCCGTACGTCCAGCGCCCGGGCGCACCGATCTCCACCCGCGCGACCTACGTCGTCGAGAACGGCCGCCCCGGTGTCCAGCTCGACACCCAGAGCACGCCCGTCGGAACGAGGTACGCCGACGTGCCCATGCCCACGCTCAACCGCTGACCGCTGGTCGAGCCGCCGGAGCCGCTAGGCGGAGGCGTGGGGGGGGCCACACCAGAGGACCGAGCGCCCCCGGCCGCGGCCGGGGGGGTGCGACCCCCCCCCGCCGCCGCC
>NZ_JBHXNY010000012.1:0-9639 GCF_042719275.1 Nocardioides sp. NPDC058538 | reverse complement strand
AACACGGTCCGATCGAGCGCCGACGGGACCGTGTTGGTCTCGACACGCTCGGCCGCAGGCGGCCTCGCGGCTCGACCAGCGTCGCGGGGTCAGCCGAACGGCAGCGGCTCGGGCACCAGCGAGACCGACTGGGCCCGGGCCGCGGTCAGGCGGCGGCGGTGGTGCTGGCGGCAGAGGACCTCGTAGGAGACCGCGCTGGGGGCCTCGTCGGTGTCGCCGACGACGACCTGGTCGCCCTCGGTGACCATGACGCCGTCCTCGACCCGGGCGTTGTGGGTGGCCCGCTTGCCGCACCAGCACAGCGCCTCGACCTGCAGCACCTCGGTCCGGTCGGCGAGCTCGACCAGACGAGCGGCACCGGGGAAGAGCCGGGTGCGGAAGTCGGTGAGGATGCCGAAGCAGAAGACGTCGATCTGCAGCTCGTCGGTGATCTTGGCCAGCGCCTCGATCTGCACGGGCGTGTAGAACTGGGCCTCGTCACAGATGAGGTAGTCGATCCGGGCGCCGTGGGTCAGCGAGTCGACGGCGTGGCGCCAGAAGTCGAAGTCGTCGGTGACCTCGATCGCGTCGTGGGTCAGACCGAGTCGCGAGGTGACCACCGCCTCGCCGGAGCGGTCGTGGGCGGTGAAGATCAGCCCCACCCTGCCGCGAGTCGCGTGGTTGTGGTTGGTCTGCAGCGCGAGAGTCGACTTCCCCGCGTCCATCGTCCCGGTCCAGAAGGTCAGCTCAGCCACTTGCGGAAGCCTAGTGGGCTGCGCTGCGGCTCGTGGCAGGACCCTCAGAGCTGGACGCGTTCCGCCGATAGTGGCGCGCGACCCGTGCCCGGTTCCCGCAGCCCGCGGAGCACCACTCGCGCCGTGGGTGGTCGCGGACGAAGTACAGGACGCAGCCGGGGCCGCCGCACGCCCTCAGCTCGTGGGGCGTGTGCTGGGCCAACACCTCGGATCCCTCCAGCGCCACCAGGTTCAGCTCCCGCTGCGGCCCGGTGCCGTCGGCGAGCCACTCTCGCTCGTAGCCACCCTGCGCACCGTGGCGGAGCGTCGGCGCGCAGTGGGACACGAACTCGTTGAGCACCGCGAGCGCCGTCTCTGTGCTGAGTGCATCGGAGACGGCGGCCGGCCGGCCGTCGGCGGTCAGGTCGGCGGCCAGCCGGCGCAGGGCGTCGCGCAGCGCCCGGGCCCGGCCGAGGTCGTGCTCGTTCAGATCTGGGTGGCGGCCGAGGCCCGCCTCCTCGGCCCAGGCCTCCAGGTGCGCCACGCTCTCCAGCGAGTCGTGCACTCCCGTCCGGTCGGCCCAGATCGTGTTCATGAGACGTACGGC
Source organism: Nocardioides sp. NPDC058538 (assembly GCF_042719275.1). NCBI lineage: Bacteria > Bacillati > Actinomycetota > Actinomycetes > Propionibacteriales > Nocardioidaceae > Nocardioides > Nocardioides sp. NPDC058538. The sequence continues at coordinate 8,319 of NZ_JBHXNY010000012.1, read as the reverse complement.
CCGGGGCTGGGTCGGGTACAGCACCGGCACCTGCAGCTCCACGGCCGCCTCCTCCGTCATCGATCTCTGTCGGTCAGTTCTAACGGTCAGTCTAGGGTTCAGCCGTTACACCACGCGCGGCGGCCAGCTCAGCCTCGAGCTCGCTGATCCGCTCGGCCAGCTCAGCGACGGTGTGCCGGGCCGTCTCCAGGGGCACCAGTTGCGGGATGTGCTGCTTGCAGTTCCAGTCGAACGCCTCGACGTCGATCAGGATCCCGCGCTCCACGCGCGCCGCGCTCCCGGCCGGAGCGAGCGAGCCGACCAGCTCGGGGTCGTCCTCGAGCTCGACGACGCGCGCTCGACCGAAGATCTTCATCCGCGCCTGCAGCTGGTAGTCGATCAGGAACAGCGAGACCCGCTCGTCGTGATCGAGGTTGCCGCGGGTGATGTACTGCCGGTTGCCCCGGAAGTCGGCGAACCCCAGTGTCGTCTCGTCGACGACCTTCAGGAACCCGGGCGGTCCGCCGCGGTGCTGGACGTAGGGCCATCCGGTCTCGTTGACGGTCGCAAGGAAGAAGCTGTCGCGCGAGGTGATGAACGCGGCCTCGCCCCTGCCGATCCGGTCCGGCGCGTCACCCGCCTCCGCCATCGGTGCGTACGCGGCGGCGCTCCCGTGGATCGCCTGGTGCTCGGTCACCAGCGGCGTGAACGCGACCTGCCCGTAGTGCCCGGTCATCGCCGGCCCTCGTCGACTCTGTGCTCACCCATGACAAGCCTTTCCGCCGGACACGACAAGTGTCCTTCTAATGGATACGTAGGTTGTAACCATTAGTGCGGCGAGTCATTCCCGCCCGGCGAGATTGGCGCACAGCAGCGCCCGGGACGAGCGCGTCAGGAGACCAGCAGCGGGATGAGCATCTCGTCCGGGGTCAGCGATCCGTGCAACCCGACCAGCGTCGTCTCGTACTGGAACAGGCTCGTCGAGACGACCGCGTGCTCCCCGTGGGAGGCGACGATGACGTCACCGAGCCGCGGCAGCACCGAGGGGGTGACCGGCCCGAACCAGCCACGACGGATCGCGGTCTCCCGGGTCATCACGTCGGCCTTGTCCCCCAGCGTCTCCGACCAGGTCGCGACCACGTCGTCGACCGCGCCGCGCGAGCAGTAGAGATGCCGGAAACGGGCCTCGCCACCGACCAGGGCGACCCCGTGGCGGAGCTCGGAGAAGTCGTCGATGTCGGTGCGGGAGGTGGCGGGCGAGTCGACCATGCCGTGGTCGGCGAGCACCAGGAGGCGTACGGACGGGTCCAGGGCGTCCCGCAGCTGCTCGGCCTCGGCGTCGATCATCGAGAGCTGCTGCAACCAGGGCGAGGAGGCGACGCCGTACTTGTGGCCGGTCCAGTCCAGGTCGCCGTCGTAGAGGTAGGTCAGGGACCCCGGCACCCGCGAGAGCGCGACCGCCGAGGCGATCCGCTCCCCCACCCGGTCGGCGCCGACGAACTCGGCACCCCGGTGGGCGGCGATGGTCAGCCCGGAGCCGCCGAAGACGCGCTTGTTGATCACCGTGACCGGCACACCGGCCTCGCCCAGCCGCTGAAAGACGGTCTGGTTGGGCTGCCACTCGACCGGGTCGACGTCCTTGCGCCACTGCAGGGCATTGAGCAGGTGCTCGGTGCCGGGGATCCGGGAGGTGTAGCCGACCAGTCCGTGCCCGCCCGGCGTCAGCCCGGTGCCGAACGAGGTGAGGCTGGTCGCCGTCGTCGACGGCACCCCGGCAGTGCCGGTCTCCTGGTCCTCGCTCAGCGAGGCCAGGAACGGCGCGGCGTGCGCATAGCGGCGCAGCAGGTTGGTGCCCATCCCGTCGACCAGGAAGACGACGTACGCAGCGGCCGCGGGCAGCTCGAGACCGGGTCGCGCCTCGGAGGTGCCCAACGGGATGCCCATGGCGGCGGCGACCGCCGGCAGGACATCACCCAGTGAGCGCTCCCCGTAGGCGGGGGCGACGAACCCGGTCACCGGTTGTGCGTGCGAGCCGAGAGCGATTCCGCGAAGGAGAGCAGGCGCTCGACCGAGTCGTGACCGTCGGCGGCGGCCGAGACGCGCAGCGAGAAGTCGTCGGGGGTGAGCACGCCGGTGTAGCCGTGGTCGGCGTCGCAGTTGGGGTCGGAGCAGCCCGCGGGCTCGAGGTCGACCCGGTTGACGCCGCCCCAGCCGATGGTCATGACCACCTCGGCCGGCTTGCTCGATCCCTTGGTCGGGTTGGTGATCATCCGGGTCACCACCACGGAGTTCACCGAGTCGATGCGTACGGCCTCGGTCGAGGTCGAGGTGTAGGGCTCGGGCAGCAGGTCGTCGCCGGCGTGCTCGTCGGTGTGGGCCAGGATCAGCCTCGTCGGGGTCAGCACCAGCACGGAGAGGTGGCGGCGCACCTCGTCACGGTCGAACGTCGGCTCGTGGTGCAGGAAGAAGGAGGACACCTTCTCTCCGGCCACTGCGGAGGCGACGCAGTCGGCCACCACCTCGGGGTAGTAGCCGGTGCGGTCGATCTCGGCGCGCAGGTCGTCGGCGCGGTCGAGATCATCGGTGCGGGTGCTCATGGCACCCATCCTTCCACGGGGTTCCACGGTGGCCTAGCCGGGCAGTGTGTCGCCCACCGCGGGATTGAGGCGGCGTACGAACCAGTCCGAGCGTGGATCGGCGACCAGGTCGACCCTGGCGCCGGCGGTGAGGACTGCCGCTCCCTCGAGCCCGACGAGGACCAGCGAGAGGTCGAGGGAGGAGATCTGGGGCAGGTCGTTCTGCAGCTGGGCGACCCTGAGGACGAGCCGCTCGATCTCGTCGACGTCGACCATGTCGCCGCCGCGGTAGCCGAAGAGCATCGGCGCCGCCTTGATCTCGCGCACCATCGAGGCGGCATCGCGCTCCGACAGCGGCGGGATCCGGTAGGCCTTGTCGGCCACCAGCTCGGTGATCGGGCCGGCGATGCCGAAGGAGACCACGGGGCCGAACAGCGGGTCCTCCATCGAGCGGATCGCGACCGGGACCCCCGGGGGCGCGGTGCGCTGCACGGTGAACCCGCCGGTCTCGGGCGGGATCCGGCTGGTGATCAGCTCCCAGGCCTCGGTCATCTCGTCGACGTCGTCGATGTTGCGTACGACGTGGGCCTGGTCGGGCCGCTCCCGGACGCTCTCGACGGTCGCCTTGAGGACGACACCCCAGCCGAGGTCCTCCGCGGCGGCGATCGCCTCCTCGAGGGTGCTGACGCTGTGGGTGTTCCAGAGCTTGATGCCGTAGGCGGCCAGCACCATGCCCAGGTCCTCGCGGCTCAGGTCGCCCCCGGCCGGGCGCGCGGCGAGCACGTCGGTGACGATCTTGCGCGCCGTGCGCGGGTCGCACTCGCCGGTGCTGAGCCACGGGGTCTCGCCGTCGGCGGAACGCAGCCACACGGCGTACTCCACGACCTTGGCCAGGGCGCGTACGGCCGACTCCACCGAGGAGTAGGACGGCACCGAGCCGCGACCGGCGGTCGAACCGGCGACGTCGGGGACACGGAGCAGCTCGGGGACACCCTCGGCACCCAGGAAGCTGGTGACCAGCGGCTTGTCGGACTGCTCCCCCACCGCGGCGAGCACGTTGGCGATCTCCTCGCCGGAGACGTTGAGCGGCGGGATGTAGACCGAGATCACCGCGTCGACCTCGGGGTCGTCGATGGCCGCGTCGAGCGCGTCCTCGAAGTCCTCGGCGCTCGGCTCGGTGGGCAGCGGAACCTGCTTGTTGACCTGCAGACCCGCCGAGACGGCGGCGTCGGCGGCCAGCAGGCCCAGGGCGTCGGAGTTGCCGACGATGGCGACCCGCCGGCCGCGCGGGAGCGGCTGGTGGGCGAGGAGCTGGGCGACGTCGAACATCTCGTCGAGGGTGTCGACCTGGATGATCCCGGCCTGGCGGAACATCGCGTCGACGGCCGCCGGCGGGGCGCTGATCTTGCGGACCGCGTGACCCATCGGGACACCCTGGGTGGTGCGGCCCGAGCGGACGGCGACGATCGGCTTGCGCAGGGAGACGCGGCGGGCGATGCGGGAGAACTTCCGCGGGTTACCGATCGACTCCAGGTACATCATCACGACCTCGGTCGAGACGTCCTCCTCCCAGTACTGCAGGAGGTCGTTGCCGGAGACGTCGGCGCGGTTTCCGGCGCTGACGAAGGTCGACAGGCCCAGGCCTCGGTTGTTGACCTTCTCCAGGATCGCGGAGCCGAGCGCACCCGACTGGCAGAAGAAGCCCGCGCGGCCGCGCGGCGGCATCGTCGGGGCAAGGCTGGCGTTGATCTTGACCTGCGGGTCGGTGTTGATGACGCCGAGCGCGTTGGGCCCGATCAGCCGCAGCCCGTAGGAGCGGGACAGGTTCACCAGCCGCCGCTGCCGCTGGCGGCCCTCCTCGCCGGTCTCGGCGAAGCCGCTGGAGATGACCACGAGCCCGTGCACGCCCTTGGCGGCACAGTCGAGCACGACGTCCTGGACGGCGTCGGCGGGCACCGCGACGATGGCCACGTCGACGTCGTCGGGGATGTCCTGGACGCTCTTGTACGCCGGCATGCCGCTGACCGCGGTGGAACTGGGGTTGACCATGTAGACCCGGCCGGTGAAGTCGCCGATCACCAGGTTGCGCACGAGCGCCTGGCCGACGGTCTCCTGTCGCCGGCTGGCCCCGATGACCGCGACCGAGCGCGGGTTGAAGAAGCGGTGGATCGAGGCGGACTCGGCCTCGTGCTCGCGCAGGGCGAGGCGGCCGACCGCGGTGTCGGTGACGTCGATCCCGAACTGCAGCGAGATGACCCCGTCCTCGTAGACGCTGGCCACCTTGTAGCCGGCGTCGCGGAAGGTCTGGATCATCCGCGCGTTGTCGGGGAGCACGTCGGCGGTGAACTTGGTGACCCCGCGCTCACGCCCGGCCTGGGCGAGGTGCTCGAGCAGGATCTGCGCGATCCCCCGGCCCTGGTAGTCGTCCTCGACGAGGAAGGCGACCTCGGCCTCCCCGGGCTTGACCACGTCGTAGCGCCCGACGGCGATCATCCGGCCCCGCAGGGTCAGGATGAACGCCACCCGGTCCTTGTGGTCGACCTCGGTGAAGCGCGCGACGTCGCGGGCGGACAGGTGCGGCATCGGCGAGAAGAACCGGTAGTACTTCGACTCGTCGCTGACCCGGTGGTCGTAGAAGTCGACCAGCAGGTCCTTGTCCGCCGACCGGATCGGCCGGATGTGGGCCGTCCGCCCGTCGCGCAGCAGCACGTCCGCCTCCCAGTGGGAGGGGTACGGCGGGGTCTGCTGCGCGGTCACGAGAGAAATCTAGCGGCAGAGGCCAGGGTCTCGCGCGCAGCAGCCGCCGTCAGTGACGTACGACGTTGGCGCGGTCGCGCTCGTTGAGCACCCGCCAGCCGTCATAGTCCCAGTTCCGCGCCAGCTTCTGGGCGTGCTTGGGAGCATCGCCCTCATGGTTGCGGATGACGAGCTCGCGTACGGCGAACTCCACCGCCTCCTGGGGCGTGGTCGCGCCGGAGATCCGCTGGATCTCCTCGAGCAGCTCGGTGTCGAGCTCGATCTGGGTGACAGCCATCTTCAAGCACCTCCATGTGCGTTGAACCGGTGACTCCGGACGGATTGATCTCTACAGCCAATGTACGCGGATGCGCGGCATACGGAAGACCAACTCGGCTCGGATCCGCATCCAGAAATCGGCACTGTCGGCGAGCCCGATGTCGCACTCGCACAGGGATTCGAGACAATGCCCCTTATGGCACGCGGCAAGACCAAGCAGGACGTACCCGACGACTTCGAGGAGCACATCCTCGACACCGACATCGGGGACGAGATGCGGTCCTCATTCCTGGAGTACTCCTACTCCGTCATCTACTCCCGGGCACTGCCCGACGCCCGCGACGGTCTCAAGCCCGTGCAGCGCCGGATCCTCTACACGATGAACGACATGGGCGTACGTCCAGACCGCGGCCACGTGAAATGTGCCCGCATCGTCGGTGAGGTGATGGGCAAGCTGCACCCGCACGGCGACGGCGCGATCTACGACGCCCTCGTCCGGATGGCGCAGCCGTGGGCGATGCGGCTGCCGATGATCGACGGGCACGGCAACTTCGGCTCCCCCGGCGGTGACGACCCGGCCGCCGCGATGCGTTACACCGAGGCCCGGATGGGCCCGGCGGCGCAGGCGATGACCGACGACATCAAGGAAGACACGGTCGACTTCCGGCCCAACTACGACTCGCGGGAGATGGAGCCGAGCGTGCTCCCCGCGGCGATCCCCAACCTGCTGGTCAACGGCGCCACCGGGATCGCGGTCGGTATGGCCACCAACATGGCCCCGCACAACCTGATCGAGGTCATCGCCGCCGCGCGCCACCTGATCAAGCACCCCGGCGCCGAGCTCGACACGCTGATGAAGTTCATCCCCGGCCCCGACCTCCCCACCGGCGGCACCATCGTCGGCCTGGACGGGATCCGGGATGCGTACGAGACCGGCCGCGGCTCCTTCAAGATCCGCGCCACCACGCGGATCGAGCCGTTCGGGCGCCGCAAGGGCATCGTGATCACCGAGCTGCCGTTCAACATCGGCACCGAGAAGATCATCGAGCGCGTCAAGGTCCTGGTGCAGTCCAAGAAGATCCAGGGCATCGCCGACCTCAAGGACCTCACCGACCGCGAGCACGGCACCCGGCTGGTGATCGAGGTCAAGAACGGGTTCGTGCCCGAGGCCGTCCTCGAGCAGCTCTACAAGATGACGCCGCTGGAGGACTCCTTCGGCATCAACAACGTCGCGCTCGTCGACGGGCAGCCGCGCACGCTCGGCCTCAAGGAGCTGCTCGAGGTCTTCCTGGGACACCGCTACGACGTCGTGCGCCGCCGTTCGCAGTTCCGTCGTGACAAGGCTGCCGACCGGCTCCACCTGGTCGACGGGCTGCTGATCGCGATCCTCGACATCGACGAGGTCATCCAGCTGATCCGCGCCTCCGACAACGCCGGCGAGGCCAAGGAGCGGCTGATGTCGGTCTTCGACCTGAGCCAGCCGCAGGCGGAGTACATCCTCGACATGGCGCTGCGCCGGCTGACGAAGTTCTCCAAGATCGAGCTGGAGAAGGAGCGCGACGAGCTTCGCGCGACGATCGAATACCTCGACTCGATCCTCGGTGACGACGAGATGCTGCGCAAGGTCGTCTCCGACGAGCTCGGCGAGGTCTCCAAGACCTTCGGCACGCCGCGGCGCACCGTGCTGCTCGCCTCCGCCGGCACCCCGGCGCTCGAGGCGATGAGCCTCGAGGTCGCCGACGACCCGTGCTTCGCGCTGCTCTCCTCGACCGGTCTCCTGGCCCGCTCCTCGGACGCGGAGCCCTTCTCGACCGGCTCCGGCCGCGCCAACCACGACGTGATCGTCTCGGTGGTCCCGGCGACCGCGCGAGGCCAGATCGGCGTGCTCACCTCCCGCGGTCGTCTCGTACGTCTCGGGGTGCTCGACCTGCCGGCGATGCCGCCGACCCACGGCGACCCGAACCTCTCCGGCGGTCTTCCGCTGTCCGCGCTGCTCTCGCTGGAGTCCGACGAGCGCGCACTGGCGCTCACGACGCTGGCCACCGACGGTCCCGGCATCGCGCTCGGCACCCGCCTGGGCGTGGTGAAACGGGTCAACCCGGAAGTGCTGCTCAACAAGGACGAGTGGGAGGTCATCAAGCTCGCCGACGGCGACGAGGTGGTCGGCGCGGCCGAGCTGCGCACCGGCACCGAGTCGCTGGTCTTCGTCACCTCCGACGCCCAGCTCCTGCACTTCCCGGCAGATGTTGTCCGTCCCCAGGGACGCAGCGCCGGCGGCATGGCCGGCGTCCGGATGGCGCACGGCTCCCGCGTCGTCTTCTTCGGGATCGTCTCCGCCGACGCTCCCGAGGGTGCCGCGGTCGTCACCGTCGCCGGCTCCTCGAGCGCTCTGCCCGGGACCGAGACCGGCTCTGTGAAGACCACGCCGTTCAGCGAGTACCCGGCCAAGGGCCGAGCCACCGGCGGCGTACGCGCGCACCGCTACCTCAAGGGCGAGGACTCGATCGTCTTCGCCTGGGTCGGCGCCGCTCCTGCGATGGCCGCCGCGGCCTCCGGGGCGCCCATCGAGCTGCCCGAGATCGACCCGCGCCGCGACGGCTCCGGGATCCCCCTCGAGCAGCCCATCGACGCCGTCGCCGGCCCGGTCGCCCACAGGTGACGCCCCGCTGGTCGAGCCGCCGGAGCCGCTAGGCGGAGGCGTGTCGAGACCAACACGGTCCTATCGAGCGCCGATGGGACCGTGTTGGTC